>NZ_CP013949.1:6840499-7171499 GCF_000296215.2 Bradyrhizobium sp. CCGE-LA001 | reverse complement strand
TGGGGTCGCGCTCCTCGCAGATCTCCGCCGGCGTCGCGACATGGATCTCGCGGAACGCGGTGTCGGCGATGCGGCGCGCGGTGGCGCGGTCCTCGCGGGCCGGTGAGACCGCGGCGACGATGGCGATGTGGCCGTTGCGCGCGAGGTGCGTCGCGACCTCGGCGAGGCGGCGGATGTTCTCGCTGCGATCGGTGGCGGAGAAGCCGAGATCGCTGTTGAGCCCGGCGCGCAGCGTATCGCCGTCGAGCAGGATCGGCGAGCCGCCATTGCTGAACAGCCGCCGCTCCAGCGCTTTGGCCAGCGTCGACTTGCCGGAGGCCGGCAGGCCGGTGAGCCAGACCACGGCACCATTGTGGCGGTAGCGCGCGGAGCGCTCGTCGGGCCGCAGCGCCGATTCCACCGGCACGATATCGACCGGGACGGCGCGCTGGCCGGCATCGACCGACAGCACCAGGCCGCCGCCCGCGATTCGTCCGGACACCTCGATCACGAGGCGGCCGGTGCGCGGATTTTCGGTGTAGGGATCGGTGGCAATCGGGCTCGACAGAGAGATGTCGATCTCGCCGACATGGTTGCGGCCGATCGCCTTGTTCTCGCTGCTCGACAATTCACCGGGATCGACAGCCTTCTCGATGACCACGACGGTGGCGCGGCTTTCCTTCGGCCCGCAGCGCACCAGCAGCTGGTCGCCCTTGGCGAGCGGCTTGTCATGCAGCCAGAAGATCCGCGCGCGCAGCCGCCGCGTCTCGCGCGGCGCGGTGCCTGCATGCGCGATGATGTCGCCGCGCTCGATGAAGAGCTCACGGTCCAGCGTGATGCCGACCGAACGGCCCGCGCCTTGCCGTCCGGCGACGGGCGTCACCGGCCAGCTTTCGACCGTCTTTATCTTGGCGATCTTGCCGGCCGGCATGATCACGATCTCGTCGCCGGCAACCAGGCTGCCGGATTCGATGCGGCCCGCTACGATGCGGCGGTCGTCGAACTTGTAGATCGCCTGCACCGGCAGCCGCAGCGCCAGCGCTTCCAGCGGCCGCGCCGGCTCAAGGGCGTCGAGCGCCTCGACTACCGTCGGTCCCTTGTACCAGGAGATCCGGTCGGTGCGCGCGGCGACGCCGTCGCCGTCGCGAGCCGAGATCGGGATCACCGCGGTCGGCGTCACGCCGAGGCCCTGCAAATGCGCCGAGATCTCGTCGCTGATTTCCTTGAAACGGGCGGCGCTGAAATCGACGCGGTCCATCTTGTTGACGACGATAGCGACCTGCTTCACGCCGAGCAGATGCAGCAGATAGCCGTGCCGGCGGGTCTGGTCGCGCACGCCTTCGAGCGCGTCGATGATCAGCACCGCGCCATCGGCCTGCGAGGCACCGGTGATCATGTTGCGCAGAAATTCGGCATGGCCGGGCGCGTCGATCAGCACGATGTCGCGCGAATTGGTGCGGAAGCGGATCTGCGTGGTGTCGATGGTGATGCCCTGGTCGCGCTCGGTCTGGAGCGCGTCGAGCAGGAACGACCACTCGAACGGCATGCCGCGCCGCGCGCTCACGGCTTTCAGCATCTCGAGCTTGCCCTCCGGCAGGCTGCCGGTCTCGTGCAGCAGGCGGCCGACCAGCGTCGACTTGCCGTGATCGACATGGCCGACGATGACGATGCGCACCTGGGGACGCGTGGTGCCGTTCGGGGTGGCGGGCGAGGCTGGCGTGACGATCATGTTCATGGCCGCAGTGCGTCCTTGAGGTCAGAGGTAGCCGGCGACGCGCAGGCGCTCGAAAGCGTCCTCGGTCTCGTGGTCGAGCGCACGCCCGGCGCGCTCCGGCACCTTGGTCTGTTCGAGCTCGATCAGGATCTCGTCGATGCTCGCAGCGTTTGAGGCCACCGGATTGGTGATGTCCTGGTCACCTAGCGAGCGATAGCGCTTGCCGTTCTGCGACAGATAAAGCGGAATGATCGGGATGTTCTCGCGTTTGGTGTAGGCCCAGATGTCGGCCTCGGTCCAATGCAGGATCGGATGGATGCGTAAATGCGCGCCTTGCGGCGGCGAGGCGTTGAAGTGGTCCCAGAACTCCGGCGGCTGGTCGCGCACGTCCCAATTGCCTTCTAGTCCGCGCGGCGAGAACACGCGCTCCTTGGCACGCGTCGCCTCCTCGTCGCGGCGGATGCCTGCGATCAGGCCGTCGAAGCCATACTTGGCGAGCGCCATCTTGAGGCCCTCGGTCTTGCGCGCGGCGGAACGTGCGGCCGGCGGCAGCGTCGGGTCGACGGCATCAATGGGTGGGCAGGGCTCGACGCGCAGATCGAGATCCCACTCTTTGCCGTAATGATCGCGGAAGCGATACATTTCCGGAAACTTCTTGCCGGTGTCGACATGAAGGGCGGGGAACGGCATCTTGCCGAAGAAGGCCTTCCGCGCCAGCCAGATCATGACGTTGGAGTCCTTGCCGAGCGACCACAACAGGGCGATCTTCTTCAGCCGGGCGAAGGCCTCACGAAAAATGTAGATGCTCTGCGCCTCGAGCTGATCGAGATGGTCCATGCTGGGGGCAAGCTCGACGGAAAATTCTTGCGCGCGCACGCGCTCGGCCAGCTCCGGATTGCCCAGCCGTTCAGCAGCGGAATCGTCCTTGAGAAGATGCATCTCTGCCACTTTGCGTTTGGAGGCGAAAATTCTATAGTTGCAGCGCGAAGGAGAAGAAAAAATTTTCTCTTTGCGCGCTCCAAACGAGACATATATAGAAAATAATTCCAGTCAACCCCGATTGTGGGGAAGCGAGTTCGCATGCGGTTCTTGCCGGTGTTCCTCGATCTCAAGGCCGGTCCGGTGGTCCTCATCGGCGCGGGCGAGCTGTTGCGCGCCAAGCTGCGCGTGCTCGCGGCGGCCGGTGCGCGCGTCCGCGTGCACACGATCGACGGCGATCAGGATCTGGGGCTGAACACCGAAGACGCCGCGCGGGTCGAGATCGCCACGGGCGATCCGCTCACTGCCGATCTCGCGGGCGTCATTGCCATCGTCTGCGCGGGCGCGGGTGATGTCGGCGTGGCCATGTCGGTGAGGGCCAAGACGCTCGGCTTGCCGGTCAACGTCATGGACGATCTCGAACATTCCAGCTTCATCTTCCCGGCGATCGTCGATCGCGGCGATGTTGTTGTCGCCGTCGGCACCGGTGGCACCTCGCCCGTGGTGGCGCGACGCGTGCGCGAGAAGATCGAAGCGCTGCTGCCGGCCCGCATCGGCGAGCTCGCCGAGTTCATCGGCGGCGTCCGCAAATCCATCAACGAGCGTATTGCCGAGTTTCCGCTGCGCCGCCGCTTCTGGGAGCGCGTCATCGATGGCCCGATCGGCGCCTCCGTGCTCGCCGGCCGCAAGAGCGAGGCGGACGCCGCGCTCAAGGCGATTGCCGATCCCACCGCGTTCGCGCGCGCCGACAAGCCGGAAGGCTCGGTCGCGCTGGTCGGCGCCGGTCCCGGCAATCCCGATCTCCTCACCATCAAGGCGCTGCGTGCGCTTCAGGATGCCGACATCGTCTTCCATGACGAACTGGTGTCTCCCGAGATTCTCGACCGCATCCGCCGCGACACCACGCGCGTTGCCGTCGGTCGCCGTGTCGGCAAGCCCGGCATCGGGCAAGACGCCATCAACAAACGCATGATCGAGGCCGCGCAAGCCGGCCAGCGCGTGGTGCGGCTGAAGGGCGGCGATCCCTTCGTGTTCGGCCGTGGCGGCGAGGAAGTGGAAGCGCTGCGCGCAGCGGGCGTCGCCTATTCGATCATCCCCGGCATCACTGCAGGCCTCGGCGGCGCCGCCGATTTCGAGGTGCCGCTCACCTATCGTCACGAAGCGACCCGCATCACCTTCCTCACCGCGCACAAGGCGCGCGACGCTGAAGTCGTGGACTGGTCGACGCTGACCGACACCAGGATGACCGTCGTGGTCTACATGGGCATGACCGCCGCGCCCGCCATCCGCGCCGGCCTCTTCGCCGCCGGCCGCTCGCCGGAGACGCCGGTCGGCGTGTTCGCCCGCGTCACGCGTTCCGATGCGCAAGGCGCGATCGGCACGCTGCGCGATCTGCCCGAACTGGTGCGGCGGGTCCAGGGCGGTCCCGCCATTCTCATCATCGGCGAGGTGGTCCGGCATGCCGGCTCGCTCAGCCGCGAAAGTCCCACGAAGAACTCAGCTCAAATCATCTCTGACCTCCTGGATGCAGCCGAATGACCTCCCCGCTTGAACAGAAGAAAATCAAGATCGCCGGCCCCTCGGTCGTGACCGCCAACCGCACCTGGGACGGCATCGTGGTTTACCGCACCGCCGCCAAGGGCTGGTCCGCTGACCTGTCGGAAGCCGCGATCGTGCGCAACTCCGACGAGGCCAAGGCGTTGCTTGCAGAGTCCGTCGCCGATGACGTCGGCGCGATCGGTCCCTACATCGCGCCGGTGCAGATCGGCGCGGACGGCAAGATCGTTCCCGGTAATCTGCGCGAACAGATCCGCCGCACCGGCGTCACCATCGGACAGCCGGCCCAGGTTTAAGGCACTCTCTTATGTATGCTTACGACGAAATCGACCGCACGCTCGTCAACGAGCGCGTCTCGGAGTTCCGCGACCAGGTGAAGCGCCGCCTCTCCGGCGAGCTCACCGAGGACGAGTTCAAGATCCTGCGGCTCCAGAACGGCGTCTATCTGCAGCTGCACGCCTACATGTTCCGCGTCGCGATCCCCTACGGCACGCTGGCGACGAACCAGCTGCGGGCGCTCGCCCGTGTCGCGCGCAAATATGATCGCGGCTACGGCCATTTCACGACCCGGCAGAACATTCAGTTCAACTGGATCAAGCTCGCCGAGCTGCCGGACGCACTCGAAGACCTCGCCAAAGTCGGCATCCACGCGATGCAGACCTCCGGCAACAACATGCGCAACGTCACCTCGGACCAGTGGGCCGGCGTCGCGCCCGGCGAGATCGAGGATCCGCGCATCTGGTCGGAGCTGATCCGCCAGCACACCACGCTGCATCCGGAATTCTCGTTCCTGCCGCGCAAGTTCAAGATCGCGATCACCGCGTCGGATCATGACCGCGCGGCGATCAAGATCCATGACATCGGCTTGAGGTTGATCAAGAACGAGAAGGGCGAGACGGGCTTCGAGGTCCTGGTCGGCGGCGGTCTCGGCCGCACGCCATTCATCGCCAAGACCATCAAGCACTTCGTGCACGGCCGCGATATCCTCAGCTACATCGAGGCGATCCTGCGCGTCTACAACCAGTACGGCCGCCGCGACAACATCTACAAGGCGCGCATCAAGATCCTGGTGCACGAGCTCGGCATCGAGAAGTTCTCCCGCGAGGTCGAGGAGGAGTGGCAGCATATCCGCAATTCCTCGCTCCAGATCGACGACGAGGTGATCGAGGACATCCGCTCGCGCTTCACCTATCCGGCCTACGAGAAGCTGCCGCACATGCCGGATGAGTTGCGCCAGGCCGCGGCCGATTCTGATTTCGAGGCGTGGCGCAAGAACTCGGTGGCCCCGCACAAGGTGCAGGGCTATTCCATCGTCACGATCTCGCTGAAGCCGACCGGCGGCCCTCCGGGCGACGCCACCGCCGAGCAGATGGACGCGCTGGCCGACCTTGCCGACAAATATTCCTTCGGCGAGGTCCGCGTCGGCCACGAGCAGAACCTCGCGCTGCCGCACGTCGCCAAGCGTGATTTGCCCGCGCTGTGGAAGGCGCTCGACAAGCTCGGGCTCGCGACGCCCAACGTCAACCTGATCACCGACATCATCGCCTGCCCGGGTCTCGACTATTGCTCGCTGGCGAATGCGCGCTCGATTCCGATCGCGCAGGAATTGACGCGGCGTTTTGCCAATCACGAGCTCGCCAATTTGATCGGCCGGCTCCACATCAATATCTCGGGCTGCATCAATGCCTGCGGTCATCACCATGTCGGCCACATCGGCATTCTCGGTGTCGAGAAGAACGGCGAGGAGGTCTATCAGATCACCATCGGCGGTCGTGCCGACGAGAACGCTGCGCTCGGGACCCTGATCGGCCCCGGCGTCAAGTTCGACGAAGTCGCCGATGTCATCGAAGACGTCGTGGAGGCCTATCTGGCGCTGCGCGAGCGGCCGGAGGAGCTGTTCATGGACACGGTGAAGCGCCTCGGCGTCGAACCCTTCAAGGAGCGCGTCTATGCCACTCGTTAACGGCGGAAAGATCACGGGCGACGGCTTCGCCAAGCTCGCCGTCGATACGCCGCTGCCCGAGAGCGGCGACATCCTCGTGCCGGCCGAACGCTTCCTCAGTGAAGCGGAAAGCTTGCTCGAGCGTGCCGGCAAGGTCGGCGTGATCTGGCCGAACAATCGCGACATCGCCGAGCTGGTGCCGTATCTCGGCAAGCTCGCGACGGTCGCGCTGGTGTTCCCGACCTTCCGCGACGGCCGGGCCTACAGCCAGGCCCGCTTGCTGCGCGAGCGCTACAACTACCGAGGCGAACTGCGCGCCACCGGCCAGATTCTGCGCGACCAGTTCGTGTTCATGCTGCGCGCCGGCTTCGATGCCTTCGAGGTCAAGAAGCAGGCGGATGCGGAAGCCTTCATGCAGACCGCCAAGCGCTATTCGGTGTTCTACCAGCCGACCGGCGACGGCCGGATCACGGCGCTGCACCGGCGGATGCAGCTGCGCCACTCCGAAGGTGTCGGCACGTGAACGCGATCACCGCTCAGGTTTCGTCCGTCTCCGCGCTGCCGCCGGCGGACGAGCTCGATCGCGCCTTGCGCGATGCCTCGCCCGCGGAGGTCATCGCCGCGGCGCTGAAGACCGTCGGGCGCGACAAGCTCGCGCTGGTGTCGTCCTTCGGCACGGAATCCGCCGCGCTGCTCAAGGTCATGGCGGAGGTCGATCCGGCAATCCCCGTGATCTTTCTCGACACCGGCTGGTTGTTCGAGGAGACGCTGGCCTATCGCGATACGCTGATCGCCACGCTGGGCCTCGAGGACGTGCGGTCGATCAAGCCCGCGGAAGAGGCGCTGTCGCGCGAGGATCCCGACCGCGAGCTCTGGTTCTCCGATCCCGACGCCTGCTGCCGCATCCGCAAGGTGGAACCGCTCGCGCGCGCCCTCAAGCCATTCTCGGCCTGGATCAATGGCCGCAAGCGTTTTCAGGGCAATGCGCGCGCAGACATCCCGGTCGTCGAGGACGACGGCGCGCGGTTGAAGTTCAATCCCTTCGCCAACGTCTCGCGTGAGGAGATCGCGGCGATCTTCGCCCGCGCCAAATTGCCACGGCATCCTCTGGTTGTGTCGGGATATCTGTCGGTCGGGTGTATGCCCTGCACGAGCAGAACGACCGAGGACGAAGATTCTCGCGCCGGTCGGTGGCGAGGTCGGGCCAAGACAGAATGCGGCATTCACACGATGAAGATTTCGTAGCACGCTTGCGCTGCCACGCTGCGAACAAGAAAATCCGGTTCCGTTGACTCAAGAGCGTTTCGCCCCGAGTTATGCCCGCGTGCCATCGACGACGCCGACGTCGTCGAGGTGAATGGAGATGGACATGATGCGCCGTATCGTCCCGCTCGCGGCAACCCTGTTGTGGGCAAGCTCGGCTCTCGCCGCGGATATCAACCTGTTGAACGTGTCGTACGATCCGACGCGTGAGCTCTATGCCGAATTCAACAAGGCGTTCGCGACCGCCTATCAGAAGGAGACCGGCAAGAGCGTCGAGATCAAGCAGTCGCATGGCGGCAGCGGTTCGCAGGCGCGCGCCGTGATCGATGGCTTGCAGGCCGACGTGGTGACGCTCGCGCTTGCCTATGACATCGACGCGATCGCGAACAAGGGCCTCACCACGGCCGACTGGCAGAAGCGGCTGCCGCAGAATTCGTCACCCTACACCTCGACCATCGTCTTCCTGGTGCGCAAGGGCAATCCCAAGGGCATCAAGGATTGGGACGACCTGATCAAGCCGGGCGTTGCTATTATCACGCCGAACCCGAAGACCTCGGGCGGCGCCCGCTGGAATTATCTGGCGGCCTGGGGCTTTGCGCAGAAGAAATACGGGTCGGCCGACAAGGCCAAGGAGTTCGTTGGGAAGCTCTTCCAGCAGGTGCCGGTGCTGGATACCGGCGCGCGCGGCGCCACCGTGACCTTCGTCGAGCGCGGCGTCGGTGACGTGCTGCTCGCCTGGGAGAACGAGGCGTTCCTGGCCCTGAAGGAGTTCGGTGCGAACAAATTCGAGATCGTGGCACCGCCGCAATCGATTCTGGCGGAGCCGCCGGTTACCATCGTCGACAAGGTCGCCGACAAGAAAGGCACCCGGAGCGCGGCTGACGCTTACCTGCAATATTGGTATACCAAGGAAGCTCAAGAGATCGCCGCGCGCAATTTCTACCGTCCTCGCGACGCCGAAATTGCGAAGAAGTACGAGAATGCGTTCGCCAAGGTCGAGCTGTTCACGATCGACGATGTCTTCGGCGGCTGGACCAAGGCGCAGAAGGAACATTTCGCCGACGGCGGCGTCTTTGATCAGATCTACAAGAACTGATCGAGCGCTGTCTTAGGAGGCTTTTAGCAGGGGGCCCGGTGAGCGCACTCGCAGCAAGACGCCGGACATTGCCGGGCTTCGGTCTCACCATGGGACTGACGCTGACCTGGCTGTCCGTTATCATCCTGATTCCGCTCGCTGGACTGTTCCTGAGATCGCTCGAACTCAGTCCCGAGCAGTTCTGGAACATCCTCTCCAGCCGCCGCACGCTGAACGCGCTCCGCGTCTCCTTCGGCCTCGCCTTTGCCGCGGCCTGCGTCAACCTGGTGATGGGCAGCATCATCGTCTGGGCGCTGGTGCGCTACCGCTTTCCGGGCCGGCGCATCTTCGATGCCATCGTCGATGTGCCGTTCGCGCTGCCGACGGCGGTTGCCGGCGTGGCGCTGACCGCACTGTTCGCCGAGAAGGGCTGGCTGGGCGCACCGCTCGCGGCGCTCGGCCTCAAGGTCGCGTTCACCCCGGTCGGCATCTTCGTCGCCATGATCTTCATCGGCATTCCCTTCGTGGTCCGCACCGTGCAGCCGGTGCTCCAGGATCTCGACCCCGAGATCGAGGAGGCCGCAGGCAGCTTGGGGGCGAGCCGCTGGCAAACCATCATCCGCGTGATCCTGCCCTCGCTGGCGCCGGCGCTGCTCACCGGGCTCGCGCTTGCCTTCGCCCGCGCGGTCGGCGAATACGGCTCGGTGATCTTCATCGCGGGCAATCTGCCCAACGTCTCCGAGATTGCGCCGCTCTTGATCGTGATCCGCCTGTCCGAATTCCGCTACGCCGATGCGACCGCCATCGCGGTGGTCATGCTCGTCGTCTCCTTCGTCATCATCTTCGCCGTCAACCGGCTCCAGCGCTGGGCGCAGAGCCGGGTCCCGGCGCGTTGAGGGCGACCATGACGATGCAGATCGCAGACTCCGTTTCGCTCTCACCGCCAGACGAGAAGGCGCGTGCGCACGCGGCGGCGGCGCGTGACAGTCTTCGCACCGAGCCGAGGGCGGTGCGCATCGTCATCATCACATTGGCGGTGCTATTCCTCTCCGTCTTCGTCGTACTGCCATTGGTGGTCGTGTTTGCCCAGGCGTTCTCGAAAGGGATCCTGGCCTATCTTGCCGCGCTGGCAGAGCCGGAGGCGCTGGCTGCGATCAGGCTGACGCTGCTGGTCGCCGCGATCTCGGTCGGCCTCAATCTCGTGTTCGGCCTCGTCGCCGCCTGGTCGATTGCGAAATTCGAATTTCCGGGCAAGACCTTCCTGATCACGTTGATCGACCTGCCGTTCTCGGTCTCGCCGGTGATCTCGGGCCTCGTCTTCGTGCTGCTGTTCGGCGCGCAAGGCTATTTCGGCAGCTGGCTGCGCGATCACGACATCCAAATCCTGTTCGCCGTGCCCGGCATCGCGCTCGCCACCACCTTCGTGACCTTCCCCTTCGTGGCGCGCGCCTTGATTCCCCTGATGCAGGAGCAGGGCACGCAGGAGGAGGAGGCCGCCATCTCGCTCGGCGCCTCGGGCCTGCAAACCTTCTTCCGCGTCACGCTGCCGAATATCAAATGGGGCGTGCTCTACGGCGTCCTGCTCTGTAATGCCCGCGCAATGGGCGAGTTCGGCGCCGTCTCCGTCGTTTCCGGCCACATCCGCGGCGAGACCAACACCATGCCGCTGCTGGTCGAGATCCTCTACAACGAGTACCAGTTCGTCGCCGCCTTCGCGATCGCCTCGCTGCTGGCGATGCTGGCGCTGATCACGCTGATCGCAAAGACCGTTCTCGAACGTCACCTCGACGAAGGACACGAAGCCCGTGACCATTGAAGTCAAGAATCTCGTCAAGAAGTTCGGCAGCTTCGCGGCCCTCGACGGCGTCGACCTCAAGGTCCACGACGGCGAGCTGCTGGCGCTGCTCGGCCCGTCCGGCTCCGGCAAGACCACGCTGCTGCGGATCATCGCCGGCCTCGACTGGCCCGATTCCGGCGAGGTCATCTTCAACGGCGAGGACGCGCTGGCGCAGGGGGCGCGCGAGCGGCATGTCGGCTTCGTGTTCCAGCACTACGCGCTGTTCCGCCACATGACGGTGTTCGAGAACGTCGCCTTCGGCCTGCGCGTGCAGCCGCGCGCAATTCGCAAGGACGAAGCGACCATCCGCGCGCGGGTCAAGGAGTTGCTCGATCTCGTGCAGCTCGACTGGCTCGCCGACCGCTATCCCAGCCAGCTCTCCGGCGGCCAGCGCCAGCGCATCGCGCTCGCCCGCGCGCTCGCGATCGAGCCGCGCATCCTCTTGCTCGACGAGCCCTTCGGCGCACTCGATGCCAAGGTGCGCAAGGAGCTGCGAAAGTGGTTGCGCTCGTTGCATCATGAGATCAACGTCACCTCGATCTTCGTTACCCACGACCAGGAGGAGGCATTGGAAGTCGCCAACCGCGTCGTGGTGATGGACAAGGGCCGCATCGAGCAGATCGGCTCGCCCGACGACGTCTATGAAAGCCCTGCAACCGCCTTCGTCCACGGCTTCATCGGCGAGTCCATCGAGCTGCCGGTTCAGATATCCGATGGCGTGATCAGGCTCGGCGACCGGCAGCTTCCGCTTGCTGCGGACGGGCTCGCGCCCGGCGCGTCAAAGCTGTTCGTGCGGCGACACGACATGGTGGTTGGTCCGCCCGGCACCGGCGCCTTCGAGGGCGCGGTCCAGCATGTCCGCAATTTCGGTCCCGTGCAGCGCGCCGAGGTTGCGTTGTCCGGCGGCGAGACCATCGAGATCGACGCGCCCCGCGACCGGGAACTGCGCGCCGGCGACACGGTCGGGCTCGAACCCCGCCGTTACCGGATCTTTGCGGGGTAGAAGTCTCCGTCATTCCAGGATGGTTTCAAGGACCAGACCCGGAAATTCGAGATTATGGCGCGAGATTCCGGGTTCAGCGCTCTACGCTGCCCCGGAATGACAGCTCAGATTTTCCTCAAAATTCACCTTTCAGCCACGGTTGGTATGCAACAACGGCCCCTCATTGGGGGCTCGATTCATGCGCGCTGCGGCCGCAATACTCGTCACTTTGCTTCTGGCCGGCTGTGCGGGCAATGAAGCGCCGGTCCAGCAGCCGTCGATGTATACCGACATGGCGGTCCCGGGCGCCAGGCTCGATGCGCAGGCAGCGGCCGTGATGATCTCGCAATACCGCCAGAACAACGCCCTTGGCACCGTCGTGATCGATTCTGACCTGATGCGGCTCGCCGAATCCCAGTCTCAGGCCATGGCGGCCGCCAACAAGATGGACCATGACGTCCGCGCGCCGCTCGCCAAGCGGCTCGCCTCCGGCGGCTATCCCGCGACCGTGGCGGTCGAGAATGTCTCGGCCGGCTATCATACGCTGGCGGAAGCATTTTCCGGCTGGCGCGACTCGCCGCCCCACCGCGCCAACATGCTCAAGAGCGGTGTCACAAAATTGGGCATCGCAGCCGCCTATGCTCCCGGCACCAAATACAAGGTGTTCTGGACCATGATCCTGGCCTCGACGGAGCGATAAGCCAGACTTGATCCCGGGATGCATTGACGCCGTGGCGGAGTGTCGCCACGGTGGCTCGCCTTTTGCTGTTCCCCCGTTTTGATATCGTTCTCCCATGACAGATCATCGCCCGGACTCCGCCAGCATCCCCGCGAACGCGCAACGTGTCCTGGTGCTCCAGGGCGGTGGCGCGCTCGGCTCGTACCAGGCCGGCGCCGTCCAGGCGCTGTGCGGCTTCGGCTTCGAGCCGGAATGGGTCGCCGGCATCTCGATCGGCGCCATCAACGCGGCCATCATCGCCGGCAATGAGGGCCGCACCCGCATCGACCGGCTCAAGGAATTCTGGGAGATGGTGTCGGCGCCGGTGCCGTGGAAGCCGATCGGCAAGAGCGATCACAGCCGCGAACTGTTCAACTCGACCAGCGCGGCGCTGATCGCGACCTTCGGCGTGCCCGGCTTCTTCGTGCCGCGCGTGCCGCCTGCGCCGCTGTGGCCGCCGGGCCATCCCGAAGCGGAGAGCTATTACGACACTGCGCCCTTGAGGAAGACGCTGGAGCGCCTGGTCGATTTCGACCGCATCAACGATGTGAAGACGCGCCTGTCGGTCGGCGCGGTCGGCGTCACCTCCGGCAACTTCAGATATTTCGACAATTACGAGTTCAAGAAGCTCGGCAAGAAGATAGGCCCCGAGCACATCATGGCCTCCGGCGCGCTGCCGCCGGGCTTTCCCTCCGTCGTGATCGACGGCGAGCATTATTGGGACGGCGGCATCGCCTCCAACACGCCGCTCGACTACGTGCTCGATACCGAGCTCGAGCGCGACATGCTGATCTTCCAGGTCGACCTGTTTTCCGCCCGCGGCGACCTGCCGACCTCGCTGCTCGAAGCCGCCGAGCGCGAGAAGGACATCCGCTATTCCAGCCGCACGCGGATGAACACCGACAAGAACAAGCAGATCCACAACGCCCGCCGTGCCGTGCGCGACCTGATCTCCAAACTGCCTGATTACCTCAAGAGCGATCCGTCCGTCGAATTCCTGTCCAAGGCGTCGCGCGAAAGCACGGTGACGGTGGTTCACCTGATCTATCGCAGCAAGAACTACGAATCCTCGTCCAAGGATTACGATTTCTCGCACGTTGCCATGGTCGAGCATTGGGAAGCGGGCGTGCGCGACGTGCATCTGTCGATGCGCCACAAGGACTGGCTCGAGCAGCCGCAGTCCGGCGAAACCATGGTGGCCTACGATCTCACGGGGGACGTCACCGCGCCCCCGCCAAAAAGGAGCGAATAGAATGGGTAGTCTGTCAGGCAAGAACGCCGTCGTGACCGGATCGACCAGCGGCATCGGGCTGGCTTACGCACGCGCCTTCGCCGCCGCTGGCGCCAATGTCGTCATCAACGGCTTCGGCTCGCCCGAGGACATCGAGAAGGAACGTGCCAAGATCGAGGCCGACTTCAAGGTCAAGGCGATCTATTCGCCCGCCGACATGACCAAGCCCGCCGAGATCGCCGGCATGATCGCGCTCGGCGAGAAGACGTTCGGCTCCGTCGACATCCTCGTCAACAATGCCGGCATCCAGTTCGTCTCGCCGATCGAGGAGTTTCCGCTCGAGAAGTGGGACCAGATCATCGCGATCAACCTGTCCTCGGCCTTCCATGCCATCCGCGCGGCCGTGCCCGGCATGAAGAATAAAGGCTGGGGCCGCATCATCAACACGGCGTCGGCGCACTCGCTGGTGGCTTCGCCCTTCAAGTCGGCTTACGTCTCGGCCAAGCACGGCATTGCCGGCCTCACCAAGACTGTCGCCCTGGAAGTCGCGACCCACAAGATCACCTGCAACTGCATCAGCCCCGGTTACGTCTGGACGCCGCTGGTCGAGAAGCAGATCCCCGATACGATGAAGGCGCGCAATCTGACGCGCGAGCAGGTGATCAACGATGTGCTGCTCGATGCGCAGCCGACCAAGGAGTTCGTCACCTCCGAGCAGGTCGCAGCATTGGCGCTTTTCCTGTGCAGCGACGATGCCGCGCAGATCACCGGCTCCAATCTCTCGATCGACGGCGGCTGGACGGCGGAGTAGGGCGCGCCAACCTCATAACTTTCGGTCATGCCCCGCGAAGGCGGGGCATCCAGTACACCGAGGCCTCTCGGTCAATCATAACCGCGTCGGAGTACTGGATCGCC
Source organism: Bradyrhizobium sp. CCGE-LA001 (assembly GCF_000296215.2). Classification (NCBI taxonomy): domain Bacteria; kingdom Pseudomonadati; phylum Pseudomonadota; class Alphaproteobacteria; order Hyphomicrobiales; family Nitrobacteraceae; genus Bradyrhizobium; species Bradyrhizobium sp. CCGE-LA001. The sequence continues at coordinate 7,157,308 of NZ_CP013949.1, read as the reverse complement.
CGGTCAAGCCGGGCGATGACAGTGAGAGTGGGGCGGCCTTCTTGATCGTCGCCTATTTCCCGAACGCCAGCACGTGCAGGCCGAGGCGCTGCCGCACGATCCAGAACAGCAGCACCGTCTCGAAGGTGAGCGAGATCGAGGTGGCGGCGGCGGCGCCGTGGCCGCCGTAGCGCGGGACCAGCACGATGCAGAGCACGAGGTTCATCACGAAGGCCAGTGCATAAGCGAGCGCGCAGATCTTCTGCTGTCCGAGCATGTTGAGCAGCCGCTCGACCGGCCCGATCGCAGAGCGCACCACGAGGCCGATGGCGGCGACGAACATGATGTCGTAGCCGACCGTGAACTGCGGCCCGAACAGCCAGAGCAGCGGCTTGCCGCAAGCGAGCAGCAGGACCGTCGCCGCCAGCGACGGCCAGAACGTCCAGCCGATGGCGTGCGCCACATAGGCCGACAGCCGCGCCTTGTCGCCGCTCGCATTGTATTCGGCGAAGCGATGCGCCGTCGTTGCCGACATCGCGTAGTGGATGAAGGAGACCAGCGCCAGCGTCTTCACCACGGCGAAATAGACGCCGACCTCCTCGGATGGGCGGAATTGCTGGAGCACCAGCACGTCGGTGTAGGACAGCAGCAGGTAGAAGCTCTCGACCAGCAGGATCGGCAGCGAGACGGCGAGCCAGCCGCTTATGTCGTAGGTCTTGGGACCTGGCTCGATGTGCTCGGCGAGCTTGCGGTTCAAGACCACCATCTGACCGGCCATCGCGATCCAGACCGCCCCGGCGCTCGCGACCATCGCGGCGACTGCGCCGAGATGATAGCCGAGCAGGAAGGCAGAGCCCGTGATTCCGATGATCAGCGCCTGACGGATGATGAATTGCGGCATCAGGCCGAGCTGCATCCAGTCGTGCGAGCGCGCGATGCCGTCCTGGGTGTTGGCGACCACGAAGGCCGGCAGCGTCATGCAGCCGATATAGAGCGGCAGCGCCTCGGCCGGATCGATCCAGGGCGCGAGCAGCTTGACGATGCCGGCGAGGACGAGCGACATCGCCATCGAGACGGCAAGGGTCAGCCAGCGGCTGCCGGAGAGAAAGCCGCGCAGCAGCGCGTGCTCGCCGCTGGCGCGATATTCCGGAATGATCTTCTGCGCGGAAGCGGAGATGCCGAAATCCATCATGCTGCCGAGCAGCAGCACCCAGGTCCAGACATAGACGTAGATGCCGTAGTCGGACGTGCCCATCCATCGCGCGAGCAGCACCTGCGAGACATAGGCAAGGCCGGCGCTGATGACGCGGATGATGAAGATGGTGCCGGCCAGCCGCCGCGTCAGCGACGCCTCGCTCGAGCCGCCCGTCAACCTGGCGCGCAGCCGCGCGATCAGCCCGGCCGGTCCGGTCGTTGCGGGTTGTGCATCCATCACGGCCAATTCGAGGTCCCCGGCATCCCGCATGCTGCGGCAGCCTCCGGCCTAGCAACCATTCGTTAACATTCGGTTGGATTGGCACGGTGTCGCGCCTCCCGGATCAGCGCGCGCTTGAAGCGCGCTTGTCCGGGACGACAGCGAGATATTTGGTGCGAGCAGGGCAACTCGGTCGTCGCTGTTCCGGCCTTACCGGAACGACAGCGCAGCCTCACTCCAGATTCGTATTGAACTCGTACGACTTCTCCGGTCCGACCAGCGTGAACTTCAGCGCGGCGCCGTCGGGCTTGGCTCCAGGAGGCAATCCGTCGAGCTCGAAGGAAAATCGCTTCACGTCCGTCGAGCCGTGCTGAACCGGAGCCGGAATCGGCAGCGCCCACTCTGGTGTCGGCCCTTCCACGAACAGATTGACGCTGCGGCTGTCCGGCGTCACCACGTCGACCACCACATTCTTGGGCCCGTCGCGCTTGACGTCGCGGATGGTCAGCGGATTGGGATCACCGATATTGGCCGGCTTGGGCACGGTGTCCAGCGCCGCACGCAGATTCGCGTCCTCGGTCGAGGCGACGCTGTTGAAGCCGAGCTCGGCGCTGGCCTCGACGGGAATGCAGAGCTTCTCGCACACCGCGTAATTGATCTCGGCGCGCAAGGTCACCGGCTTGTCGGCGGCCTTGGCGACGATGCGCAAGGGCAGCACGACCTGGTCGCGATAGCCGATCGAATGCCCGCCTGCGCCGTCGTCGAATTTCAGTGGTGCCGGCCACATGACCGTCACCGCCTCGACGTTGTCCGACTTCGAGAAGTCGAACCGCGGCGGCACGCCGGAATCGCCGGGCGTACGCCAATAGGTCTTCCAGCCCGGCTGGAGCTGGAAGGCGATACCGCCGAGCAGGACGGCGCCGCTGCGCGACCCCGCGACCAGCCGCACTGCGGAATGTCCGTCGCGCTGCCACGGCGACGCGTCGTCGGCACGGGCTACGATCGCCAACGACGACGCAAGCAGGGTTGTCGCGACGCCAATCGCCGCACGCAAGGGAACTATGCTGGACATGGCACGTCTTTACAGGGTCGCCCCGGGGCAAACCATTGAATTGCTTGTGATGGATGCATTGGAATCAAGTCCCTGCAAGCCTTGATTTGACAGCGGCCGGGCCCGACATCAGGATAGGAATTGAAACCGGAGTGCTTCACCATGGCTCCTACAGGTAAAAGGACGGGCGCCAGCACCCGCAGCGCGAGCCCCGCGCTCCCCAGTTCGGCCGGTTACCTCGACGGCCGCCTCCTGATTGCCATGCCCGTGATGGGCGATCCCCGCTTCGAGCGCTCCGTGATCTATCTCTGCGCCCATTCTGCCGAAGGCGCGATGGGGATCATCGTCAACCATCCCGCGGGCTCGATCGACTTCCCCGAGCTGCTGATGCAGCTCGGCATCGTCAAGAAAGGCGAGCACATCAAGCTGCCGGAAAATGCCGAAAGCATGAAGGTGCTGCGCGGCGGCCCGGTCGACACCGGGCGCGGCTTCGTGCTGCATTCCAGCGACTTCTACATCGAGAACGCGACGCTTCGGATCGACGACGGGGTCTGCCTCACCGCGACCGTCGACATCCTGCGGGCGATCGCCAACGGCTCCGGCCCCAAGCACGCCATCCTCGCGCTCGGCTATGCCGGTTGGGCGCCGGGCCAGCTCGAGACCGAGATCCAGGGCAATGGCTGGCTGCATTGCGACGCGGATGCTGACCTGATCTTCGGCGACGACGTCGACGACAAATACACCCGCGCTCTTCAGAAGATCGGCATCGACCCGGGCATGCTGTCGAACGAGGCGGGACACGCGTAAGGGGTGTGGCATCGTTTCGATGTCGTACGTCCCCTCCGCTGTCATGCCCCGGCTTGACCGGGGCATCCAGTACGCCGCGGCCTTTCGGCTCAATCATCGCCGTCTCTGGAATACTGGATCGCCCGGCCAAGCCGGGCGATGACGCCGGTTGCTGAGGAGCGCTGTGCCTTGCCTACTCCGCCGCCTGCTGCTGCACCGTCGGCTCCGTGCCAGCGACCGTCGCGCGGCGCATGTCGCGAGGCTGCGACTGGTCGTAGCGGCGGACGCGGTGCATGGTCTGGCGGTTGTCCCACATCACGAGGTCATGCAGCTTCCATTTGTGGACGTAGACGAACTCTGCTTGCGTCGCGTGCTCGTTGAGATCGCGCAGCAGCAACCGGCCCTCCGGCACGCTCATGCCCACGATCTTGCCGGCATGCGATGAGAGATACAGCGACTTGCGGCGATGGACGGGATGGGTGCGCACCAGCCGCTGCAGCACCGGCTTGAACATCTCCTTCTCCTCGTCGGTGTACTCGGTGAAGCCGAGCGAGCCGCGCGAATACATCAGCGAGTGCTCGCAGACGAGGTCCTCGATCTCCGCCTTGGTCTCGTCGTCCAGCGCGTCATAGGCGGCGCGCATGTCGGCGAATTCGGTGTTGCCGCCCTTCGGGTTCACGACGCGCGCCGACAGCAGCGAGAATTTCGCCGGGATGGGGCGGAACGAACTGTCGGAATGCCACAGACAGTTGCCGAGATTGAACAGATTGGCGCGGCTGTCCTTCGGCAGCGGCTTGCCGTCCTTGCCGAGGTTGGAGACATCGTTCAGGCCCGAGGTGAGGCGGTATTCATCGGCCTTGGTGATGTTGCCGCCGCGTGCTTCCTCGCGCTGGCCGAAATTCAGCGCAAAGGCCATCTGCTGCTCGTCGGTGATGTCCTGGTCGTGGAACACCAGCACGGCGTATTTGTCCATGGCGGCCTCGACCTCGCGCGCCTCATCCGCCGTGAGCGGCTTGCGCAGATCGAGGCCGGACACCTCGCCGACGAAATGTTTCTGAAGCTGCCGGATGGCGATCGTCATGGCGTTCTCCCGCATGTGCGAGCGGTTTCTCCGCTCTGTCGGGAAAAAGGCTACTCTGGCGCTCCTCGTTGTCAACGCTCGCCGTGCATAGCAGCCCGTAGCCCGGGTGAGCGCAGTGATACCCGGGAAAAACACAAGCAAAGTCCCGGATGTCGCTTCGCTCATCCGGGCTACGCGCCTTTGTAAACCCCTACGCGTTCCGCGCCATCAGCCCGCCGTCGACCGGGATCACCGCGCCGGTGAGGAAGGAAGCCGCCGGCAGGCAGAGGCTGAGCGTCATATGCGCGACCTCCTCGGGGTCGCCGTAGCGGCCGAGCGCGGTGCGGCGCTTGGCGTAGATGGTCTTGTGCTCTTCCGAGATGCGATCGGTGATGGCGGTGCGGATCGGCCCCGGACAGATGCAGTTGACGGTGATGCCCTCGCGGCCAAGCTCCACCGCGAGCGAACGGGTCAGGCTGGCAACCCCGCCCTTCGCGGCCGAATAGGGGCTGTGCAAGGCGGTGGCGCCGAGCGCCTCGGTCGAGGCGATGTTGACGATGCGCGGGCTCTTCGACTTCCGCAAATGCGGCAGCACGGCGCGGATGATGCGGGGATGCGCCGTCAGCATCACGGCGAGGCCCTTGGCCCATGCGTCCTCATAGGCCTCGTCGTCGATCGCGACACGCACGGAGATGCCGGCATTGTTGACGACGATGTCGAGCCCGCCGAAACGCGCGGCGATATCGCCGACCACGCGCTTGATTTCGCCGGCATCGGCGACGTCGAGCTTCCAGGCCTGCGCCGATCCGCCGCTCGCCGTAATTTCCCTGGCGACCGCGTTCGCGCCGTGCTCGTCGAAATCCGTGACCGCGACGTTCGCGCCTTCAGTGGCGAACACGCGCGCGGTGGCGCGTCCCATGCCGCTGGCCGCGCCGGTGACGAGGACGGTCAGGCCCTTCACGGACCGGCTGAGCTCCCTGAATTCGGACATGCTGTTTTCCTCGCGCCCTGCTCGTTCTTGGTATGATTGACAAGGCTGTCATCGATCCGCAGACAGGTCAAACAAGCAGAACAACAAGGGAGGCCGCGATGGCGAACGAGCTCGATTTCTCAGGCAAGCAGGTGCTGGTGGTCGGCGGTTCCAGCGGCATCGGCAACGGCATCGCGCAGGCCTTTCGCGCCAGAGGTGCGGATGTCGCGGTGTGCGGCACGCGTGCTCACGCAACGGAATATTCAGCCCATGAAGGCTCCGATCTCACCGGTCTTGCCTACGCGCAGCTCGACGTCAGCAATCCCAGTGCGATCGAGGCGTACAAGCCGTCGTTTGATCGGCTCGACATCCTGGTGCTGGCACAGGGTGCGGTGCTTTATCGCCGCGGCGAATTCGAGATGGCGGGTTTCCGCAAGGTCGTCGAGGTCAATCTGATGAGCCTTATGGCCTGTGCGACGCGGTTTCATTCCATGTTGCGGGACGCGAAGGGCTCGCTGATCATGGTGTCCTCGACCGCCGCCTATCACTCCACTATGGGCAATCCCGCGTACAACGCCTCGAAGACCGGCGCGGTCGGATTGACGCGCACGCTGGGCGAGGCCTGGGCCGAGGACGGCATCCGCGTCAACGGCATCGCCCCCGGCCTCGTCGACACCAAGATGACGAAGGTGACGACAGACAATCCCAAGCGGCTCGAAGGCGCGCTGGCGCGCATCCCGCTGCGGCGATTGGGCACGCCGGCCGACATGGCGGGCGCGGCGCTGTTCCTGGCGTCGCCGCTGTCGTCCTACATCGTCGGCCAGACGCTGGTCGTCGATGGCGGTCTCATTCTATAGGCGACGACAAGGAACCGCGCTGCGTCTGATCGGTTACTTCGGCTGACCACCGAGGAGGATCATCATGGACACGGATCGGATTGTTGGATCGGCCAAGGAATACGCCGGCCGCGCGGAAGGCGCGATCGGAGACATGGCGGGTGATGCGAAGACGCAGGCGTCGGGCAAGGCGCGGGAGGCCGCGGGTACGGTGCAGAATCTCTACGGCCAGGCCAAGGACGCCGTACGCGATGCCACGGACACCGCCGCCGGCTACGCCAAGGACGCCTATGAGAACAGCGGCGAGACCTTCCGCGACGGCACACAGGCGCTGTCGAAGAAGGTGCAGGACAATCCGCTCGGCTCACTGCTGGTCGCTGGCGGCATCGGCTTTGCGCTCGCGCTCCTGATGTCGCGTCCTGCCCGCCGTCCGCCCCCGCGCTGGCGCTATTGAGGCTGACTGAACTGTTCTCGTGCCCCGGACGCGCTGCAGCGCCAAAGCGCTGCTGCGCAGAGCCGGGGCCCATTTTTGCGTAACGCGTGGATGCCGCCCGTGTTGGGTCGCGCGTCCGGGACACGCGTCCTCAGCTTGAGAAACTACCGGATGACTTCCGCCGATCGCCCGACATTGCCGGGCGGACGCGGAATCGCGGGGTTCGGAGTCGGGTTGCGCGGCCCTGGCGCCGGCGCGAACTGACGCGGCGGCGGTGGCTGCGGCGATCCGAAGCCGAAGAAATCCCGGAAGGTCGGCTGCGCCTGGGCGGGCTGCTGTTGCGGAAGCGGCGGCCTTTTCGGTGCGAGCTTCGGCGGCGCGATCGCGGCGGCCGCGCCCGGCGAGCCCGGTGCGGCGCTGCCGTCAGGCGTCGTGGCCGCAACAGGCGTGTCGCCCTTGGCCTGCTCGCGGCCGACTTCGCGGCGCGGCCAGGCGTAATCGTCGGCACGCCCCGCGGGGGCTGACAGCGGCTCGCCCTTCACCATCGTCTTCGCCGCGAGCGCATCGACGGCGGCGGGACGCGAGCCCGGTCCGCCCAGCAACTGATCGGCCGAGATCGAGGCGGCGACCAGCGGCACGATCGGACCGGCCAGAGGTCGCGGCGCCGGCTTGCCTGGCTCGGCGCTGGTGTCCGGCGTCGCCGGCTCGCTTGGCAGCGCGATCGGGCCGGAGCGTCCCGCGAGCAGGCGCGTGATCTCGCGCTCGACATAATGAGCGAGTTTGCGCGCGCCGGGTTTGGTGAAGAAGACGCCGTCGGAGCTGCGCAGCTGGCGGATCTGGCCTTCGAAGTCCGGGCCCTTCTGAAGGAATCGGCCGGCTTCGTCGACGAAGCCGTCCCAGACGTCGACATAGGTGATGCCGGTCTTGGCCGCGCCTTCGCGATACAGCGAATCCAGGAACAGCATGTCCGCCGTGCCCTTCTGCCCGCGAATGGCGGGAAGGCCGACCCAGAGCACCGGAACGCCCTTGGCCTTGAGCAAATTGGCCAGCTCTTCGATCTTCTTGCCGTAGAGCTCGATCCAGCGCTCGTCGCGGAATTCATAGAGGCCGTTCGGATTGCGCGCGGTCTTCTCCGGCGCGGCCGCAGGTGTGTCGGCGTTGTCGGCATCGTCTTGCGGCAGATCGGCATCGGCAGGCTTGTCGTCCGGCTTGGCGGCGCTATCGGGGCCGGACTTCGTCTCGCCGGGCTTGGCCGGCGGCTTGGCGCGCGCGCCCTTGTCGTTCTTCTTGTCCTTGTCCTTATCCGCGGCCTTGTCCGACTTGTCGGTCACAGGCTCGCGAATCGCGGCGCGGTCGTTGACGCCGAGCATGACGACGATGACATCGGGCTTCTCGGTCTCGAGGATGCCCTTCGCCGCCGCCGCCCAATCCGAGGGCTCACCCCTGGGCTGGTACTTGATCAGGCCGGACGTCGTCTTGTGCTTACGGATCACGCCCATGTCGGGCTGCTCGCTGTAGGCGTCCTCGAGGCCATAGGCGAGCCAGTCGGCCATGGCATCGCCGATCACCAGCACGTTCTTCTCAGGAATGGTGTCGCGTTTGGCCGGCGCCGGCGCGCGCGAAAAATCCTGGCGCGGCGCCTGCGGCGCTTGCTGCTGGAAGGGCGCGAAGAAGTCGCCGCCGAACCAGCCGCCGCCTCCACCGCCGCCCCGTTGGGGCGGGGGGGCTGAACGCTGCGGCGGTCCGCCGAAGCCGGGGAAATTGAAGAACTGCGCCGAGGCGGGGGCCGCCACCGACACCAGGATCGCAAGCGCCGTCCCCAGCGCGATCAGCGGGCCGGTCTCGGTCAGCGCCTTGAACAGGGACTTCTTCGACATGCGATCTCGGGCACGCGCAATGAGGACTAAAGTTAGCTCGATATAATAACGGAATCCGGCGCCAAACGGGCAAATTCCATTGCAGATTTCTCGGTCCATACACCGGGGAACAGCCGCCGCCGTCAAGGCCGCCTGGCAAAATCCCCGTTCAGGGCTACTTTCGGCGCGATTTTACCGCCCGCGGAGCCGATCCAGCACGTCGGAGGAGGCAAAGCCGTCCGCGGGCACCCCGATCGAGGCCTGGAAATGGCGCAGGGCTTCCCGTGTCTGGCCGCCGAACTGGCCGTCCGGGGTGCCTTTGTAGAAGCCGCGCTGGGCCAGCAGCTGCTGCAGTTCCAATCGCTCGGTGCGCGACAGCTCCCGCTCCTGCCGCGGCCAGGGCTGCACGAAGGGCTGCCCTCCGCGCAGCCGGTCGGCGAAATGGCCGATCGCGAGCGCATAGGCCTCAGCCGGGTTGTACTTCATGATCACGCGATAGTTCTGGAGCATCAGGAAGCCCGGTCCCTGCGCGCCGGCCGGCGCGAGCAGATAGGCTTTCTCCGCCGGATGCGGGAAGGCCTGGCCCGTCGCCCGCTTCAGCCCAAGCTTCTCCCATTGCGCGATCGTCATCGCCTTGGCGCGGTCGGCCAGCATGTAGTTGAAGCCTTGCGGCACCACGACCTCAAAGCCCCAGGTCTGGCCGACCTGCCAGCCGTCCTTCTTCAGATTGTTGGCGGTCGACGCGATCAGGTCGGTCGGATTGTCGACGACGTCGCGCCGTCCGTCGCCGTCGCCGTCGACGGCAAAGCGCTTGAATGCGGTCGGCATGAACTGGGTCGGGCCGAAGGCGCCGGCCCAGGAGCCGCGCAGCTGCTCCGGTCGCAGATCCCCGCGGTTGAGGATCTCCAGCGCGGAGAGGAACTCGTCCTTGAAATAAGCCTGGCGGCGGCCGATGCAGGCGAGCGTCGCGGTCGATTGCAGCACGCTGCGGTCGCCCATCTGCGTCGAGTAGTTGGACTCGATGCCCCAGATCGAAGCGATGATGTAGCGGTCGACGCCGGTGGCCTTTTCGGTGGCGTCGAACTGCGCCTTGTATTTGGCGAGGATCTCGCGGCCCGTGGCGAGGCGGTTGTCGTTCACGAGAATGTCGAGATAGGCCCAGATCGATTTGGTGAACTCCGGCTGCGAGTCCATCAGATCCATGATGCGCAGGTCAGGTGAGAGCCCGGTCGTGAAGCGCTGGAAATTCTCCTGGGTGATGTTGCGCCGTGCGGCATCGGGCCACATCGCCGCGACGCAATTGTTGAAATTTCCCGCGGCTTCGCGGATCGCGGCGGCCGTCATCAGCGGATGGCCGGAAGCGCCATCCTCGCCGCTCCAAGGGGGAGCTCCCGTTGGCGCGCCCGGCGCAGGTTGCGCGGGCGCCGGGTTCTGGCCGGAGAAGATGCCGCCGAACAGATTGGACAGGCCGTTCTGCGCCTGGGCGTGCGCGCGGACAGGCAGCAGCAAAGCCGCTGCGATCATCGTCGCACCGGCCACTGACCCGGCCTGTCTTGCCAATCGTGCCGCTGATTGCATCATGTCCCATCCGTCGGCCTGAAATTTCAGCCATCAGGAGGCCTGTCAGGCGTTGCCAATAGCTTAACAAAGGTGAAATTTTGGTGACGGCCTTTTTCTTAACTCTGTCGGGGCGAGGCCCCACATCCGCCTTTGTTGGCGGCTGCAAACAGGTTAGCAAGTCACCATTGCTCCGTTCACGTCCTCAGGTATTCGATCGCCCCCATGAAAATTCGCAAAGCCGTATTCCCCGTCGCCGGCCTCGGCACCCGCGTCCTGCCCGCCACCAAGGCGATGCCGAAGGAAATGCTGACCATCGTCGACAAGCCGCTGATCCAGTACGTCTATGACGAGGCGAGGGAGGCCGGCATCGAGCATTTCGTCTTCGTCACCGGTCGCAACAAGAACGTGATCGAAGATCATTTCGACCGGATGTTCGAGCTCGACGCGACGCTCAGTCAGCGCGGCAAGAAGGCCGAGCAGGAGATTCTGGCGCAGAACCAGCCCGAGGCCGGCGCCGTCAGCTTCACCCGCCAGCAGGCGCCGCTCGGTCTCGGCCACGCGGTCTGGTGCGCGCGCGACATCGTCGGCAACGAGCCGTTTGCGGTCGTGCTGCCCGACGAGCTCGTGCTCAACACGCCCGGCTGCCTGAAGCAGATGATCGAGATGGCGTCCTCGCTCGGCGAGAAATCCAATCTGGTTGCGGTCGAGGCGGTGCCCGACCATCTCACCCATCAATACGGCATCTGCGGCGTCGGAAAACGCACCGGCAAGATGTTTGAGGTCGACGGCATGGTCGAGAAGCCGGCCAAGGGCACGGCGCCCTCCAACCTCTCGATCACCGGCCGCTACATCCTCCAGCCGGAGATCTTCAAGATCCTGGAGACCCAGGAGCGCGGCGCCGGCGGCGAGATCCAGCTCACCGACGCCATGATCGGCCTTGCCAAGACGCAGAAATTCTACGGTGTCGAATTCGAAGGCGAGCGCCACGATTGCGGCTCCAAGCCCGGCTTCCTCCGCGCCAACATCGCCTACGGCCTAAAGCGCCCGGAATTGCGCGACGGGCTGATCGCGGAGATGAAAAAGTATCTGGGGCAGTAGCAGGCGTTATCTCTCGACTCGTCATTGCGAGGAGCGAAGCGACGAAGCAATCCAGGCTGACTCCGCGGAGGCAGTCTGGATTGCTTCGCGGAGCCTGTCATCGGGCCGTGCTAAGCGCGGACCCGTTGCCTCGCAATTGTGAACATGCACAGCAATGACGACGGCTGGAGAGTTCGTCACGCCACCAGCGACAGTTGCGGCAGACTCGCGACCGCTGACTGGTTGCGGCCCCCGGCTTTCGCCGCATAGAGCGCCTTGTCGGCGGCGGCGACCAGGACCGGCCAGTCCATGCCGGCAACGGGAACGAGGCTGGCGATGCCGCAGGACACCGTCGAGATGGTCTGCTCGTCGGACCAGCCCTGCACCTTGAGGCGGATCGTCTCGGCGACCTTGAAGGCGTCGCTGGCCGAAATGTTCGGCAGCAGCACCGCGAACTCCTCGCCGCCATAGCGGGCGGCGCAGTCGCCAGGCCGGCTCACCGAATCCGAAATGCAGATGGCGATGCCGACCAACACCTGGTCGCCGGCCTGATGCCCGAACGTGTCGTTGTAGGCCTTGAAGTGATCGGCATCGATCATCAGCAGCGCGAGCGGCGCCTTCTGGCGCATCGCACGCCGCCACTCGACGTCGATCACGGCATCGAACTTGCGGCGGTTCTTCAGGCCGGTGAGGGCGTCCGTCGTCGCCATCTCCTCGAGCTTGCGCTCGGCCTCGGCGCGCCGTCCGATCTCGCGCGCAAGCACCAGGGTCGAGGCCAGCACGAACAGGATGAGTGCCACGACCACGGCGCCGATGCGATAGGCCTCTCTCTGCCACAGCTCGAACACGGCGTTCAGCGGCTTGCCTGCCACCACGAACAGCGGTCCACTGCCGCCGCTGCGGGCATAGAGCCTCGGCGTCGGATCGACCGGTCCTTGCCCAGAATAGGAGGCGCCGGCGGGCAGATTGTCCGCCTTCCAGCTCCGATGGTCGTTCAGATTCGTTCCAATGATGTCGAGATCGAACGGCCGTCGCATCATGATGGTGCGGTCGCGCTTGAGCACGGTGATGGTGTCGTCGGGGTCGAGGCTCAGCCGATCGAACAATTCATGGAAATAGCTGAAACGGATCGAGCCGGTGACGACGCCCATGAAGCCGCCATCGGCATCGCTGATGCGCCGGCTCAGGACGATGGAATAGGCACCGCGAAACAGCATGGGACGGCTGATGAAGAGCCCGGCGCCGGGATTGTCGCGATGAACCCTGAAGTAATCCTCCTCGCGCCGATTCTCGGTGAGGGGATCGAGCGTGGAGGCGTCCATGATCAGCCGTCCCTCGGCATCGAATACCTGGATGGCGCCGAAATGCCTGGCGTTGGTCGCATGGTCGAACAGGATCAGGTGGCGGATCGGCTTGGAGACCGTCGCGAGCTCGGGCAGCAGCATGTTGCTGGCGACCGCCTTCAGCGAGAGATCGTAGATCTCGACGTTCCGGCTGACGTCGGACTCGATCGTCGTCGCCAGATTCTCCAGCGTCTGGCGGGCGAGCGCCTCCTCGCCGCGGCGCATGTCCAGCATCACGTTGACGCAAATGGCGGAGAAGCCGATCACCGTCACCACGGACGAGATGATCAGCAGCTTCGCCGAAATCCGCCACGGCCGACGGGCCGTGTTCTCGCGCCATCCAGACAGCATCGCTCGCTCCCGATCCTAGTGGATGCGCCCGAAAGCTTGCGTAGTGTTTAAGGCGGGACGGCGCTGCCGCAATGAGTTAAGAAACGGTTCATGCGGCGCACGGTTTTGGGCAGCCTCATGTGAGCGGGACGAGAGGACGATTGTGAACGACTACCAGGCGTTGCGTGACTATCTGATGCGGCAAAAGCAGGACGAGTTCGTGCTGAGCTTCGAGCAGATCGAGGAGATCATCGGTGCGGCCCTGCCGCGCGCGGCGAACCGCGCCTCCTGGTGGGACAGCCTGCGCAGCCCCGACATCCAGATGCCGCAACGCGAAGCCTGCCTGGCCGCCGGCTTCGTGGCGACGCGGATGCCGGACGGTGCGAGCGTTCGGTTCAGGAAAAAGAAGGGTGATCGGCGGCGGTAGCGGCGCCTAGCTCGGTGCAGATCCCTCGACAACAAACAGTATTGTAGGATGGGCAAAGCCAAGCGTCCCCACCATAAACTAGAGCGGCATGCGGGGAGAAATGGTGGGCACGGCGCAAGTGCGCCTTTGCCCACCCCTACGGGACTCGTGATCAGCTCGCAGCTTCGAGCCGCACTTCCGTCAGCAGGCGCATCGCGGCATCCGCGTCCATCGGTTCGCCGAAGGCGAAGCCTTGCGCGTATTCGCAGCCCATCTGGTAGAGCTCGACCGCATCGGAATCGGTCTCGGCGCCTTCGGCCACGACGTCCATGCCGAGGTCGTGCGCGAGCGCGATGATCGACTTCAGGATCACCGGACGCGTGCCGCGGCTGGTGGTGCGCACGAAGGACTGGTCGATCTTGATGGTGTCGAACGGGAAGCGCTGGAGATAGGCCAGCGAGGAATGGCCGGTGCCGAAATCGTCGAGCGAGAGGCCGGTGCCGAGCTCGCGGATTCGCGTCAGCATCTGTGCCGCGTGCTCCGGATTCTCCATCACCAGCGATTCCGTCAGCTCCAGCTTCAGCGTGCCGCGCGCCACCGAGGAGCGCGACAGCACGGTGCGGACATCGTGAATGAGATCATGACGGAGCAATTGCCGTGACGACACGTTGACCGAGGCGAAGATCGGCTCGCGCGAGCGCATCGCGCGCTGCCACACCGAGAGCTGCTTTGCGGTCTGGTCGAGCACGAACATGCCGAGATCGACGATCAGGCCGGTCTCTTCCGCGATCGTGATGAATTCCGACGGCGCCATGCGTCCGAGCTTCGGATGGTCCCAGCGTGCCAGGGCCTCGAAGCCGGCGATCGAGCGATCCTCCAGCCGCACGATCGGCTGGTACAGGATGGTGATCTCCTGCCGCTCGATGGCGCGGCGCAGTTCGCTCTCCAGCGTCAGGCGGTCGGTCTTCCGCGCGCGCATCGCCGGCTTGTAGACGTCGATGCGGTCGCCGCCGATCCGCTTGGAGTGATACATCGCGAGCTCGGCGTCCTTGATGATCTCGTCCGTGAGCTGGACTTGCGGGTCGGAGAGCGCGAGGCCGATCGAGGCCGTGAGGAAGATCTCGCGATCGTTGAAGGCGATCGGGGCGCGGATGGTCTTGCGGATGGTTTCGGCGAAAGCCGTGATGCGCGCCGGGTCCTGCTCCGACAGCAGGATCAGGCCGAACTGGTCGCCGGCCATCCGCGCCAGCGTGTCCTGCGGCTTCAGGATGCGGGTGAGGCGGCGGGCGAGGGTGAGCAGGATGGAATCGCCGACCGCGATGCCGACGGAATCGTTGACCTGCTTGAAGCGGTCGAGGTCGATCACCATCAGCGTCGGCCGCAGCGCCGGCATGGACTTGGCGAAATGCGCGACCGCGCCCAGGCGGTCCATGAACAGCTTGCGGTTGGGCAGGCCGGTGAGATTGTCATGCACGGAATCGTGCAGCAGGCGCTCCTCGGCGTTGCGCAGCTCGGTGACGTCGGTCAGCGTTCCGACCACGCGCGAGACCTCGCCGTCCGAGCCGACCACCGGGCGCGCCTTCAGCGCGAACCACATGAAGTGACCGTCGGGGGTGCGCAAACGGAAATCCTGGACCAGGCGGCCGCGGCGCTGGTCGAGCACGCTGTCGAGCGCTGCGCGAAAGCGATCCTGGTCGAGCGGGTGCAGCACCTCTAACCAGGACGCGGCCGGGCCTTCCAGCGTGCCGCGCTTGAGGCCGAGCAGGGCCTCGGTCTCCGGGCTGGTGAAGACCTTGTCGGCGGAGACGTCCCAGTCCCAGATCAGATCGCCCGAGCCGGCCAGCGCTAAGGCCCGCCGCTCGATGTCGGAGACGACGCCGGTGCTGGCGCTGCCGCCGGCGAAGGCATGCTGCATCACGGTGAAGCCGATCAGCATCACGATCAGCACGAGGCCGCCGAGCAGCGCCGGGCCGACGATGTCGTTGGTGACGGAGCCTGCCACCGTCATGCCGGCCGCGACCACCCAGACCACCAGCAGGAACCAGGTCGGGATCAGCAGCACCGCACGGTCGAAGCCGTGGGTGGAGAGATAGACGATCAGCGCAAAGCCGGCGAAGGCGATCAGTACCAGCGACATGCGGGCGATGCCGGAGGCGACGGCCGGATCGAACAGCGCCAGAGCAACCAGGGCCCCGAGGAAGAGCAGCCAGAGCACCGTGATGTGCGAGTAGCGCACATGCCATCGGCTGAGATTGAGATAGGCGAACAGGAACACTAGCAGCGTCGCCGCCAGGATGGCCTCGCCCGCCGCGCGCCAGATGCGCTCGGCGTTGTTCGACATGTCGAGCACCTTGCCCCAGAAGCCGAAATCGACGCCGATATAGACCAGCACCGCCCAGGCCAGCGCCGCAGCGGCCGGGAACATGATGCTGCCCTTCACCACGAACAGGATGGTCAGCACCAGCGCGAGCAAGCCGGAGATGCCGATCACGATGCCCTGGTACAGCGTGAACGAGTTGACCTTGTCCTTGTAGGCTTCCGGCTCCCACAGATAGAGCTGCGGCAGCTTGTCGGTGCGCAGCTCCGCAACGAAGGTGACGACGGCGCCGGGGTCGAGCGTGATACGGAACACGTCCGCGGTGGCGCTTTCCTGACGTTCGGGCCGGTCGCCGATCGAGGGCGTGATGGTCGCGATGCGCGACAGGCCGAGGTCCGGCCAGAGCAGCCCCGAGGAGACGATGCGATAATGCGGGGCGACGATCAGGCGGTCGAGCTGGTCATCGGTGTTGTTGGCGAGCGCGAACACCACCCAGTTCTGGCCGCCTTCGCGGGCACGCACCTCGATGCGGCGGACGATGCCGTCGGTGCCGGGCGCCGTCGAGACCTGGATGCGGTCGGCGTCGCTGCGCTGGTGATCGATCACGCCGGTGAGGTCGATCGCGGCCGCGTCACTGCGAACGCTGACAGCGTCGAGCGCGCGTGCAGGGGACGCGGCAACGAGCATCATGAGGCCCAGCGCGATGGGCGCGAGGCACCTGATCAGACGCAAGGTCAGTTCTCCGCGTTCGACGCAAACTTCGAGTGCAAGGCGATTCTTAAGAGGCGATTTCAAACCGAACGGACGTGGTTCGGTGCGTCGCGATAGATGCCACGAAAGCGAGGAAAATCAAAGACTTTCCGCCCGGCCCTGTGGGCCGGCGGCCTACACCTCCAACACAATTTTGCCAATATGTGCGCTGGTTTCCATGCGCCGGTGCGCATCGGCTGCCTTTTCCAGCGGGAAAGCGCTGTCCATCAGCGGCTTGATGCGGCCTTCGCGCAAAAGCGGCATCACTTTCTGTTCGATCGCGGCGACCATGGCCGCCTTGTCTGCATTACTACGGGGGCGCAGCGTCGAGCCGGTATGGGTGAGGCGCTTCACCATCACCTTGGCGATGTTGACGCTGACCTTGGGGCCATTGAGCGTCGCGATCTGCACGATACGGCCGTCGACCGCGGCGGCATCATAGTTGCGGTCGACATAGTCGCCGGCGACCATGTCGAGGATCAGATTGACGCCGGCCTTGTTGGTCTCTTCCTTGACCACGGCGACGAAGTCTTCGGTTTTGTAGTTGATGGCGCGGTCGGCGCCCAGCTTGAGGCAGGCATCGATCTTGTCCTGCGATCCGACGGTGACGAACACCTTCGCACCGAACGCTTTGGCAAGCTGGATCGCGAGGGTGCCGATGCCGGAGGAGCCGCCATGGATCAGCAGCGTCTCGCCGGCCTTGAGGCCTCCGCGCTCGAACACGTTGTGCCAGACCGTCATCAGGGTCTCCAGCAACGCGCCGGCTTCCTTGATCGAGAGCGACGGCGGCACGCTCATGGCCTGGGCGTCCTGGGCAATGCAGTACTGCGCATAGCCGCCGCCGGCGACGAGCGACATCACCTTGTCGCCGATCTTGTGCCGCTTGGCATTGCTGCCGACTGCCACCACTTCGCCCGCGATCTCCAGGCCCGGCAGGTCGCTGGCGCCGGGCGGCGGCGGATAGGCGCCGGAGCGCTGCGCGACGTCGGGCCGGTTCACGCCCGCGGCCTCGACCTTGACCAGGATCTCGTCAGGCCCGGGCTGCGGCACCGCGCGTTGTTCCGGCACCAGCACCTCCGGTCCGCCAGGCGTGGAGATGGCAACCACGGTCATTTGCGCGGGCAGCTTGTCCATGATGTGTCCTTGAGCAAAGGTGCGGGAGGAAACGAGGCCATTGCTTAGCCAGCGCGGTCCACGCTGGCAACCGCCCTGGTCCGTTTGGAGGACACGAACGCAGGAGGAACGAGGATGCCGACGGAAGACGACGACCGCCCGCGCAAGAAGATCAGCCATGAGATCGGACAGGATCTCTCACTGTTGTCGGTGGAGGAACTGACCGAGCGCGTGACCCTGCTCAAGACCGAGATCGCACGACTGGAAGAAGCCGCCACCAGGAAGCGCGCTTCGCGCGATGCGGCGGATAGCTTTTTCAAGAAGTAGGAACTCTCGTGTCCCGGACGCGGTGCAGCGCGTAGCGCTGCTCCGCAGAGCCGGGACCCATGCCTCTCCAAACACCTCGGCCAAAAGGTTCTAGGCCCCGGCTCAGCAGTGCAGCACTTCGCGCCGCACCGCGTCCGGGGCACGATACCTTAGATCGGCCACTGGCCGACATGGCTAACGAACTCTCAAAAATTTAGCTCGTTTACCGTCGATTAAGCTTTCGGGTTTATGACTGGCGCTGTCCTCGTTTGGACACCGAGTGGCTCCTGTCCACTCTGTTTGACGCCTCCCTGTTATCAACTTTCAAAGCCGCCGGTCTCCGGCGGCTCTTTTTTTGGCGTCTGCTCCCACATTCGGCGTCTTATCCCGGTTGCATTCCGAGGAATGACCCGCGGAAACCATATCCGCGCTTGTCACTGGACTCCGCGTCTTGCCCGCGCAATGATTTGTTCATCATAAGCCGGCGCCAAGCCGGACAGTCAAACAGTTGCGTAAGGGGCGTTAACCATGGAACGTTTGCAGGCCGACGGCGCTCTCGTTCAACTCAGCGAGCGGTTCACCAATTCTGCGGCGTTCGGCGTCCTGTTCCGCGAGGGTATGGACCTCGTCGAGGAGACCGCCGCCTATCTCGACGGCGCCGGCCGCACCGAAGCCAAGGCGCTCGACCGCGCCGTCAGCCTGACCTATGCGACCGAGAGCATGCGCCTCACCACGCGCCTGATGCAGCTCGCTTCGTGGCTGCTGCTGCACCGCGCGGTGAAGGAAGGCGAGATGACGCTGAGCCAGGCCAACCGCGAGAAGACCAAGGTCAAGCTCACCGCCGCCGATCCGGGCCCCGCCGACACCATCGAGAAGCTGCCCGCGCAGCTCCAGGATCTGATCCATCGCTCGATGAGCCTGCAGACCCGCGTGCGTCGCCTCGACACCACCATCCACACCCCACCGGCCGAGCACGTCGCGATCGGCAACCCGCTGGTGCCGCACCTCAACGCGCTGAAGGCCGCGTTCGAGCGGTAGGCCATCGACAATCACACCGTCATTCCGGGGCGCGACAAAGTCGCGAGCCCGGAATCCATAACCAGGATCGGGAGTATGGATTCCGGGCCCGCGCCAAAAGGCGCGTCCCGAATGACGGCAAACAAAAACGCCCCTGGTCTCCCAGGGGCGTTTTTCGTCGCGGCCTTGCAGCCGGATCAATCCTTTTTGAGAAAGCCCGAAAACTTCTTCTGGAAGCGCGAGACGCGGCCGCCGCGGTCCATGATCTGGGCGTTGCCGCCGGTCCAGGCCGGGTGCGATTTCGGGTCGATGTCGAGGTTCAGCGTGTCGCCTTCCTTGCCCCAGGTGGAGCGGGTCAGGTACTCGGTTCCGTCGGTCATGACGACCTTAATCGTATGATAATTCGGGTGAATTTCGGCTTTCATGACAATTCCTCGGCGCCCCGGCGCCTTTCTGGGTGGCTAGCGAATGACGGATTTGGCCGGCTCTATACCTCACGAACCCCTGTAAAACAAGCCATAGCGCGCGCCGAACCGGGCGCCCCCCTAAGGGACTTCCCGGATTTGCCACTCCTGTTGCACCGGCCTATTGGGAGCTAACGAATGCAATGGGTCGGATCTCATGAGCGCAGTGGAACGGCTTGATGACCAATATGTCGATCAGCCCGAAATGAATTCCGCAGACACACCGTCGATCGAGACCGATCTGATCGAGCAGCCCGCCAAGGGCCGTGCGAAACTCCGGCCGCTGCTCGCGCTCGCGCCCTATGTGAGCCGTTATCGCGGCCGCGCCGCGCTCGCCTTCGTCGCGCTGACGGTCGCCGCGCTGACCACGCTGCTGGTGCCGGTCGCGGTGCGCCGGATGATCGATTTCGGCCTGACGCCCGAAGGCATCGAGCTGATCAACAGCTACTTCTCGGTGATGCTCGCGGTGGTCGGCGTGCTCGCGCTCGCGAGCGCCGCGCGCTACTACCTCGTGATGACGATCGGCGAGCGCATCGTCGCCGATCTCAGGCGCGACGTCTTCGGCCACCTGCTCTCGCTCTCGCCGACCTTCTTCGATTCCGCGCGCAGCGGCGAGCTGATCTCCCGCCTCACCGCCGACACCACCCAGATCAAATCCGCCGTCGGCGCCTCGGTGTCGATCGCGCTGCGCAATCTGATGATGTTCCTCGGCGCCGCCGCGATGATGGTGATCACCAGCCCGAAATTGTCGGGCTTCGTGCTGCTCGTCATTCCCCTGATCGTGCTGCCGCTGGTCGCGTTCGGGCGCTGGGTGCGGCGGCTGTCGCGCAATGCGCAGGACACGCTCGCCGACGCTTCGGCCTATGCGGGCGAACTGGTCGGCGCGATCCGCACCGTGCAGGCCTATACCAGCGAGCAGTTCGCCGAAAAGCGTTTCGGCGGCAATGTCGAGCAGGCCTATGAAGCCGCGCGCACCTCGACCCAGGCTCGCGCGGTGCTCACCGCCATCATCATCTTCATCGTGTTCGCAAGCGTGGTCGCGATCCTCTGGATCGGCTCGCACGACGTGCTCACCGGTGCGATCTCACCGGGCCGGCTCGGCCAGTTCGTGCTCTATGCGGTGTTCGCCGCGGCAGGCCTCGGCCAGCTCAGCGAGGTCTGGGGCGAAGTGTCGGCGGCCTCCGGCGCGGCCGAGCGCCTGTTCGAGATCCTGCACGTGAAATCAGATATCACGGCGCCCGCCGCGCCACGTGCGCTGCCGGTTCCTGCGCGCGGCGAGGTCGGGTTCGATCGGGTCAGCTTCGCCTATCCGGCGCGGCGCGACGTCAACGTGCTCGATGCCGTCTCCTTCAATGTGCGGCCCGGAGAGAAGGTTGCGATCGTCGGCCCCTCCGGCGCCGGCAAGAGCACGATCTTCCATCTGCTGCTGCGCTTCTACGATCCCAACAACGGCACGATTGCGCTCGACGGCGTGCCGGTCAGGTCCGCCGACCCGCACGACGTCCGCGCGCGCATCGCGCTGGTGCCGCAGGAATCGGTGGTGTTCGCGGCAAGCGCCCGCGAGAACATCCGCTTCGGCCGGCCCGATGCGACCGATGCCGAAGTCGAGCGCGCCGCCGAGCTCGCGCATGCCGCCGAGTTCATCCGCCGCCTGCCGGAAGGCTTCGAGACGGCGCTCGGCGAACGCGGCGTGACGCTCTCCGGCGGCCAGCGCCAGCGCATCGCCATCGCGCGCGCCATCCTGCGCGATGCGCCGCTGCTGCTGCTCGATGAAGCCACCTCCGCGCTCGATGCCGAAAGCGAGACCCTGGTGCAGACCGCGTTGGAAGAACTGATGCGCCATCGCACCACGCTGGTGATCGCGCACCGCCTCGCCACCGTCCTCTCCTGCGACCGCATCCTGGTGATGGACCAGGGCAGGATCGTCGAGCAGGGTACGCATGCCGAGCTCGTCGCTGCGAACGGGCTTTACGCGAGATTGGCCAGGCTGCAATTTGAAGGCGCGTGAGAGGGCTTCGATTGTCGCCACAACGACGGCGTCATCGCCCGCGCAGGCGGGCGATCCAGTACTCCGAGCCAGTCGTGACCAATCGAGAAGCTGCGGCGTACTGGATTCCCCGCCTTCGCGGGGAATGACAGTTGAGATTGTGGCGGAAGCTTCGCGTACGGATGCTATTCGCACTTCGGTGAGAGCGCCGGCACGTTCGGCCACAGCCAATTCTTCCAGCTGCCGTCCTCGCCGACGCAGGCTGCAGGACCGTTCGTAGCGAGCTGCGGCGCAAAGCGCCGGTCGACATATGCCGTCGACACATAGAAGGCGATGATCACGCCGACAAAGACCGAGGAACCCTTGGCGAGATCGCGCAGCTGCATCGATCGTCTCCATCTGCTTGTGATCGCTGCTCTGGCGACAACGACCAACGGACGTCCGGGGATCCCGATGTGACGTGCTTCACGCCCGCCATTGCATCTTCAGCACCGGCCGGCCCGAGGTCGGGTTGACGTCGTCGCCGGCATGAACGAACCCGTTGCGCTCGTAGAAGCGGATGGCGCGGGAATTGTCCTTGTTGACGAGCAGCGTGACGCCCGATGGCGACAGCCGCTTGGCCTCGTCCACCAGCCGCCTTGCGGCATCCGAGCCCCAATGAGCGGGATCGACCACGAGCTGGTCGAGATGGCCGTCGCGGTCGATGGTGACGAAGCCGGTGAGGACGTCATCCTGTTCGGCGACGACGATCGACGCCTTCGGCACGAGGTCCTTGCGCCAGCGTTCGCGCCACCATTCCAGCCGCGCCGCGAAGTCGATCTGCGGATAGGCCTGCTGCCAGCTGCGATGCCAGAGCGCGATCGCGGCGGCCTCGTCCTCGACGCGATAGGGGCGGAGGTGGATCATCGGGCTATACTCGTCACGGCCGGGCTTGACCCGGCCATCCATCCACTTCGAAAGAATCCGTCTTGATAGATTGCCGGGTCAAGCCCGGCAATGACGAGCTGTGGTGCATCTGACGCCACTACCGCTCCGTCAGCTTCAGCTCGATGCGGCGGTTGCGTTTGTAGGCCTCTTCCGTGTTGCCGGTGTCGAGCGGCTGGAATTCGCCGAAGCCGGCGGCGACAAGGCGCTGGGCGGGCACGCCGAGCGAGACCAGATACTGCACCACCGAAATCGAGCGCGCGGCGGACAGGTCCCAGTTCGACTTGAAGTTCAACCCGGTGACCGGCCGCACGTCGGTGTGGCCGTCGACGCGCAGCACCCACGGGATGTCGCTCGGGATCTTCTTGTCGAGCTCGATCAGCGCGGTCGCCAGGGTGTCGAGCTCGGCGCGGCCCTCGGGCAGAAGCACCGCCTGTCCGGTGTCGAAGAACACTTCGGACTGGAACACGAAGCGGTCGCCGACGATGCGGATGTCGGGTCGGTTGCCGAGGATGGCGCGCAGCCGGCCGAAGAACTCCGAGCGGTAGCGCGACAATTCCTGCACGCGCTGCGCCAGTGCGACGTTGAGGCGGGAGCCGAGATCGGCGATGCGGTTCTGCGATTCCTTGTCGCGCTTCTCGGAGGCGTCGAGCGCCTCTTCCAGCGCGGCCAGTTGCCGGCGCAGCGCGCTGATCTGCTGGTTCAGCACCTCGATCTGCGCCAGCGCCCGCGCCGAGACGGCTTTCTCCGAATCCAGCGCCTTGCCGAGTTCGGAGGTCTTGCCTTGCGCGTCATTGCCCGCGGCAGCCAAGCCGTCATAGAGGCCCTTGATGCGGTCGCGCTCGCTCTCTGCCGAGGCGAGCCCGGCCTTCAGCGACGAGACCTGATCGTCGAGCGTGAGCTTGCCGAGCTTCTCCAGCGACAGCAGCTCGTTGAGCTGCGCGATCTTGGCGTTGAGCTGCTCCAGCGCCTTGTCCTTGCCGGTGACCTCCTGCGACAGGAAGAACTGCACCACCAGGAAGACCGACAGCAGGAACACGATCGACAGCACCAACGTCGACAGCGCGTCGACGAAGCCGGGCCAGTAGTTGAGGCCGCCTTCGCTGCGGCGGGCGCGGGCTAGAGCCATTGTCGTCACTCTCCACTCTCGTGTCCCGGACGCGGCTAGCAGCGTGAAACGCTGCTGCGCAGAGCCGGGACCTAGCGTCTCTCTCGGATGGGCCCCGGCTCAGCGACGCAGCATTTCTTGCTGCGTCGCGTCCGGGGCACGATACCTTCTCAACTCTTCTCCGGCTGGCGCGCGATCCGCTCCAGCAGCCGCCGGATCTCGCGGTTCTGCTCGCCCTGGCCGTCGGCCCATTCGCGAATCATCTGCTGCTCGGTGCGCATATGCGAGACCAGCGCCTGGATGGCTTCGGCAAGGCTCGCCATCGCCGCGGTGGTGCCGCGGCTGCCGCTGCCTTCTTCGAGCACGGAGCGCAAGCGTTCGACCACGGCCTGCAGCTCGCCGCTGGCCACACCGCCGCCGGCGACGGCGGGGGCGACCGCCAGCTCGCCGCTGCCATATTCGCGCACGGTGGTGGCGAGCCAGTCTTCCAGGTCGGTGTAGAAGCGGTTCTGGGCCTGGCTCGATTGCAGGTCGAGAAAGCCGAGGATCAGCGAGCCGGCGAGGCCGAACAGGGAGCTCGAGAACGAGATGCCCATGCCGCTGAGCGGGGCGGCGAGGCCCTCCTTGAGCGTGTCGAACAGCGCGCCGGAATCGCCCCCGACCTTGAGCCCGTCGATCACCTTGCCGACCGAGCCGACCGTCTCGATCAGGCCCCAGAACGTGCCGAGCAGGCCCAGGAAGACCAAAAGGCCGGTCATGTAGCGGGAGATGTCGCGGGCTTCGTCCAGGCGCGTCGCGATCGAATCGAGCAGGTGCCGCATGGTGGTCTGGGTGATGGTCATCCGCCCCGAGCGCTCGCCGCCGAGGATCGCCGCCATCGGCGCCAAGAGCTTCGGATGCCGGGACGGCGCGAGGCCGGGATCGGCGATGCGGAAATTGTTGACCCAGGACACTTCAGGGTAGAGTCGGATCACCTGGCGGAAGGCCAGGATGATGCCGATGAACAGCACGCCGCCGATCAGGGCGTTCAGTCCGGGATTGGCGAAGAAGGCCTGGATGATCTGCTTGTAGAGCACCACGCCCACCAGCGCGCACAGCACCAGGAAGACCAGCATCCGCACCAGGAAGACGCTGGGCGAGGACAGTTTGGTGTACTCGATATCCATGGAGCGGGAAGTGCCAGACGGCATGGCAGGTATCATCCGTTACGAAGCTTGCTTGCGCGCGCACTATGGCACAGCGCCGGCCCAAAAAAAGCGCCGGATGCGCCGATTTCGGGGAGAGCTGGGGGAACCCGGGCCGGAAGCCGTGCTTTGTTAGACAGGTGTCTGCAAAAGCTCGCCATTCGGGGGCCGCATGAGCGTCGTTTCCGCGATCATCGGGACTGCCGAACGTGTGCCGTTACCCGACGTGGTGATCCGCGCCGCGATCCAGCGCCTGTGCTCGCGCACGGCGACGCGCCTGTCGGCGCTGGGGGCGGCCGACGATGCCGCCTTCGCCGGGCGGATGATGCTGCGCCCGATCAGCGAAGACGCGGATGCCGCGAGCGGCCGCCTTGACGAGGTGCCAGCTTCGTTCTTCGCGCAGGTGCTCGGCCCCAACCGCAAATATTCCTGCTGCTTCTACAAGACCGATGCGACCACCTTGCAGGAGGCGGAGGAGGAGGCCCTGCGCCAGACGGTCGAGCATGCCGGTCTCGCCGACGGGCAGACCATCCTCGAGCTCGGCTGCGGCTGGGGCTCGCTGTCGCTGTGGATGGCCCGGCAGTTTCCGCACACGAAGGTGACGGCGGTGTCGGCCTCGCAGGCGCAGCGCGCCTATGTCGAGGAGGAGGCGCGGCGGCGCGGGCTTCTGAACCTGCGCGTCGTCACGGCCGACATGAACGTGTTCGCACCCGAGGGCCAGTTCGACCGCATCGTCTCGGTCGAGACCTTCGAGCACATGATGAACTGGCGCAAGCTGATGACCCGCCTGCGTGCATGGCTCGCGCCGGACGGGCGCGTCTTCATGCACGTGGTCTCCCACCGCTCCGGCTCCCATCTGTTCGACCGGGCCAATCGCGAGGACTGGATCGCGCAGCACATGTTCACGAGCGGCTTGATGCCGAGCCATCACCTGGTCAGGCAGTTCGACGACATCTTCGCCATCGAGAAGGAATGGTGCTGGAGCGGGACACATTACCAGCACACCGCGAACGACTGGCTCGCCAATTTCGATACGCACCGCGACGCCATCGAGGCCTCCTTGCGCAAGGTCTATGGCGAAGAGACCGCACTCTGGATGCGGCGCTGGCGCTGGTACTTACTGGCGACATCGGGGCTGTTCGGGTACGCCGATGGAACCGAATGGGGTGTGAGTCACTATCGGATGAAAGCCGCCGAGTAATTGCGATGTTCCGTCGCACACGTGCCGGTGGAACCTTGACTCACAATCAAGTGACCCCTCAAAAGCCTTCTTATTTCAATCATGTAAGCTGTGTGACAATGAGCCGCCCGCGTCATGCGTTGCATCGCAGCAGATGCATTCTATTTTGGCGGCATCAGCCGCGCGCAAATGGCCCAGAACGGGCCTCGCGCGAGCATGGTCAGTTTCAACAACATCGGGGCACCCAATTTCATGTCAGGACTTCGTGCGCGATCGGCATGCGTTGCAATGATGCTCGCGGCCCTGGCGCCGCTGTTGGCAGGCTGTGACGAATCCAATTCCGCAGTTTCTTCCGCGCCACCGTCGGACCCTGACGTCAGCATCGTGATCGTGAAGCCGCAGTCGCGCGCCGTGGTGCGTGAGCTGCCGGGCCGCATCGCGCCGACCCGCGTCTCCGACGTGCGGCCGCGCGTCTCCGGCATCGTGGTGGAACGTCTGTTCCGCCAGGGCAGCGAGGTTAAGGCAGGTGATGCGCTCTACCGCATCGATCCGCGCCCGTTCGAGGTCGAGGTGCTAGCCAACGAGGCGGCGCTCGCCAAGGCCGAGGCCGCTGCGATGCAGGCGCACCAGCAGGCACGTCGCGTCGCCGCGCTCACCAAGGACCGTGCCGCGCCGGAGGCCGAGAACGAGAAAGCCATCGCTGCCGAGCGCCAGGCCCATGCCGAGGTCGAGGGCCGCAAGGCCGAGCTCGCGCGGGCCAAGCTCAATCTCGATTACGCCACCGTGCGCGCGCCGATTGACGGCGTCGTCGGTGCGGCCCTCGTCAGCGAGGGCGCGCTGGTGGTGCAGAACGAGACCAATCTCGCCACCATCCAGCAGCTGGATCCGATCTACGCCGATTTCACCCAGTCGGTGAACGAGCTCAACCAGCTTCGCCGCGCCTTCGAAACCGGCGATCTCGAGCGTATTGCGTCCGACGCCGCCAAGGTCCGCCTCGTGCTCGACGACAACACCACCTACGCGCTCGACGGCAAGCTGTTGTTCTCTGATGCCAAGGTCGATGCCCACACCGGCCAGGTGACGCTGCGCGGTCAGTTCCCCAACCCCAAGCGCGAGCTGCTGCCCGGCATGTATGTCCGTGTCCGTATCGATCAGGGTCTCGATTCGGACGCGATCGCCGTGCCGCAGCAGGCGGTCCAGCGCAATGGCGGCGGCGGCAGCGAGGTCTTCGTCGTCAAGGACGACAACCACATCGCCGTGCAGGCGGTGCGCACCGGCTCGGTGCAGGACGGGCTCTGGTTCGTCACCGAAGGCCTCAAGGCCGGCGACAAGGTCGTGGTCGAAGGCTTCCAGAAGTTCGCAGCCGGCGACAAGGTCAAACCGCAATCCTGGTCGGAAGCTGACGCGACCGCGGACAACCGGCACGCCGCCCAGCAGCTGACGCGGTAGCAGAACTGTACCGCACGTGACGTCCTCAATCCTGTGAGGAGCCCGCACAAGGCGGGTGTCTCGAACGATAGCCGGCGAGAGCCGGGCACTTCATGGTTCTCCCGGCGATGCGCAGCATCGTCCGGAGCGCGTTCCGCGCGGCTTGCCATGAGGAACCAGTGAAACAACGAGGGTAAAGCGGCTCATGCCGAGTTTCTTCATCGACAGGCCGATCTTCGCCTGGGTGGTCGCGCTGTTCATCTGTCTGATCGGCGCGATTGCGGTGCCGCTGCTGCCGATCGCGCAATACCCGATCATCGCGCCGCCCTCGATCTCGGTCTCGACCAGCTATCCCGGCGCCTCGCCCGAAAATCTCTACAACAGCGTCACGCGGCTGATCGAGGAGGAGCTCAACGGCGCCGCCAACATCCTCAACTTCGAATCGACCAGCGACTCGCTCGGCCAGGTCGAGATCATCGCCAACTTCCAGCCGGGCACAGATACCAGCGCCGCCTCGGTCGAGGTGCAGAACCGCATCAAGCGCGTCGAGGCGCGCCTGCCGCGCGCGGTGATGCAGCAGGGCATCCTGATCGAGGAAGCCTCCAGTGCGGTGCTTCAGATCATCACGCTGAACTCGACCGACGGCAGCCTGGATGAGGTCGGTCTCGGCGACTTCATGATCCGCAACGTGTTGGGCGAGATCCGCCGCATTCCCGGCGTCGGCCGCGCCACGCTGTATTCGACCGAGCGCAGCTTGCGCGTCTGGGTCGATCCGGCCAAGCTCGTCGGCTACGGGCTGACCGCCGACGACGTCAACAAGGCCATCACCGCGCAGAACGCGCAGGTCGCCTCCGGCAGCATCGGCGCCGAGCCGTCGACGTCGAACCAGCGCACCTCGGCGCTGGTGCTGGTCAAGGGCCAGCTGTCGTCCCCAGACGAGTTCGGCGCGATCATCCTGCGCGCCAATGCCGACGGGTCGACCGTGCGCCTGCGCGACGTCGCGCGCGTCGAGGTCGGCGGTCTCAGCTACCAGTTCAACACGCGCCTCGACGGCAAGCCGACTGCCGGTCTTTCGGTGCTGATGTCGCCGACCGGCAATGCGTTGGCGACCGCGAGCGCGGTCGAAGCCAAGATGAAGGAACTGTCGCGCTTCTTCCCGGCCAACATCACCTACGAGATTCCCTACAACATCACACCGGTGGTCGAGGCCTCGATCAAGAAGGTGCTGATGACCCTGGTCGAAGCCGTGGTGCTGGTGTTCGTGGTGATGTTCCTGTTCCTGCAGAACATCCGCTACACCATCATCCCGACCATCGTGGTGCCCGTGGCGCTTCTGGGTGCCTGCACCACGCTTCTGCTCGCCGGCTACTCCATCAACATGCTTTCGATGTTCGGCATGGTGCTCGCGGTCGGTATCCTCGTCGATGACGCCATCGTCGTGGTCGAGAACGTCGAGCGCATCATGGCCGAGGAAGGCCTGTCGCCGAAGGAAGCGACGCGCAAAGCCATGTCGCAGATCACCAGCGCCATCATCGGCATCACCCTGGTGCTGATGGCGGTGTTCGTGCCGATGGCGTTCTTCCCCGGTTCGGTCGGAATCATCTACCGGCAGTTTTCGGTCACCATGGTCGCCGCGATCGGCTTCTCCGCCTTCCTGGCGCTGTCGTTGACGCCGGCGCTGTGCGCGACCCTGCTCAAGCCCGTCGAGGCCGGTCACGGTCACGCGAAGGGAGGCGTGTTCGGCTGGTTCAACCGCATGCTCGAAGGCGCCAAGGAGCGCTATGCGCGCACCGTTGGTTTCTCGCTGGGCCGCACCGGCCGCCTGATGCTGGTCTATGCCGCGCTGCTGGTCGGCCTGTCCTGGGCCTTCGTCAACCTGCCCGGCGGCTTCCTGCCCGTCGACGACCAGGGCTTCATCACCACTGACGTGCAGACGCCGTCGGATTCGTCCTATGCCCGCACCGAGGCGGTGATCGAGAAGGTCGAGAAATATCTGGCGCAGCGGCCGGGCGTCGACAACGTCACCTTCCTCACCGGCTTCAGCTTCTCCGGCCAGGGCATGAACACCGCGCAGGCGTTCATCACCCTGAAGGATTGGTCGGAGCGCGGGCCGAAGGACTCCGCCGCCGCGATCGTCAACGACGTCAACCGCGACCTGGGCGCGTCGATCCGCGACGCGAAAATCTCGGCGCTGCAGCCGCCGCCGATCGACAATCTCGGCAACTCCTCCGGCTTCTCGTTCCGTCTCCAGGATCGCGGCCAGAAGGGCTATCCGCAATTGATGCGCGCCGCCGATCAGCTGATCGCCGAGGCCAATGCCAGCCCGGTGCTGCAGAAGGTCTATATCGAAGGCCTGCCCGAGGCGGGCGTGGTCAATCTCGTGATCGACCGCGAGAAGGCCGGCGCCTTCGGCGTCACCTTCGAGGACATCAACAACACGATCTCGACCAATCTCGGCTCGAACTACATCAACGACTTCCCGAATCGCGGCCGCATGCAGCGCGTCGTGGTGCAGGCGGACGCGCGCGACCGCATGCGGACCGAGGACATCCTCAACTACAACGTCAAGAACAGCCGCGGCCAGCTGGTGCCGTTCTCGTCCTTTGCGACCGTCGAGTGGGCGCGCGGGCCGACGCAGATCGCCGGCTTCAACTATTATCCGGCGGTGCGCATCTCCGGTGAAGCCAGGGCCGGTTTCACCTCGGGCGATGCCATCGCCGAGATGGAGCGGCTCGCCGGCCGCCTGCCGCGCGGCTTCGGCTACGAATGGACCGGGCAGTCGCTCCAGGAGAAGCTCTCGGGCTCGCAGGCGCCGTTCCTGCTGGCGCTGTCGGTGTTCGTGGTGTTCCTGTGCCTTGCCGCACTGTACGAAAGCTGGACCATTCCGCTGGCGGTGCTGCTCACCGTGCCGCTCGGCATTGTCGGCGCAGTTGTCGCCGCGACGCTGCGGAGCCTGCCCAACGACGTCTACTTCACCGTCGGCCTGATCACCATCATCGGCCTCGCGGCCAAGGACGCGATCCTGATCATCGAGTTCGCGAAGGATCTGCGCAAAGAAGGCAAGCCGCTGGTCGAAGCCACCATCGAGGCCTGCCGCCTCCGCTTCCGCCCGATCCTGATGACCGGCCTTGCCTTCATCTGCGGCGTGCTGCCGATGGCCATCGCCCACGGCGCCGGCGGCGCCAGCCAGCAGGCGCTCGGCAGCGTCGTGATGGGCGGCATGATCGCGGTGGTGATCCTGGCGCTGCTAATGGTGCCGGTATTCTTCGTCTCGGTGCAGCGCGTGCTGGGCGGAGACCGAGAGCCGAAGGCAGAGAAGCAAGCCAAGCCGTATGGGCCGCCGGCGCGGGCACACACGGGTCATTGAGCGTCATTCCGGGCTCGCGCCAGGAGGCGCACCCGGAATGACGAGGCAGAGCAAGCGGCTTTCGCCGTTGCCTACTTCCTCAAAATCTTCACCAATTCCCCGTGCACGAACTCGTTGCCGCACACGACGTGCCCGGTGACCAGCGGATCGCCCGGCGTCGCGATGTCGCTCACGGTGCCACCGGCTTCGCGCACCATCAGCATGCCGGCGGCGATGTCCCAGGATTGCAGATCGCGCTCCCAATAGCCGTCGAGGCGGCCGGCGGCGACGAAGGCGAGGTCGAGTGCGGCGGCGCCGAAGCGGCGCAGGCCCGCGACGCGGTCCTGGATCGCGGTCATCTCGCGGCGGAATTCCTCGTGGTTGCCACGGCCGATATGGGGCAGGCCGCAGGCCACCACGCATTCATTGAGCTGGCGGCGGCCGGCGACGCGCAGGCGCTGGTCGTTGAGGAAGGCACCCTTGCCGCGCTCGGCGATGTAGAGCTCGTCATTGGCGGGATTGTAGATCACGCCCGCAATCACCGTGCCCTCGCGCACGAGGCCGATCGAGATCGCGAATTGCGGGATGCCGTGCAGGAAGTTGGTGGTGCCGTCCAAGGGATCGACGATCCAAGTGTGGCTCTTGTCGGTGCCCTCGCGGGTACCGCCTTCCTCGCCGATGAAGCCGTAGCCGGGCCGGGCCTTGGCGAGATCCTGGTAGAGGATCTCCTCGGCGCGCTTGTCGGCGAGCGAGACGAAATTCGCCGGTCCCTTCAGCGAGACCTGGAGATGCTCGATCTCGCCGAGATCGCGCTTGAGGCTGCGGCCGGCGCGGCGCGCGGCCTTGACCATGACGTTGATAGTGGCGGAGTACAGCATGGGCTTTCGGACTTGATCGGGGGAATGGCGCGACATCGCGGCTGACTGGGGGATGGGGTGCCCTGCGAGGCCGCTTCCGTCAAGTCATTGGGGCAAGTCATTTTGTGCCAAGCCATTTCCTGGCTGCGGCCTCCGCCTTGGCCCGGTCCTCGGCCGGCAGATCGGACAATTGCTTGTCGAGTTCCGGGTCGCCCTTGCCGGCGGTCTTGGCCACCAGGTGCCATTTGAAGCCCTCGACCTTGTCCACGGTCGTGCCGACGCCATTGATCAGCACCCAGGCCAGCCGGTTCTGCGCAATCGCGCTGCCTTGGCGGGAAGCCTTGCGCAACAAAGCGACCGCGGCCGGCTGGTTCTTCGGCGTCCCGGTGCCGTTGAACATGGCGATGGCATATTCGACCTCGGCATCGACATTGTCGGCCAATGACGCCGCCTGGAGCAGCCGCACCGATCGTTCGGCATCCTTCGGCACGCCGGTGCCTTCCTTATAGAAGGTCGCGAGCGCGTACTGCGCCTCGGGCAGGCCGGCATCGGCGGCCTGGCGCAACAGCTCGGCGGAGCGCTTGACGTCCTGCGGCAGGGTCTGGCCGTCGAGATAGAGCAGTGCGAGATTGTAGGCCGCCTTGGGCTCGCCGAGCTTGGCAGCGGATGCCATCAGCTTCACCGCCTCGCCCTTGTCGACCGGGCCGCCGCGGCCGGACATGCGCAGCATGGAAAGCGCGAACATCGCCTCGCGGTCGCCGGCATCCGCAGCGCGCTTGTACCATTCGGCCGCCTTGGCGTAATCGCGGCGGATGCCCATGGCATTGGAATAGAGCTCGCCGAGCATGGTCATCGCCTTGGGATCACCCGCTTGCGCGCGCGCGGTGGCCAGCTCGAACGCGGTCTTGTACTGGCCGCGCTGATAGGCGCCGTACACCAGATCGACATTGGGATTGTCGGCCGGCGGCGCAGGGATCACGGTTGCGGGCTTGGGCGAGGCGGACGGCTTGGGGGATGGTGAAGCCTTCGGCGCCGGCGCCGCCTCCTTCTTGGCAGGCGCGGGCGGCTTGGGCTTCTGCTTTTCGGCCGGAGGGCTCGGCGTCGTCGCCGGCGGCGTTATCTGGAGCTGCGCCGCCGCAGGCGTCGTGAGCAGCAGCGTGGCCAGGATGGTGATGCGCGGGAGCTTCATGTCGGGCGCTAGCCGTGCTCCTGGCCCGCAGGATTTTGGCTTGCGGTCGCATAGGCCTTCTTGATCGCAGCATCGACCTCGATCAGCGCAGCCTTCGGCCCGCGCGGATCGGCCCAGATCAGCTCGCCGACCAGCACGAAATCGGCGCCGCTGGCGGCGAAGTCGTAGGCCTCTTCAAGCGAGATGGCAAAGCCGACGCAGGGCGGCTCGAACAGCTCGGCCCACCAGTCCAGCCGTTCGGCGATCGCCTGCGAGGACGGGCGCTGGCCCTTTTCGTCGGGCTCGCCGAACAGCAAATAATCGGCGCCCATCTCGCCCGCGCTCATGGAATCGTGGCGCGTGGTAAGTCCGCCGACGCCGGCGATGCGATCGGGCTTGAGCGATGGCGCCGCGTCTTCCAGAGCAGCAAGGCCGGTGAGGTGGGCGCCGTCGGCGCCGCCACGCGCCACCAGCTCGGCATGGCCGTCGATCAGGAGCGCGGCGCCGGCCTTCTGCACCGGCGGCGCCAGCGCCTTGATGCGCGAGATCATGGTGCGCTGGTCCGTCTCCTTCAGCCGCAGCAGCACGGCCGCGACGTCGGCAGATGCAAGCAGGCCCGGCAGCTCGGCGACGAGCGCAGCTGGATCGTCGACGTCAGGCGTCGCAAGATAAAGACGCGGCGCCGGGCGCGGCGGAGGCGGTTTGTTCGACAAGATCTAGGCTGCCTTCTTTTCCAGGCTGCTTTGCCATTCGCCCTTGGACGCCAGCCCGTTCATGCGCGCGCGATGACTGAAGGCGGTTTGGCCGGCTGCGACGTTCTCGGCCTTGCCGGACCAGGCCTTCTGCGGCGCCGCTTGCAGCGCGCGGCCATAGGAGAAGGTCAGGCCCCAGGGCAGTGGGCCGAGCTTGTGCATCGCGTTGAGGTGGGCGGTCGCCTCTTCGTCTGACTGCCCGCCGGAGAGGAAGGCGATGCCGGGCACCGCGGCGGGCACACAAGACTTCAAGAGGCGCACGGTCTTCTCCGCGACTTCCTCGACGGGCGCCTGCCTTGCGCATTTCTTGCCTGAGATCGCCATGTTCGGCTTCAGCACCATTCCCTCGAGCGCGACGCGCTGCACGCGCAATTCCTGGAAGGTCTTGTTGAGCACGCGCTGGGTGACCTCATAGCAGCGATCGATGTCGTGGTCGCCGTCCATCAGCACTTCCGGCTCGACGATCGGCACGATCTGCGCGGCCTGGCACAATGCGGCGTAGCGCGCCAGCGCGTGGGCGTTGACGCTGATCGCGGTCATCGAGGGGATGCCCCGGCCGTCAGCGCCGCTGCCGATATCGATCACCGCTCGCCATTTGGCGAAACGCGCCCCGCGCTCGTAATATTTCTTCAGCCGCTCGGCGAGCTTGTCGAGCCCGACCGTGACCAGCTCGCCCGGACACATCGGCAGGGCCTGCGTGCCCTCGTCGACCTTGATGCCGGGAATGGCGCCGCTCTGTTCGATCAGCTTCACCAGCGGCGTGCCGTCTTTTGCGTCCTGCCAGATCGTCTCGTCATAGAGGATCACGCCGGAGATGTACTGGCTCATGGCCTCCGTGGAGCGGAACAGCATCTCGCGATAGTCGCGGCGGTTCGTTTCCGTCGATTCCACGCCGATCGCGTCGAAGCGCTTTTTAATGGTGCCGGAGGATTCGTCGGCGGCAAGGATGCCCTTGCCCGGCGCGACCATTGCGGTCGCGATCCTGTTGAGCTCAGTCAGATTCATCGAGAGGTCCTCCCAAAGCGATTCTGCCCTTGCCCGTGAAAATAGACCGTTCTCGGGCAATTGCCGAGTTAACGTTCGTCGCAGGGTAAGGGGGGAGGGATCGTAACATTGAAAAACGCTGTCATTCCGGGATGCGCCGTAAGGCGCAGGCCCGGAATCCATAACCCCAGGCTGTGGTTATGGATTCTCGGATGCGCAATTGCGCATCCCAGCTCGCCGCTTTGCGGCGCCCCGGAATGACGGAGAGGGTGCCGGCCTACGCGAACGGCGACGGCTACGCGACCTTCGGATCGAGCTCGCCCTTGGCGTAGCGCTTGGCCATCTCGGCGGTGGTCAGCACCTTCTTGATCTTGGAGGCCTGGCCGGCCGTGTTGAACTCCTGGAGGCGCTGCTTGCACAGCTTGGTCATCGCTTCCATCGCCGGCTTCAAATATTTGCGCGGATCGAACTCTTCCGGATTGTCCTTGAGCACCTTGCGGATCTGGCCGGTCATGGCCATGCGGTTGTCGGTGTCGATGTTGATCTTGCGCACGCCGTTCTTGATGCCGCGCTGGATCTCGGCGACAGGCACGCCCCAGGTCGGCTTCATCTTGCCGCCATAGGCGTTGATGATGTCCTGAAGGTCCTGCGGCACCGAGGAGGAACCGTGCATGACCAGATGCGTGTTCGGCAGCTTGCGGTGGATCTCCTCGATCACGTTCATGGCGAGGATGTCGCCGTCCGGCTTGCGGGTGAACTTGTAGGCGCCGTGCGAGGTGCCCATCGCGATCGCGAGCGCGTCGACCTTGGTCTCCTGCACGAACTTCACGGCTTCGTCCGGATTGGTCAGGAGCTGGTCGTGGCTGAGCTTGCCTTCGGCGCCGTGGCCGTCTTCCTTGTCACCCATGCCGGTCTCGAGCGAGCCGAGCACCCCGAGCTCACCCTCAACTGAGATGCCGCCGAGATGGGCCATGTCGGTCACGGTCTTGGTGACGCCGACATTGTAGCCCCAGTCGCCGGGGGTCTTGCCGTCCGCCTTGAGCGAGCCGTCCATCATCACCGAGGTGAAGCCGGCCTGGATCGCGGTCATGCAGGTC
Source organism: Bradyrhizobium sp. CCGE-LA001 (assembly GCF_000296215.2). Taxonomy (NCBI): domain Bacteria; kingdom Pseudomonadati; phylum Pseudomonadota; class Alphaproteobacteria; order Hyphomicrobiales; family Nitrobacteraceae; genus Bradyrhizobium; species Bradyrhizobium sp. CCGE-LA001. The sequence continues at coordinate 7,122,225 of NZ_CP013949.1, read as the reverse complement.
GCCGGCTCGTTGCCGTGGTCGAGATGCACGCAGACCGGAATGTGCGGATAGATCTCGGTGACCGCGTCCATCATGTGCTTGAGCATGACGTCGTTGGCGTAGGAGCGGGCGCCGCGCGAGGCCTGGATGATGACGGGCGCGTCGACCTGGTTGGCCGCGTCCATGATCGCCAGCGCCTGCTCCATGTTGTTGATGTTGAAGGCCGGTACGCCGTAATCGTTCTCCGCCGCGTGGTCGAGCAATTGACGTAACGTGATCCGAGCCATCTGTCTTGTTCTCCCGTTTGGGCCTTGCAAGGCCGCTCAATGTTTGCCGATTGAAGCTTACTTGACGCGCAGCACCTCGACCCCGGGCAGGGGCTTGCCTTCCATCCATTCAAGGAACGCGCCACCGGCGGTCGAGACATAGGTGAAACTGCCGGCGACGCCGGCCTGGTTGAGCGCCGCGACGGTGTCGCCGCCGCCGGCGATCGAGATCAGCTTCTTCGCCTTGGTACGCTCGGCAGCGTGCCTGGCGGCCGCGACCGTGCCGCGGTCGAACGGCTGCATCTCGAACGCGCCGAGCGGCCCGTTCCAGACCAGCGTGGCGGCATCGTCGATCGCGGCGTGAACGCGCGCGATCGATTGCGGGCCGACGTCGAGGATCATGCCGTCGGCGGGGATCGCGTCGAGCCCGTAGGCGTGCGAGGGCGCATTCGCGGCGAAATGATAGGCGACGGTGGCATCGACGGGCAGGATGATCGCGCAATTGGCGGCTTCCGCCTTCTCCATGATGCGCAGCGCGGTGGCGCTAAGATCCTTCTCGGCCAGCGACTTGCCGACGCCGACGCCCTGGGCGTGCAGGAAGGTGTTGGCCATGCCGCCGCCGATCACGAGCGCGTCGACCTTGGTGACGAGGTTTTCGAGCAGGTCGATCTTGGTCGAGACCTTGGCGCCGCCGATGATCGCGATGACCGGCTTGGTCGGCGAGCCCAGCGCCTTCTCCAGCGCGTCGAGCTCGGCCTGCATGGTGCGGCCGGCATAGGCCGGCAGCTTGTGGCCGAGGCCTTCGGTCGAGGCGTGGGCGCGGTGCGCGGCCGAGAACGCGTCATTGACCCAGATGTCGCCGAGCTTGGCGAGCTCTGCGACGAAGGCCGGATCGTTCTTTTCCTCTTCCTTGTGGAAGCGGGTGTTTTCCAGGCACAGGATGTCGCCGTCCTTCAAGTCGGCGACGGCCTTGGCCGCGGGCTCACCGATGCAATCCTCGGCGAATCCGACGGGCTTCTTCACCACCTTCGACAGCGCTTCCGCGACCGGCTTGAGCGAGTCCTTGGCATCGCGTCCCTTCGGCCGGCCGAAATGCGCGAGCAGGATGACCTTGCCGCCTTTGCCGGCGAGCTCGGTGATGGTCGGCGCGACGCGCTCGAGCCGGGTGGCGTCGGTGACGCGTCCGTTCTCCATGGGAACGTTGAGATCGACGCGCAGCAGCACGCGCTTGCCCTTCACGTCGACGTCGTCGAGGGTGCGGAATTTGTTGGTCATGCTCGGCTCTCTTGTCCCGGGCGCTGCGCAGCGCGAAGCGGTGCGCTGCAGAACCGGGACCCACATCACAGCGAGTCCCGCGGCTAGATGGGTCCCGGCTCTGCGGAGCAGCGCTTAAGCGCTGCACCGCGTCCGGGACACGCGACCTCGGCTCAGATCTTCTTCGCGATCGCGACGGCGGTGTCCGCCATGCGGTTCGAGAAGCCCCACTCGTTGTCGTACCAGGACATCACGCGCACCAGCGTGCCGTTCTGCACCTTGGTCTGGTCCTCGTGGAAGGTCGAGGAGTGCGGGTCGTGATTGAAGTCGATCGAGACGTTCGGCGCGCTGGTGTAGCCGAGGATGCCCTTGAGCTGCTGCTCAGAGGCGCGCTTCATCGCCGCGTTGATCTCCTTGGCATCGGTTGCGCGCTTGGCGACGATCTTGAGGTCGACGACCGAGACGTTCGGGGTCGGCACGCGGATCGCGACGCCGTCGAGCTTGCCCTTCAGCTCGGGCAGCACCAGGCCGATGGCCTTGGCAGCGCCGGTCGAGGTCGGGATCATCGACATCGCAGCGGCGCGGCCGCGGTAGAGATCCTTGTGCAGCGTGTCCAAAGTCGGTTGGTCGCCGGTATAAGCGTGGATCGTGGTCATGAAGCCCGTTTCGATGCCGACGAGATCGTTCAGCACCTTGGCGACCGGCGCGAGACAGTTGGTGGTGCAGCTGCCGTTGGAGACGACCAAATGATCCTTGGTCAGCGTGTCGTGGTTGACGCCGTAGACGATGGTGGCGTCGGCGCCGTCGGCGGGCGCGGAGACCAGCACGCGCTTGGCGCCGGCGGTCAGATGCGCGGAGGCCTTGTCCTTCGAGGTGAAGATGCCGGTGCACTCCAGCGCGACATCGACGCCGAGATCTTTCCAGGGCAGCTTCGCGGGATCGCGCTCGGCGGTCACCTTGATCTTGTTGGCGCCGAGGCTGATGGAGTCGCCGTCGACGGTGACGGTGCCGGGGAAGCGGCCATGGACGCTGTCGAAACGAAGCAGATGGGCGTTGGTCTCGACCGGGCCGAGGTCGTTGATGCCGACGACCTCGATGTCCTTGCGGCCTGACTCGGCGATCGCCCGCAGGACGTTGCGGCCGATGCGGCCAAAACCGTTAATTGCGACGCGGACTGCCATGTTTCGTCTCCTTCAATGACCGTTGTCATCCCGCACAACGCGCGGTGGGCGCGCCTGCGAGGGTTTTTTAGGGGCGGGCGCCCGGTTCGGCCGGGCGGTGCTTGATCATATGGGAGATTAGGTAGTCCTTTTTTGCGGCAAGCTCAACTCTCAGGAAACGCGCTTCAGCACAGCGTTAACCGCGGCCTCGGCGGTGATGCCGAAATGCTTGTAGAGCTCCTTGGCAGGACCGCTTTCGCCGAAGGAATGCATGCCGACGAATTCGCCATCCTGACCGATCACGGCATCCCAGCCCCAGCGCACGGCGGCCTCAATCGCAATCTTCACCGGCGCGTTGCCGATGATCGCGGCACGTTTTGCCTCTGGTTGCGCTAGCAACAGCTCCAGAGAGGGAACGGAGACAACGCGCGACGGGACGCCGCGTTCCGCGAGTTGCTTCTGGGCGGCGACCGCGATCTCGACTTCGGAGCCGGAAGCGAACAGCGTCGCCTTGGCTTCGCCTTGGGCAGCGACCAGTTCATAGGCACCAACCGCGCAGGGATTGTCGTTCGGTGCATTGGTGCGCAGCTGCGGCAGGTTCTGGCGCGTCAGCGCCAGCACGGTCGGACCATCGATGCGGTTGAGCGCGAGCTCCCAGCACTCGGCGACCTCGATGGCATCGCACGGACGGAAGACGCGCATGTTGGGAATGGCGCGGAGCGCAGCGAGATGCTCGACCGGCTGATGGGTCGGACCGTCTTCGCCGAGGCCGATGGAATCGTGCGTCATCACATAGACGACGCCGGCGCCCATCAGCGCGGCGAGGCGCATCGCCGGACGGGCATAGTCGGTGAACACCAGGAAGGTCGCGCCGTTCGGTGCGAAGCCGCCATGCAGGAAGATGCCGTTCATCGCCGCAGCCATGCCGTGCTCGCGGATGCCGTAATGGATGAAGCGGCCCTTCGGCGTCTTGGCCGAGAACGCGGTCGCCGACTTCGCCTTGTTGTTGTTGGAGCCGGTGAGATCGGCGGAGCCTGCGAGGAATTCCATCGGCATCGCGCCGGCAATCACTTCGATGACGGCTTCCGAGGATTTGCGGGTCGCCGCAGTCATCGGCTTTTCCAGCAGCTCTTTCTTGTACGCGCGCACCGCCTTTGCCAGCGAAGCCGGCCGCTCGTGACGCAGGCGGCGCTCGAACTCGGCGCGCTTGCGGCTGCCGAGCTCGCCAAGGCGCGTTTCCCATTCCTGGCGTGCGGCTGCGCCACGGCTGCCGGCCGCGCGCCAGGCCTTCAGCACGTCATCCGGCACCGAAAACGGCTCGAGCGAAATGCCGAGATTTTCCTTGGCGGCTTTGAGCTCGTCGGCTCCTAACGCCTCGCCGTGCACCTTCGAGGTGCCGGCCTTGTGCGGCGCGCCGAAGCCGATGGTGGTGCGGCAGGCGATCAGGGTCGGCTTGTTCGACTTTTTCGCGCGCGTGATGGCGTCGGCGATCGCGGCCTGGTCATGGCCGTCGATCTTCTCGGCGGCCCAGCCCGCCGACTTGAAGCGCTTCACCTGGTCGACGGAATCGGAGATCGAGGTCGGGCCGTCGATCGAGATGCCGTTGTCGTCATAGAGCACGATCAGCTTGTTGAGCTTCCAGTGCCCGGCCATCGCGATCGCTTCCTGCGACACGCCCTCCATCAGGTCGCCGTCGGAGGCCAGCACATAGGTGTGATGGTCGACGATCTTCTTGCCGAACTCGGCGGCGAGCATCTTCTCGGCGAGCGCCATGCCGACCGCGGTCGAGATGCCCTGGCCGAGCGGCCCGGTGGTGGTCTCGATGCCCTTGGTGCGGAAATTCTCGGGATGGCCGGGGGTGAGCGAGTCGACTTGGCGGAACTGCTTGATCTGGTCCAGCGTCATCTCGGAATTGCCGGTCAAATACAGCAGCGAATAGAGCAGCATCGAGCCGTGGCCGGCCGAGAGCACGAAGCGGTCGCGATCCGGCCAGGCCGGAGCGCCGGCATCGAATTTCAGGAATTGCGTGAACAGTACCGTGGCGATATCGGCAGCACCCATCGGCAGGCCGGGATGACCCGATTTGGCCTTCTCGACGGCATCCATCGCAAGGCCGCGGATCGCGTTGGCCATACGGGTGTGATCGACCTGCGTCATGTCTGAAATCCGTCTGAAATGAGGCGCTTGGAGGCGATGTACGCCCGCGCGGGAGGAGCCTGGCGGCCACTGAAGGTCGGGGCTGGGATAGCACCTCGGTTCCGGGAGTCCAAGGCAATCAAACGCCGGTTTGACCGTAAAAGTTGCCTCTGTGGAGAGCGGTTTTCCGCAGCGATCGCAGCCGGGCGGAATAGCGGATCAGCACGGCTTCATCCGATTGATCGGTGCATAGTTTCGCGGCGGCGTTGCGCTTCCCTAGCTTGCCACGTAAATTTCTGCTTCTAACCGCTTGCCGAACCGAGTCTTTTGCCGGACGGCAAGCTCCAGGGTAAAGGCCGCCAGACAGGCCACAGGTTCGCCGCTGACTGCATGAACGATCGCGTGTCCAACAGTTCCGCTATGACGGAGTCGTCCGCCGTCGAGATCGAGATTGCGACCCGCAGGCTCACGGCGGCGCTCGACGCGCTGGAAAGCGCGGTGGAGCGGCGGCGCGATGCCGATCGCGACGAGAACGAGCTTGCGGCACGCATCCAGGCGCTCGGCGCCGATCGCTCGCGGCTCGCCGACGAGCTCGATGGCGCACTGGTGAAGGCACGCAAGCTCGAGCGCACCAATCGCGAAATCTCCGACCGGCTGGATTCCGCCATCGTCACGATACGCTCGGTGCTCGATACCGGAGAGGACGGATGAGCCACATCAACGTCACCATCAATGGCCGGCAATACCGCATGGCCTGCGAGGAGGGCCAGGAGGTGCGGCTGCTCAAGCTCGCTGAAACCCTGGAGACGCGCATCCAGTCGCTGCGCGGAAAATTCGGCGAGATCGGGGATGCGCGCCTCACCGTGATGGCTGCGCTGACCGTGTGCGACGAACTGGTCGACACCAGCAACCGCGTCCGCACTCTGGAGCAGGAGCTGACCGAGCTCCGGGATTTCCGCAACGCCGCCGTCGAGCGCGCCCGGATGACGCAGACCGCCGTGGTCAATGCCCTGAACGCCGCCGCCGAACGCATCGAGAAGTCGACCCAGGTCCTGAACCGCACCGTCGGCAACGGGATTGCGATCGGGTAGGGCGCTGCCGCGCGGCCTGCGCAAGCGCCTCGTCCTTCGAGACGACCGCTCCGCGGTCTCCTCAGGATGAGGCTAACCGACAGCTTTGCCAACTGCTGCTAAGCACTCGATCCTCATCCTGAGGAGCCCGCAAAGCGGCGTCTCGAAGGATGGCCGCATGCTCACTTCGCGCCACTGGCGATTCGTCAGTATCGTTGTTACATTGACCCGGCGAGGCTGCGACGTGCGTCAGGAGCCATATATCCCCGGGGCCTTATCGATCCTTTAGGGAACTGTCCCTGGCCGGGCCCGTGGGCCCGGACATATGGTGCCCACCTACTTTCGTAGGGAACTCCGGGATCGAGTGCTTCAACGGCGTACGCGGCTTCGCACTGTTTCTTTCTTCTGGTTCGTGCCTGTCGAACTGCGGCAAATTGAGTAGGTGTCATTTCCCGCCTTGTGCGCAATTGCGCACTGGAGCGGGGAATCCAGTACGCCGCGGCCTTTGTGTGAATCACCACCGCCTCTGGAATACTGGATCACCCGCACCAGTGCGCAAGGGCGCACAAGGCGGATGACGACGTGGGGGACCAACGCACATGCCCAACTCCAAAGCCGAACTCCGTGCCAAGGCCCTCGCCAAGCGCGACGCGCTGAGCGAGAAGAAGCGCACCGCCGCGGCTGCAAAGCTCGCCAAGCGCGGGCTGCCGTTCACGCTGCTGCCCGGCAGCATCGTCTCGGGCTATTCGCCGATCCGCAGCGAGATCGATCCAATGCCGCTGTTGAAGAAGCTCGCCGAGGAGGGCGCGAAGCTGGCGCTGCCTTGCGTCACCGCGCGCGGCCAGGCGCTGATCTTCCGCCTGTTTCATCCGAACGATCGGTTGATGCTCGGCCCGCTCGGCATTCCCGAGCCGTCGCCCGCAGCCGCCGAAGTCATCCCCGACATCATGCTGACGCCGCTCGCCGCCTTCGACCGGCTCGGCCATCGCATCGGCTATGGCGCCGGACATTACGATTTCACCTTCGCGCATTTGCGCAAAGCAAAGCACATCGTCGGCATCGGCCTTGCGTTTGCAGCGCAGGAGATCGAGGCGGTTCCGGCACTATCCCACGACGTGGCGCTGGATTATGTGCTAACGGAATCGGACGTGTTCGATTTCCGGAGTTCTGAAGTTGCGCATTCTCTTCGTGGGTGACGTCGTCGGCCGTAGCGGGCGCGAGGCAATCACTGAATATCTGCCCGGCTTGGTCAAGGACTGGTCGCTCGATCTGGTCGTCGTCAACGGCGAGAATTCAGCGGGCGGCTTCGGCATCACGGAAGCGATCTACCAGGAGTTTCTCGAGGCCGGCGCCGACGCGGTGACGCTCGGCAATCATTCCTGGGACCAGCGCGAGGCCCTGGTGTTCATCGAGCGCGCCGACCGCCTGGTGCGCCCCGCGAACTATCCGCGCGGCACACCCGGCCGCGGCGCCGCTCTGGTCGAGACCAAGAACGGCAAGCATGCGCTCGTCGTCAACGCGCTCGGCCGCGTCTTCATGACCCCGTTCGATGATCCCTTCGCCGCGCTCGAGCGCGAACTTGGCGCCTGTCCGCTCGGCGTCGCCGCGGACGCCATCGTCGTCGACTTCCATTGCGAGGCTTCAAGCGAGAAGCAAGGCATCGGCTTCTTTTGCGATGGCCGCGCCAGCCTCGTCGTCGGCACGCATACGCATGTGCCGACCGCCGATCACCAGATCCTCACAGGCGGCACCGCCTACATGACCGACGCCGGCATGACCGGCGATTACGATTCCATCATCGGCATGCAGAAGGAAGAGCCGCTGCGGAGATTCACCTCGGGGATTCCGTCGGCGCGGTTCGAGCCGGCCGCGGGTACCGCGACGTTGAGCGGTGTGGCCGTGGAGACGGACGATGCGACAGGGCTTGCGTTGAAGATCGCGCCGGTGCGCATGGGCGGGAGGCTGGAGCCGGCGACGCCGAAGTTCTGGTTGAGCTAAATTAGTCGTCTTCGCCTATGCAGGGGCCGGAAGGCGAGCCTCTGTTATTTCGGAATAATAGCATTCTACCCCTGTTTTGCCCGACAAATCAAACCGCCCGCGGCCTGCGCGCGTAAGTCATTGATTTCACTCACCCCGGCTACTGTGCATGGGGTTGTTTTCGCGCCTCTGTTCGGAGAGGCCTGTGCGGCGCCGTCGCGACGGTTCTCAGCTCTGCCGAAAACCCATCCGGAAGGCGCCCCAGTGCTTGCCGCGGACCATAATCGGCGAGGACAGATCCTTCATCAGCACGAACTGCCCGCCGCCCATGTCGCGGCGGTAGGTCTGCAGCAGGAACGGTTTGGTGCTGCCTGCGACCTTCTTCATCGCGCGATCGGTGAACAGGCGGCGGTTGCGGCAATTGGCGTTGTTCCAGACCGGGTCCTTGCCCTGCGGCAGGCGGTAGTTCGGATTGTGGGTCGGCAGATAGCCGCCCTTGGCCCAGGCGACGCAGAACACGATGCGGGGATCGGATTTCTGAATCGGGTCCTGGATCGCAGGCAGCACGCGGTCGGTGAAGTCGACGTAATTGGTGAGGTATTGTTTGGGATCGGTGCCGGGAATTTCGCGATACCTCTCGTCCATCAGCTGGTCGAGCGTGACCTCGCCGCGATCGATCGCGGCTTCGAACTCGGCCGAGATCCGCTTGGCGGTCTCGACGACGACGCGGATCAGCGGTGCGTCCGACGTCTCCACGCCGCTGTCGGCAATCAGCGCGATCAGGCCTTCGGACGTGTCGAGCAGCTTCGTCACGCGCTGATCGGCGCTCTTGAGATCGCGCGAGGACAGATCGACGCCCTTGGCGAGCTCGTTGAGCTCGCTGATGACGGTGTCGCAATGCCCGAGATTGGAGGTCGCCGCCCGCGCGACGCTGTCGATCTCCGCCTCCACGGAGGCAAAGCCCTGCTGGACCCGCGAGATGATGCCCGAGATCTGCTGGGCGCCTTCGCCGGCGGTCTTGGCGCGCTGCGAGGCGTCGCTGCTTTCGCCGATCAGGCTCTCGATCTGGCCATCGAGATCGCGCACGGTGTCGGAGATCTGATGCGTGGCCTGGCGGGTGGCTTCCGCGAGGTTCTTCACTTCGCTTGCGACCACGGCGAAGCCGCGGCCGGCATTGCCGGCGCGCGCCGCTTCGATCGTCGCGTTCAGCGCCAGCAGATTGGTCTGCTTGGCGATCGCCTCGATTGAACCAGACACTTTCGCGACCTGCGCCAGCGCCGAGCCGACGGCGCTCAGGCGCGCTTCGATGCGCTCAACGGCTGCGACGAGCTCGGAGATGTGGCTGACCGCGGTATCGACGGCGCTGCGCGACTGCGCGATCTCGCCGACCGCGGCGGACGTCGTCGTCTGCACCGCCTGCGATGCATTGGCGATGTCATGGTTGGCCGTGACCATGGTCTCGGCCGTCTTCTGGAGATGATGGAACCGCTCCGACTGGTTCGAGACGCGGTTTGCCACTTCCTGGACGTTGCCGGCGATATCGGCGAGTTCCACGCCGAGCCCGCCGATGCGATCGGCGAGCTGGTCGATCAGCCGCTCGGCCAGCGTCCGGTTCGAGCCGGTGTCCATGACTGCAAGTTGTGCGACGGACATGTTTCGATGAATCCTCCAGTCAGAGCCGTTCGCCGGCTCACGGCGGCATTTCCATTCCGATTCGAGTTTAGAGGATGATTCGTCGCCGCCGTCTTGCCTGAGCGTGCACTACAGTTTGTAGGCCGTGCGGAATCCGCCCCAGTGCCGGCCCTGCACGCGGATCGGGATGTCGATCTCCCGCATCATCACGGTGTTTCCGTTGCCCATGTCGCGCGCATAGCTCTGGACCAGGTACGAGCGCAGGTTGCGCCCAGCCGCCAACCCCGCCGGATCGTTGAATATGCGCCGGTTGCGGCTGTTGGCCGTGTTCCAGGCGACATCGCCCGGCCGCTGCGGATGCGAATAGATCTTGTTGTGCACCGGCAGGAAGCCGTTGCGGTCGACCATGGCGCAGAACGCCATGCGCGGGTCCTTCGCCAAGAAGGCCTCCTGGAAGGGCGGCAGCGCGCGGTCGGCCCAGTCCAGATATCTCGTGCGATATTGCTGCGGATTGGTCCCGGCAATTTCCGCGTAATCGGTATCGAAGAGATCGTCGAGCTTGACCTCGCCGCGCGCGACGGCCTGCTCGAAGATCTTGGTCAGCGCGTTGCCCGCTTCCATGGCGCGGGTGACGAACTCGGTATTCTCCTCATGGATCGACCAGAGCCTGTCTTCGATCTTCTCGCGGAGTGCCGCGTCGGGGCTGACGAATTGCGCGCGCGCGCCGGCCTTGGTTTGCTCGACCACGCGCAGCCGGCAGGCGCCGACATGTTCGAGCGTGCCTTCGATCACGGCTTGGGATGCAAGCCGGCCGGCATCGGCGCCGCCGATCAGCACGCCGTCCATCGCGATTTCATAGACCGGCAGCACGCCGCGTGCGGTCTCGAGCTTGAGATGGCAGGGCAGGCGCTCGGTCTTGCGGCGGTCGTCGTGCTCGCTTTGGCGGAGCAGCACGGCGCAGCGTGATTTCAGCTTCTGGGCGAAGGTGGTGACGGCCTTGCCGGCGCTGGCGACGTTCTCGCCGTGGCTCTCGGCTGCCTTGGTCGCGGCATCGATCTCGGCAGCGCTCTCGCCGACCGAGACGATGAACTCGGAGGCGCTGGCGGCGTTGCCGGACACTTCGCTGGTGGTGGCGTTCTGCTCGGCAACCGCGCCGTTGACGGTCTCGAACACCGGGCGGATCGCCTCGATCGCCTGCGAGATGCGGTGCACGGCGTCCGCGGAGCCGGCGGCGTCGCGCTGCAGCGCGTCGATCTTCCTGGTGATCTCTTCGGTCGCGCCTTGCGTCTGCACTGCGAGGGCCTTGACCTCGGTGGCGACGACGGCAAAGCCCTTGCCGGCAGCGCCCGCGCGTGCGGCCTCGATGGTCGAGTTCAGCGCGAGCAGCGTCGTCTGCCGCGCGATCTGCGCGATCAGATTGACGACATTGCCGATCGCGGCGGAGGATTCGCGCAGGCGGTCGACATTGGCACGGGCTTCCTGTGCGGCGGCGCTGGCCTCGTCGGCGAGCTTGCCGGCCTCGCGGACCTGCGCGCCGATCCCCAGCGCCGACTGGGTGAATTTGTCGGCGGCATGGGCGAAGGTGGATGCGGTCGATTGCGCGGCATTGGTGCGGCCGGTCAGGGCGTCGGTGCGGTCGCGAATGGCGGCCAGCGTGGTGGCAGTCGCATCGGCGCCCCCGGCCACGGAATTGGCGGCGCGCTCGAGCTGGCGAATCATCGCGCCCAGTTCGAGTTCCAGCAATTCCAGGATTTCCCTGGCGGAATCGGCTTCGGCCGCCGGGGCGGGCTCGGAATTGGCCACCGGCTGCGCGGCCTGCGGTGCTGCCGCAGGCGCAGCCATGTCAGGCAGACGCTTCCGAAATAGTCCGAACGCCATCACGTCTCTCTTGTCGGGGAACGGGCGGACGCTATTTTCGCAGGCCGGAATGAAATCAGGGTTAACGATGCCCCACCTCTAGGCACGGGCCAATACGGCGGCTACCTCTACGGTGCTACCTTAGGGCACCAGAGTCCCTTTGATTCCGGTGGGTTGGCGGCCTATAAGGCCGCGCTTCCCCACCCCATCGGCGAACCAGACCGAAGACCATTCAAGAGACCACGCATGGCCGGACATTCCCAATTCAAGAACATCATGCACCGCAAGGGGCGGCAGGATGCGCAGAAGTCGAAGCTGTTCGGCAAGCTGGCGCGGGAAATCACCGTCGCGGCCAAGCTCGGCACCCCCGACCCCGCCATGAACCCGCGCCTGCGCGCCGCCGTGATCGCCGCGCGCCAGGAGAACATGCCGAAGGACAATATCGAGCGCGCCATCAAGAAGGCGCTCGGCAGCGACGGCGAGAACTATGACGAGATCCGCTATGAAGGCTACGGCCCTGGCGGCGTCGCCGTCATCGTCGAGGCGCTGACCGACAACCGCAACCGCGCCGCCTCCGACATCCGCTCCTTCTTCACCAAGTCCGGCGGCAATCTGGGTGAAACCGGCTCGGTGTCGTTCATGTTCGACCGCACCGGCATCATCGAATACGACCGCAGCGTCGCCTCCGACGACGCGGTGCTGGATGCCGCGATCGAGGCCGGTGCCGACGACGTCGTCTCCGGCGAGGGCGGCCACGAGATCTATGCCTCGACCGAAGGCTATCGCGACGTCGCCAAGGCGCTGGAAGCCAAGTTTGGCGAGCCCCGGAAGGCCGCGCTGATCTGGAAGCCGCAGAACACCGTCGCGGTCGACGACGAGACCGGCGAGAAGCTCTTGAAGCTGATGGACCTGCTCAACGACCACGACGACGTGCAGCAGGTCTACGCCAATTTCGAGATATCGGACGCGCTGGTCGCGAAGATGGGCGGCTGATGCCGCTCGTGTCCCGGACGCGCTGCAGCGTGAAACGCTGCTGCGCAGAGCCGGGACCCATGGTGCTTCACGCGCCGCGGGAGTATGGGCCCTGGTTCTGCGACCCATCACTTCGTGCTGCGTCGCGCCCGGGGCACGAGACCGCCTTTCCCCTGTTACTTCCGTTCTGTTTCTGTTTCCCTCGGTCCAGCCAGCCGCTATCACTGGCCCATGACTGCGCTCCCGATTCGTGGCCCCGTCCGCATCATCGGCATCGACCCCGGCCTGCGCCGCACCGGCTGGGGCGTGATCGAGGCCGAGGGCAATCGCTTGATCTACGTCGCCTGCGGCTCGGTGGAGCCGCCGGACGATCTGCCGCTGGCGAGCCGGCTGCTCGCGATCCATGAGGGGCTTGCCGCCGTTCTGTCGCATCACCAGCCGATGGAAGCCGCAGTCGAGCAGACCTTCGTCAACAAGGACGGCGTCGCGACGCTGAAGCTCGGCCAGGCCCGCGGCGTCGCCATGCTGGCGCCCGCAATGTTCGGCATCTCCGTCGCCGAATACGCGCCGAACCAGGTCAAGAAGACCGTGGTCGGCGCCGGTCACGCCGACAAGCAACAGATCGCGACGATGCTGAAAATCTTGCTGCCCAAGGCCGAGCCGCCGTCGGCGGACGCCGCCGACGCGCTCGCCATCGCCATCACCCACGCCCATCACCGCCAGAGCACCGCGCTGCGCCTGAAGGTGGTGGGGATATGATCGGCAAGCTCAAGGGCCTTATCGATTCATACGGCGAGGATTTCGTCATCCTCGACGTCGGCGGCGTCGGCTATCAGGTGCATTGCTCCTCGCGCACATTGCAGCACCTGCCCTCGCCGGGCGAGGCGGCCGTGCTGTCGATCGAGACTTACGTCCGCGAGGATCAAATAAAACTGTTCGGCTTCCGCACCGATCAGGAGCGCGAATGGTTTCGCCTGCTCCAGACCGTGCAGGGCGTCGGTGCCAAGGTCGCGCTCGCCGTGCTCGGCACGCTGCAGCCTTCCGATCTCGCCAACGCCATCGCGCTGCGTGATAAGGCCGCGGTGGCGCGCACGCCCGGCGTCGGCCCCAAGGTCGCCGAGCGCATCGTCACCGAATTGAAGGACAAGGCGCCGGCCTTTGCCAATGTCGATCCGGCCGTCGTGCATCTCGCCGGGGCCGTCGACGACCAACGCGCGCCGCGCCCCGTGGCGGATGCGATCTCCGCGCTGGTCAATCTCGGCTACGGCCAGCCGCAGGCGGCCGCGGCGATCGCATCGGCCTCGCGCAGTGCGGGTGAAGGCGCCGAGACGGCGCAGTTGATCCGCCTCGGCCTGAAGGAGCTCGCGAAGTGAGCGATCCAAAGGTCAACCGCATGGTTTCGCCCGAGCGCCGCAGCGACGATGTCGGCGACACCGCGCTGCGTCCGCAGTCGTTGTCCGATTTCGTCGGCCAGGCGCAGGCGCGCAAGAACCTGTCGATCTTCATCGAAGCGGCGCGCAAGCGCGGCGAGGCGCTGGATCACGTGCTGTTCGTAGGTCCCCCCGGCCTCGGCAAGACCACGCTGGCGCAGATCGTGGCCAAGGAGCTCGGCGTCGGCTTCCGCGCCACGTCGGGGCCGGTGATTGCCAAGGCCGGCGATCTTGCCGCGCTCCTCACCAATCTCGAAGAGCGCGACGTGCTCTTCATCGACGAGATCCATCGCCTCAGCCCGGCGGTGGAAGAGGTGCTCTATCCCGCGATGGAGGATTTTCAGCTCGACCTCATCATCGGCGAGGGCCCCGCGGCGCGCTCGGTGAAGATCGAACTGTCGAAGTTCACGCTCGTCGGCGCCACCACGCGCGCGGGCCTGCTCACCAATCCGCTGCGCGACCGCTTCGGCATTCCGGTGCGGCTGAATTTCTACACGATCGAGGAATTGGAGAGCATCGTCAGCCGCGGCGCGCGCGTGCTCAATGTCGGCATGAGCGCCGATGGCGCCAACGAGATCGCGCGCCGCGCCCGCGGCACGCCGCGCATCGCCGGCCGTCTGCTCCGCCGCGTGCGCGACTTCGCCTCGGCGGCCGATGCCGACAAGATCGACCGCAAGATTGCCGATCATGCGCTGAGCGCGCTCGAGGTCGATGCCGCGGGGCTCGACGCCATGGACCGCCGCTATCTCACCACCATCGCGCTCAACTATGGCGGCGGCCCGGTCGGCGTCGAGACCATGGCTGCGGCCTTGTCGGAACCGCGCGATGCGATCGAGGACATCATCGAGCCCTATCTGATCCAGTGCGGCTATCTCCAGCGCACCCCGCGCGGCCGGCTGCTGACGTCGCACGCCTTCCGCCATCTCGGGCTGGCCGAGCCGAATCGCGATCCAGCCCAGTTCGGGTTGTTCGGCACGGATTCGTCCGAGGATGACTGACTGCCGCAACCGGTGAACCCACCGCTTCAATCCCATCACTAATCCGAACATGCGGCGCACTCGCTTCGCCGCTCACGCATACGGATTGGAGCTGGAAGAAATGGGGCTGACGGACGACACCGGGCTGCTCGAGGTCATCGTTGCCGCGCCGCAGTTGCGCACGCCTGACGAGACCGAGGCGTTCCTGGATCCAATGCCGATCGGTGAGCTGGCATCGATGTGGTGCGCGCTCCAGCGCGTCAGCCGGCGTGACCAGGTCGGCAGCGTCTGGGCCCTGAAACTCTATTTCGATCGTCTGCCGCAGCGCCGCCCGCAACAGGCGCTCGATCTCGTGCTGGAGGTGCTCGGGACCGAGGCCGACAAGCCGACCGTGATGCAGCTCAACGACAAGTTCCTGCTCTCGCTGCTCTATGCGCATGGCGAGGCGGTGATCGACCGCATCGAGCACGAAGCCATGCGCAACGATCGGTTGCGTTGGCTGCTCGGCGGCGTGCATGGCGCCCCGGACGATCCCTTGATGGCGCGCATTGTAGAGCATGCCGACGGCAAGGCCTGGCAGGCCGACCATCTGGCCCAGCGCACGCCGCGCGAGCCGCTCGATTGCGCCAGCCTGTCGGCCGCTGCGCTCGCCCGTGCCTGGGTCGAGCAATATTCCAAGTCCGATCGCGACCAGGACGACAATCTGTTTGCGATCATGGATTTCGAGCGCGATCTGCGCGAAGAGGATCCCGACGGATTGATCGACCTCGTCCTGGAAGTCCTGAAGATCGAGGCCAATCCCGTGCTGCTGTCGCTGCTGGCCGCGGGACCCCTCGAAGACGTGATCAACGCTGCAACGATCGACCGCATCGAGCGCGAGGCGCGTGTCAACGAACGCTTTCGCGAGCTGCTCGGCGGTGTCTGGTATTATCGCGCGCCCGACGAATTGAAGGCGCGTCTGGATGCGCTGATCGGCGAGAGCCGCTGGTAATGTTTGTGCAGGCTTCTGCACGAGGATGCTGACGGCCTGCACGGGCGCACCCCAATTCCGCTCCAATCGGATCGCATCGAGAGGCTGCATCAGAAACGGGCTTCCATGATCACGCGCCGTCATCTCATCCGCTCCATCGGCGGCCTGTCCGCCCTCGGCATCTCGACCGCCGCCTATGGCGTCGCCGTCGAGCCGGTGCTGCGGCTTCGCATCACCCGCTATCATCCGACGCCGCGGCAATGGCCGGCCGATTTTCCGCTGAAGATCGCCGTCATCGCCGACGTTCATGCCTGCGATCCCTGGATGCCGCTGGAGCGGATCGAGGCCATCGTCGACCGCACCAACGCGCTGAAGCCTGATATCATCGTGCTGCTCGGCGACTATGTCGCCGGCCTGCACCACGTCACGCGCATCATCCCCTCCAGCGAATGGGCTAAAGTGCTCGGCGGCCTCAAGGCGCCGCTCGGTGTCCATGCCGTCATGGGCAACCATGATTATTGGGACGACAGGACCGTGCAGCGGACCGGGCACGGCCCGACCATCGCGCATCGCGCGCTGGAAGCGGCCGGCATTCCCGTCTACGAGAACGACGTCGTACGCCTTACCAAGGACGGCCGTCCATTCTGGCTCGCCGGCCTCGGCGATCAGCTCGCCTTCCTGCCGGCGCGCCGGCTTCGCACCGTGTCGCGTTTCGGCGCCGACGATCTCGGCGCGACGCTCGCCAAGGTCACGGACGATGCGCCGATCATCCTGCTCGCCCACGAGCCCAACATCGCGCCGCGCGTACCCGTGCGCGTCGCGCTGCAACTGTCCGGCCACACCCATGGCGGCCAGATTCGCTTGCTCGGCTGGTCGCCGGCGGTGCCGCCGCAGCAAGGCATCCAGCTCGCCTATGGTCATATCAGGCTGAAATGCGACGTCATCGTCTCCGGCGGCCTCGGTTGCAGCATCATGCCGCTCCGTTTCGGCGTGCCGCCGGAGATCGTCGAGGTCACGCTGGGGCGAACCTCACCGGTTGTGTCCTAACACGCTTGCGCGACCGCCTGTTTTTGCGCAAAACGGGCCGGTGACCGACAAGCGAAGAGGCTCGCGACGTGACTGCCCATCTCGACGGCGAGATCCGCGACGGCCGCCACCACATGCAGGTCCGCGTCTATTACGAAGACACCGATTTCTCGGGGATCGTCTATCACGCCAACTACCTGCGCTACATGGAGCGCGGACGGACCAACCATCTGAGGCTGATGGGCGCCGAACAGCAGGCGCTGTTCGACCAGGTCGAGACGGAGGGCGCGGGCTTTGCCTTCGTCGTGCGCTCGATGCATCTGGATTTCCTCAAGCCGGCGCGAATGGACGATGTGCTCGACGTCGTGACCTGGCCGGTCGCAGTGAAGGGCGCCTCCATCATGCTGGCGCAGGAGGTGCGGCGTGGTGAGGACGTGCTGGTGAAGGCCGAGGTGCGGGTCGCCTTCATCAGTGGCGGCCGCGCACAACCGATCCCGAAATCGATCCGCACCTTGATGAAGGCCGATTTGATTTCGTGATCGCCCGATAAGTGATCGCCTGATTGGTAACGGCCTATCGACTCCGCCAGATGCAGCGATAGATTGCGGCCTCAACCCATCGATGAGGCCTTCCATGTCGCGCCCGCCGCTTCCGCCCTTCACGAGAGAAACTGCCGCGCAAAAAGCGCGTATGGCCGAGGATGCCTGGAATTCGCGCGATCCGGTGAAGGTGTCGCTCGCCTATACCGAGGACAGCCGCTGGCGCAATCGCTCGGAGGTGTTTCAGGGCCGCGAGGCCATCGTGGCCTTCCTCACCCGCAAATGGGAGAAGGAGCAGGACTATCGTCTGATCAAGGACCTCTGGGCTTTCGACGGCAACCGCATCGCGGTGCGCTTCCAATACGAATGGCACGATGCCGGCGGCCAGTGGTATCGCTCCTACGGCAACGAGCAGTGGGAGTTCGACGAGCACGGCTTGATGAAGCGGCGCGAGGCCTCGATCAACGACATCGCGATCGCTGAGAAGGATCGCCGGTTTCACTGGGCCGCGCCGGGGCCGCGGCCGGCGGATGTGCCGGGGCTGGGGACTGATCCGTTCTGAGGCTTGCGAGATGGTGCGGCATGCACACTGCACCCTCTCCCCTTGCGGGAGAGGGTGGCTCGCCGCGCAGCGGCGAGACGGGTGAGGGGTATCTCTCGGCGAGTAGCTCTCACAATTGAGTTCGCGGATAGATACCCCTCATCCGGCGCTTCGCGCCACCTTCTCCCACAGGGGGAGAAGGGAAGAGTCTGCTTGGCGACAGTTGGGAACTAAGGCGTCGCGCGCCGCGCCAAGAACCTCGTAATCGCGCCACCGAGCTTTGCGCTGTCCATCGGCTCCGCCAGCGACTGCCTCGCTGTTGCGACCACGTCATCCGGCGCCTTGCCGTCGCGCAGATCGCAGCACACTTGCGCGAATTCGACGTCGAATTCCGGATGCGGCTGCACGGTCAGCGTGGTGCCGTTGGCGTAGAGCAGGCCGGCGTGCGGCGTGAAGTCGGAGGAGAGGATCGTCAGCGCGTCGTTCGGCGGCTCGATCACCTGGTCCTGGTGCGAGGCAGCGATCGCGACCGTTTCGCCGTCGATCACGCCGTTCTCGGGCAGCACCTGATAGACGTGCCGGCCGATGCCCCAGCCCTTGTCGGACTTGCGCACCGTGCCGCCGAGCGCCTGCGCGATCAGTTGGTGGCCGAAGCAGACGCCCACCATTGGCGACTTGTTGGCGTAAGCGCTGCGCACGAAATCTTCCAGCGGTGCGATCCAGTCGAGCCCATCATAGACGCCGGCTGCAGCACCTGTGATCAGCACGGCTTCGAGCTTGCGCGGCTCGGGCAGCGCATCGCCGTTCGGGATGCTGATGACATCCACACCAACTGCCGGATCCGCGGCGCGGACCATGCGCGCGAACATGTCCGGAAACGAGCCGTGGCGCTCGCGATGTTTTTCAGGAACGAGCCCGGTCTCGATGATGGTGATGCGTGCCATGTCGTGCCCTGCGGAGACGGGAGAGGATACCGCAGGCTTTCCAAGAGGTCCAAGTCAGCCCGGTGCAAAATCCCGTGCCGACTCGTCCTCGAACTCAATGAGCGCCTTGCGCATGGTCTCGACCAGATCCAGCGCCACCGGCGAGGGACTGCGCTGCGCCGGGAAGACGGCGGAGAACTCGAAATCGATGCGCGGCAGGAAGCGGCGGACGACGACGCCGCGCGTGGCAAATTCCTGCGCGGTGAAGGGATCGCAGATCGACACCCCGAGTCCCGATGACACCATCCCGCACATGATCTCCGACAGTGTGGTCTCGACGCGGAGCACGCGGCGGACATCGCTGCGGTGGAAGACCTGGTCGACGAGATGCCGGCTCGACGATCCCGCCGACAGCGAGATGAACGTCTCGCCCTCGAAATCGCGCGGCTCCAGCACTTCCTTTTCCGCCAGATGATGCCCGGTCGGCAGCACCGCGACGCGGGCGAGCGCCGGAAGCCGCAGGCTGGGCAGGCCGGAATGCGCGATCGGTACCTCGGCAAAGCCGATGTCGCATTGATTGTTCAGCACCCAGTCGACCACGATCGGGGAGATCACGCCGAAGAAGGCGAGGTTGAGGTTGGGGCGTTCCTTCAGGAAGTGTCCGGCGAGCCGCGGCAGATAGCCGTTCGCCAAGGCCGGCAGCGCGGCGATGCGCAGCGAGCCGGTGCGGCGGCCGCGGATTTCCTCGGCGGCCGCGGTGATGCGTTCGAGACCGACGAAGGAGCGCTCGACCTCGGTGTAGAGCGCCATCGCCGCTGCGGTCGGCACGAGACCGGTGCCGCGGCGCTCGAACAGCTCCATTTTCAAGAGCGCCTGGAAGTCGCGCAGCAGCCGGCTGACCGCCGGCTGCGTCACCACCATCAGCTTCGCCGCCTCGGTGACGCTGCCCGTCAGCATCGTCGCGCGGAAGGCCTCGACCTGCCGCGAATTGATCCGCGCCATTCCAAATTCCATCCATAACATTTCGGCATGCAAAGGGTGCCATTATTCATTGGACGATGGAAGTGCCGGTCTGCGATCTTTTTCATCAGAGCTGGAGCCAGCCCGCTTTTTCGGCAGATTGGAGGGGTTCAAACCCCCAGGTCGCGCCAAACCCGTCGAGCAGGGGCCGGAGCCCTGATCGGGGAGGGGTTTGCGCGGAAGGAAATGCGGAAGGTGCCTCAGTCGGAGACTTGTCGGCACGTCACCTCATCCCGGTATGGAGATCGGTCCACATGAAAACTCTACGTCTTCTGACCGCTGTCAGCCTCGCAGCGCTCATCGCCGTCCCGTCGGCCGCATCGGCCCAGCAAAAGACGCTCTACGTCGCCGGCTATGGCGGCTCGTTCGAGAAGACGATCCGCGACGAGGTGATCCCGGCCTTCGAGAAGGAAAACGGCGTCAAGGTCGAATACGTCGCCGGCAACTCCACCGACACCCTGGCCAAGCTCCAGGCGCAGAAGGGCAATCAGCAGATCGACGTCGCCATCGTCGACGACGGCCCGATGTACCAGGCGATCCAGCTCGGCTTCTGCGGCAAGCTCGACGGCCTGCCCGCCGATCTCTACGACACCGCGCGCTTCAAGGACGATCGCGCAGTCGCGATCGGCATCGTCGCGACCGGCCTGATGTACAACACCAAGGTGTTCAAGGAGAAAGGCTGGGCGCCGCCGACCTCGTGGAATGATCTGAAGGACACGAAATACGCCAAGCAGCTCGTGATCCCGCCGATCAACAACACCTACGGCCTCGAAGCGCTGGTGATGCTATCGAAGATGAACGGCGGCGGCGAGACCAACGTCGATTCCGGCTTCAAGATATTCAAGGAGCAGATCAACCCGAACGTGCTCGCCTACGAGCCGTCGCCGGGCAAGATGACCGAGCTGTTCCAGTCCGGTCAGGCCGTGATCGCGGTGTGGGGCACCGGCCGCGTGCAGAGCTTCGCCAACACCGGCTTCCCCGTCGACTTCGTCTATCCGAAGGAAGGCGCGGCAACGCTTCTGACGACGGCGTGTCCGATCAACAAGCCCAACGCTTCGCCGCTGGCTGTGAGCTTCGTCAAGACGCTGCTCGATCCCAAGATCCAGCTCGTGATGCTCAAGGACTATGGCTATGGCCCGGTGCTGAAATCGCTAGTGGTCCCGCCGGAGCTCGGCAAGATGGCGCCGATCGGCGAGCGCGCGGCCAAGCTCTATAATCCGGACTGGACAGTCATCAACGAGAAGCGCGAGGAGTGGACCAAGCGCTGGAACCGCGAGGTCGAGCGCTGATCTGATCGTCGCTAGCGGAGACAGCGCATGGCCTATCTCGAGCTCGATCGGGTCGCAAAACAGTTCGGCCCGCAGACTGTGGTCGACGAC
This sequence comes from Bradyrhizobium sp. CCGE-LA001, assembly GCF_000296215.2. Taxonomy (NCBI): domain Bacteria; kingdom Pseudomonadati; phylum Pseudomonadota; class Alphaproteobacteria; order Hyphomicrobiales; family Nitrobacteraceae; genus Bradyrhizobium; species Bradyrhizobium sp. CCGE-LA001. The sequence goes on along the minus strand of NZ_CP013949.1, from coordinate 7,101,117 downwards.
TTCAGTCTGTCGGTGGGGAAGGGGGAGTTCATCTCCTTCCTCGGCCCGTCCGGCTGCGGCAAGACCACGACGTTGCAGATGATCGCGGGCTTCCTTGATCCGACGCGCGGCGCGATCCGCCTGGAGGGCAAGGACCTGACCGCGATCCAGCCGGCCAAGCGCGGCCTCGGCATCGTGTTCCAGAGCTATGCGTTGTTTCCGCACATGACCGCGGCGGAGAACGTCGCCTTCGGTCTCGAAATGCGCAACGTGGCGCGGGCCGAGCGGGCCGAGCGTGTCCGTGCCGCGCTCGCGATGGTGGGCCTTGCCGGTTACGAGGACAGGCATCCCCGAAGGATGTCCGGCGGCCAGCAGCAGCGCGTGGCGCTGGCGCGTGCGCTGGTGATCAAGCCGAGCGTGCTCCTGCTCGACGAGCCGCTGTCCAATCTCGACGCAAAGCTGCGCGAGGAGATGCAGATCGAGCTGCGCCAGATCCAGCGCACCATTGGCACCACCACGATCCTCGTCACCCACGACCAGAACGAGGCGATGTCGCTGTCCGACCGCATCGTGGTGATGAGCCAGGGCAAGATCGAACAGATCGGCACGCCGCAGGAGACTTACGAGAAGCCGGCCTCGGCCTTCGTCTCGCAGTTCCTCGGCAAGACCAACGATTTTGCCGCGGTGGTCGACCGGACCGCGACGCCGGCGCAATTGACCGCGGGCTCCTGGAGTGCGCCGGCGCCGGCCGGTCTCAATGGTCCCGTCACCGTCAGCATCCGCCCCGAGCGCATCGGCTTTGGCGAAGCGGGCCTCAACGCAAAAATCCTCACGCGCATCTTCCAGGGCAATCACTGGCTGTTCCAGTGCGAGAGCGAATGCGGCCCGGCCATCGTGATTCGCCAGAACGACGGCAAGGCCCAGCCAACCGAAGGCGAGGCGGTTCGCCTTGCCTGGCGGCCCGAGGACATGAGCGTGCGCGCGAGGGCCGGCGCATGAGCGCGGTCGCCGAGGAACGCAGCACGCGTGCGCCATGGGCGCTGACGGCGCCGGCCCTGATGCTGTTCGTCGGCGTTCTGCTGATCCCGCTCGCCATGACCGTGATGCTGTCGTTCCACGATTGGGGCCAGTACAAGGGCATCGAGCCGGTCTTCATCCTCAAGAACTGGCACGAGATCGCGACCGATCCCTATTACGCCGAGATGTTCTGGCGGACCTTTCGTGTCGCCATCCTGACCACGCTGCTCACGGCGCTGTTGGGGGCGCCCGAAGCCTACATCCTCAACCGGATGAGCGGCCGCTGGAAGAGCTTCTTCCTGCTGATCATTCTCGGGCCGCTGCTGATCTCCGTGGTGGCACGCACGCTGGGCTGGGCGCTGCTGTTCGGCGGCAACAACGGGCTCGTCAACAAGCTCCTGATGTCGCTCGGGGTGATCGGCTCCCCCATTCCCTTCATGTTCACCGAAACCGGCATGGTGATCGCGCTTGCGCATGTGATGATGCCGTTCATGGTGCTGTCGGTGTGGGCGGCCCTCCAGCGTCTCGATCCCCAGATCGAGAATGCCGCGATGTCGCTCGGCGCAAGCCCCGCGACCATCATCCGCCGCATCATCATGCCGCAGATCATGCCCGGCGTGCTCTCAGGCGCCATCATCGTGTTCTCGCTTTCGGCCAGCGCCTTTGCGACGCCGGCCATCATCGGCGGCCGCCGGCTCAAGGTCGCGGCAACGCTCGCCTATGACGAATTCCTCAACACGCTCAATTGGCCGCTCGGTGCGGCGGTCGCAACGCTGCTGCTGGCCGCGCTGGTGCTGATCGTCGTCGGCAGCAACGCGCTGATCGAGCGCCGATATGCGGAGGTGTTCCGATGAGACGGAACGGCCCGCTCGCGCTGATCTTCCATGCCGTCTTCGTCATGGTCATGGTGGCGCCGATCCTGGTGGTCTGCCTCGTCGCCTTCACGCCCGAGGGATATTTGTCGCTGCCGACCAACGGCTTCTCGCTGCGCTGGTTCAGGACGATCGCGAACTATCCGGAATTCATCCACGCCTTCTGGGTCAGCCTCGGGCTCGGCGCGCTGTCGTCCCTGGTGGCGCTGCTGTTCGCGGTGCCGGCGGCACTTGCGATCGCGCGCTATCGCTTCCGTGGGCGCGACGCGCTGGCGGCGCTGTTCCTGTCGCCGCTGATGATCCCGCATGTCGTGCTCGGCATCGCCTTCCTGCGCTTCTTCACATCCGCCGGGATGGGCGGCAGCTTCGCGGCGCTGATCATCGCGCATGTCATCATCGTGTTTCCGTTCGCGTTGCGGCTGACGTTGGCAGCTGCGACCGGCATGGACCGCACCGTCGAGATGGCGGCGGTCTCGCTCGGTGCCAATGGCTGGACGCTGTTCCGCCGCGTGACCTTGCCCTTGATCCTGCCCGGCGTGATCAGCGGCTGGGCGCTCGCCTTCATCCAATCCTTCGACGATCTCACCATGACCGTCTTCCTCGCGGCACCCGGCACCGAGACGTTGCCGGTCCGCATGTTCCTCTACATCCAGGACAACATCGATCCGCTGGTGACGTCGGTCTCGGCCTGCGTGATCGCGATTACCATGGGTGCCCTCATTGTGCTCGACCGCTTCTACGGGCTCGACCGTGTGCTCGCCGGCAAGGGCGATACGGGACGATAGGAGAACTGATGTCCAAAGACTATGACGTCGCCGTGGTCGGCGGCGGGCTACTCGGCTCCGCCATTGCCTGGGGCCTCGGCCGGCTCGGCAAGCGCGTCGCCGTGCTCGACGAAGGCGACATTACCAAGCGTGCCTCGCGCGCGAATTTCGCGCTGGTCTGGGTGCAGAGCAAGGGCCTCGGCATGCCCGCTTATACGGTGTGGACCGTACGGGCGTCGCAGGCCTGGAGCCGGCTCGCGGAGGAGTTGAAGCAACAGACCGGCCTCGACGTCTCGCTTCAGCAGAATGGCGGCTTTCATCTCACGCTCGGCGAGGACGAATTCGGCCAGCGCACCGAGCTGGTCAAGCGCATGCACAACCAGGTCGGCGCGGCCGATTACAAGATGGAGATGCTGCCGGCATCCGAGGTGAAGAAGGCGCTGCCGCTGATCGGGCCCGAGGTCTCCGGCGGCAGCTATTGTCCGCTCGACGGCCACGTCAATTCATTGCGCACCTTCCGCGCCTTCCATACCGGCTTCAGAGCGTTGGGCATCGACTATTTTCCGGAGCGCTCGGTCTCCGCGATCGGCAAGAGTGGCGGTGAATTCCGTCTGACCACGCCGCAGGGCGAGCTGCGCGCCGCCAAGATCGTGCTCGCGGCCGGCAATGCCAACCAGACGCTGGCGCCTATGGTCGGCCTTTACGCGCCGATGGGCCCGACCCGCGGCCAGATCGTGGTGACCGAGCGCACCATGCCGTTCCTGCCGCATCCGCTGACCACGGTCCGCCAGACCGACGAGGGCACGGTGATGATCGGCGACAGCAAGGAGGACGAGCTCGACGACCGCGCGCTGAAGCATTCGATCAGCGCCGTGATGACCGATCGCGCCCAGCGCATGTTCCCGCATCTGTCGCGGCTCAACGTGGTCCGAAGCTGGGCCGGCATCCGCGTGATGCCGCAGGACGGCTTTCCGATCTATGACCAGTCGGAGACGCATCCCGGTGCCTTCGTCGCCTGCTGCCATTCCGGCGTGACGCTCGCCTCCAACCACGCCTTCGAGATCGCGCGCATGGTGGTGCAGGGCGCGCTCGAGCCGGAGCTGGTCGGCGCGTTCTCGGCCAGCCGCTTCGGCGGCGCGGGCGCGGCGAACAACAGCGGCTATTAGAGATATGAAGGAGCCAAGAGGCATCGATGTTTAGACGATCCGAACAGGACAAGCGTCCTCAGGTGCAGATCTTCGTCGACGGCGTCGCGGTCGCGGCGCGCCAGGGCGACACCGTCTCTGCGGCGCTGTTGGCCTCCGGCGTCGACGCGCGGCGCTCGACTGCGGTGAGCGGTTCGCCGCGGCTGCCTTATTGCATGATGGGCGTGTGCTTCGACTGTCTCGTTACCATCGACGGCGTCGGCAACCGCCAGGGCTGCCTCGTGCCCGTTGCTGAGGGCATGCAGGTCGAGATCCAGAAGGGCAAGCGGGAGATCGGAAGATGACTGTGGCTCCCAAGCGCGAAGCCTATGACGTCGTGGTGATCGGCGCCGGTCCCGCCGGCCTCGCCGCGGCTGCGACATCCGCCGACGCCGGCCTGTCTACGCTGCTGCTCGACGAGAATATCGGCCCCGGCGGCCAGGTGTTTCGCGCCATCTCGTCGACGCCGGTCACGGAGCGCAATCAGCTCGGTGCGGACTATTGGGTCGGTGCCGATCTCGTGCAGTCGTTGCGCGCGAGCAGCGCCGAGGTGATCCATCGCGCCACCGTGTGGAGCCTCGACCGCAATCTCGATATCGCCGTGTCGATCGGCGGTGCGTCCGCTTTCGTCAAGGCAAAGCGGGTGATCCTCGCGACCGGCGCGCTGGAGCGGCCGTTCCCGATTCCGGGCTGGACGCTGCCCGGCGTGATGACGGCCGGCGCGGCGCAGACCATGTTGAAATCATCGGCTCTGGTGCCTGACGGCCGAACCGTCATCGCAGGGCAGGGGCCGCTGCTCTGGCTGCTCGCCGCGCAGATCCTGCGCCTCGGCGGTCAGATCGACCGCATCCTCGACACCACCGAGCGCGGCAATTATTTCGCCGCGCTGCCCCATGCCTTCGCCTTCCTGACCTCGCCCTATTTCGCCAAGGGCCTGTCGATGATGCGCGAGGTGAAGGCGAAGGTGCAGGTCGTCTCCGCCGTCACAGAGCTCACGGCGTCCGGTGACGGTCAGCTCGCGAGCGTGAGCTATGTCGCCAGCGGCAAGCGCGAGACTGTCCCCGCCGATCTGCTGCTGCTGCATCAGGGCGTCGTGCCCAACGTCAATCTGGCAATGGCGGCCGGCGTCGAGCACCGCTGGGACGATCTGCAATTGTGCTGGTCGCCGGTGCTGGACGCGAGCGGAAATTCCTCGGTCGCTGGTATCGCCATCGCCGGCGATGGCGCCGGCATCGGTGGCGCCAATGCGGCTGTGGTGCGCGGCCGGATAGCGGCGCGCGCAGCGGTGGAAGCGCTGACGCCAGCGGCCGCCGCGAAGTTGCCCACGATGGCGAGCCTGCGCGCTGATCTCGCCAAGGCCGAGCGCGGCCGCGTCTTCCTCGACACGCTGTTCCGCCCCCCGCCGCAATTCCGAATTCCCTCCGGCGACACCATCGTTTGCCGCTGCGAAGAGGTGACGGCAAAGGACGTTCTAGATTCCGTCGCGATCGGCGCGACCGGTCCGAATCAGCTCAAGGCCTATCGCCGCACCGGCATGGGTCCGTGCCAGGGCCGGCTCTGCGGCCTCACCGTCACCGAGCTGATGGCGCAAGCGCGTGGGAAGACGCCGCAGGAGATCGGCTACTATCGACTGCGCGCGCCGGTAAAGCCGATCACGCTTGCCGAGCTCGCCGCCGTCCCTAAGAGCGAGGCGGACGTCAAGGCGGTGGTGCGCGGATGACCAAAAATGTGGATGCGATCGTCGTCGGCGGCGGCATCCACGGATGCTCGACCGCGCTGCATCTATGCCTCGCCGGGTTGAAGCCAGTGCTGATCGAGAAGGACTATGCGGGCCGTCACGCCTCCGGCGTCAATGCCGGCGGCGTGCGCCAACTCGCGCGGCACATCCCCGAAATACCGCTCTCGATCCGTTCGATGGAGATTTGGGAGAAGATATCGGATCTCCTCGACGACGATTGCAGCTTCGAGAGCCACGGCCAGGTGCTGGTTGCGGAAAACGAGGAGGAACTCGCGGTTTGCCGCGCGCGCGTGGCCGAGCTCAACGCGCTCGGCTTCACCCATGAAGAGCTGATCGACGCGACTGAGCTGCGGCGTCTCGTTCCGGCGGTTGCCGAGACCTGCCCCGGCGGCGTGGTCTCGCGCCGCGACGGCGCAGCCAGTCCGGCGCAGACGACGACGGCCTTCCGTCGCAAGGCCGAGCAGTTAGGTGCGACCGTGCGCGAGGGCATGGCGGGCGGCAATATCCGTCACAGTGGCGGCCTCTGGCATGTCGACGTCGGCCCGGATACCTATGCCGCACCGGTTCTCGTCAACGCCGCCGGCGCCTGGGCCGGGACAATCGCGGCCGCGCTCGGCGAGCCGGTTCCGGTCGAGACCGTGGCGCCGATGCTGATGATCACCTCGCGCGTGCCGCACTTCATCGATCCCGTCGTGATCCTGCGCGGGCGCAAATTGTCCTTCAAGCAATTCTCCAACGGCACCGTTCTGATCGGCGGCGGCCATCTGGCAATGCCCTATCAGGACCGCAACGAAACGGTGCTCGACTGGAAAAGCCTTGCGACGAGCGCGCAGACGGTGTTCGAGCTGTTTCCGGTGATGCGCAGCGCCACCATCGTGCGGGCCTGGGCCGGCATCGAAGCCAAGATGAAGGACGACATTCCCGTGTTCGGGCCGAGCAGCCGTCACAAGGGCCTGTATCACCAGTTCGGCTTCTCGCTGCACGGCTTCCAGCTCGGCCCCGGCGCCGGCGCCGTCATGGCAGAGCTGATCGTGAACGGCGGCACCCAGACCCGTGTCAGCGGTCTCGGCATCGACCGCTTCCATCCCACCACGCTCTAGCAACAAGAGGACATCATGAGCATCACCCGCAGCATCCGCACGCCGATCATGCACCGCGCCGTCGAAGCCAACGGCTTCGTCTTCCTCGGCGGCACCATTGCCGACGACACGTCGGTCTCGATGGGCGAGCAGACCCGAAACATCCTCGGCAAGATCGCCGGCTATCTGAAGGAAGCGGGCACCGACAAGTCACGCGTCGTCAGCGCATCGATCTTCGTCACGGACCTCGCCAAGAAGAAGGAGATGGACGCGGCCTGGACCGAGTTCTTCGGCGACAATCTGCCGACCCGCGCCACCGTCGGCGTCGCCGATCTCGGCGGCAGCGCGCTGATCGAGGTGGTGGTCACCGCGCTGAAGGGCTGATCGCGGGCTTCAAACGACAGCGCTTTCCGCGCTGTCGTTCCCTCAACCGCGGCTTGATCTTGCGCTCTTGCATGACTAATTAAAGGGCTCTCAATCAGGAACTTCGCAGCCATGGATTTTACCTCGACCGCAACGCCCATCCGCCTTGCTCACGGGGAATTCCATGCCTGCTTCGATCATCCTGTCGAACCTCTCGCTGTCCACACCTGACGGCCGTTCTCTTCTTTCCAGCATCGATCTGACATTCACTGCCGAGCGCACCGGTCTCGTTGGCCGCAACGGTGTCGGCAAGACGACGCTGCTCGCGTCGATCTTGGGCGAGCATGTTCCCCAGTCCGGGCGAGTCCTGATCAACGGCACCATCGGCCTGCTGCGCCAGGCCGTGCAACCGCCTGCAGACAGCACGGTGGCTGATCTGTTCGGTGTGCGCCATGTCCTCGAACTGATGCGCCGTGCGGAGCAGGGCGACGCCTCGGCGGACGACATCGCCGGGATCGACTGGACACTCGAAGCACGGCTTCAAGCCGCGCTGGCGCGCTTCGGCTTCGATCTCTCGCCCGAGGCGCAGCTCTCGCACCTGTCCGGCGGCCAGATCACGCGCGTTCGTCTTGCTGCGCTGGTGTTTGCCGAGCCTGATTTCCTTCTGCTCGATGAGCCCACCAACAATCTCGACCGGGACGGACGCGAGGCGGTGACCGACCTTCTCGCCGGCTGCCGCGGCGGCGCAATCGTCGTCAGCCATGACCGGGACCTGCTCGAGACGATGGATGCGATCGTCGAGCTGACGTCGCTGGGCGCAACACGATACGGCGGCAATTGGAGCCGTTACCGCGAGCAGAAGGCAATCGAGCTCGCTTCCGTCAGGCACGATCTCGCGCATGCCGAGCGGCGCCTGTCCGAGATCGATGGCAAGGCCCAGGAAGCCGCCGAGCGGAAAGCGCGCAAGGACAGCGGCGGCAAGAAGAAACAGGCGAAGGGCGACATGCCGCGCATCCTGGCCGGTGCACGCAGGGATCGCAGCGAGGATAGCGGCGGCAAGAATGCGCAAATCGCCGAGCGGCGGCGGGCGAACGCGCTGGAGGCGATCGACACCGCACGCCGGCGTATCGAGGTTCTTCAGCCGCTGTCGGTGAAGCTACCTGTGACCGGCCTGCCCGCCGGGAGGGAAGTGGTCTGGCTCGACGGCGTCAGCGCCGGCTATCGACGGGAGCAGCCGGTCTTGCACGATCTGTCGTTCACGATGGTCGGGCCGGAGCGCGTCGCGCTCGTCGGGACCAACGGCTCGGGCAAGACGACGCTGCTGAAGCTCATTGCTGGCGAGTTGCGCCCCGTTGCAGGCACTGTGCGGGTCAGGCCCGACTTCGCGCTGTTCGATCAGAAGGTCAGCCTGCTTGATCCCGCTCTATCGATCCTGGAGAACTTCGGCCGCCTCAATCCAGCGGCGGGCGCGAATGCGTGCCATGCCGCGCTGGCCCGGTTCATGTTTCGCGCCGATGCAGCGTTGCAAGTCGCCGGCAGCCTGAGTGGTGGTCAAATGTTCCGTGCGGGGCTTGCCTGCGTGCTGGGCGGGACGAGGCCGCCGTCCCTGCTGATCCTGGACGAGCCGACAAATCATCTCGACATCGAGTCGATCGAGGCCGTTGAAGCTGGCTTGAGAGCCTATGACGGCGCGCTGCTCGTCGTCAGCCACGACGAGGCGTTCCTGCAGGCGATCGGGATCACGCGACGGCTCGATCTTGCTGCCGGGACGCGCGCCATTGGTAGGATCATCTGACCCCACCGCGCGGTGAAAATGTGGCGAAGATTTTCAAAAGCCCGACGCCCTGCCCCCAGCGCGTCGGGCGGAAAAACTGAGTATCAATCCGTGATCCCAACGCCATTGTTGTGACTCGTGTCGCATCAATTTGCTACTCCGGGAAACTACCGCGTCGGGTCCGGACTGCCCTGCAGCGGGACTACGAGGTTGCGCCACCGCCAGGCTCCAGGGCTTCGCCCATCTCCAGCGGGTGGGCCATGGTCTCGTGCAGCGCGTCGCGGTCGAGCTCGCCCTCGGAGATGCTGATGACGACGCAGGCGACGCCGTTGCCGATCAAATTGGTCAGCGCGCGGCACTCGCTCATGAACTTGTCGATGCCGACCAAGATGGCGATCGACTGGATCGGGATGTCGGGCACGATCGAGAGCGTCGCGGCGAGCGTGATGAAGCCGGCGCCGGTGACGCCGGAGGCGCCCTTCGAGGTAATCATGGCAATGCCGAGGATGCCGAGCTCCTGCCAGATGGTCAGATGAGTGTTGGTCGCCTGCGCCAGGAACAGCGTAGCCAGCGTCATGTAGATGTTGGTGCCGTCGAGGTTGAAGCTGTAGCCGGTAGGGATGACGAGGCCGACCACCGAGCGGGAGGCGCCGAGATGCTCCATCTTCTGGATCATCTGCGGCAGCACCGTCTCGGAAGACGAGGTGCCGAGCACGATCAACAGCTCGTCCTTGATGTAGGCGATGAAGCGCAGGATCGAGAAGCCGGCGAGCCGCGCGATCGCGCCAAGTACGATCAGCACGAACAGGATGCTGGTCAGATAGAACGTGCCGATCAGGGCCGCGAGGTTGAGCAGCGAGCCGAGACCGTAGGCGCCGACGGTGAACGCCATGGCGCCGAAGGCGCCGATCGGCGCGACACGGACGATGATGCGGATGATGCCGAAGAACATCTTCGCGGCCTTGTCGATCGCGTCCGCAATGGGCTCGCCGGCCTGGCCGAGGAAGGCGATGGCGAAGCCCGAGAGGATCGAGATCAGCAGCACCTGCAGGAGATCGCCGCGTGCGATGGCGCCCAGATAGCTGTTGGGAATGATCGCCATCAGATGAGCGACGATGCCCTCTTCGTGGGCCTTGGTGACGTAGGTCGCCACCGATTTCGGATCGATCGTGGCGGGATCGATGTTGAAGCCGTGGCCGGGCTGGAGAATCTCACCGACGAGCAAGCCGACTGCGAGCGCGACCGTCGAGACGGTCTCGAAATAGATCAGCGATTTCAGCCCGACCCGGCCGACGCGCTTGAGGTCGCCCATCGAGGAGATGCCGTGCACTACGGTGCAGAAGATCACCGGCGCGATCATCATCTTGATCAGCGCGATGAAACCGTCGCCGAGCGGCTTCAAGGCCTTGCCGAGATCCGGATAGAGGTAGCCAATGAGCACGCCGAGCGCGATCGCGATCAGGACCTGGATGTAGAGGATCTTGTACCAGGGTTGGCGCCGACGGAGGACGGCTGGCTGGATCGCGACTTGTGTCATAGAGTGTGCCCCGGAACGCATTGATCTTGCAGGATTTGGCTCCTGCTTGGCCTGCACCATGTGATGGCCGCCGCAGAAGTGACAATCACATTTTTGTCGGATCGCACGAACATCGATCGTTGCACCGCAATTGGGGGGGGACATGGCGACTGCAACAGGCTCCGACGAGCAAACGCAAGGCTATTTTCCGCACTGGAAGCTCAAGTCCTCGGGCGTGATCATGCCGGAGGAACGGCTGCCCTGGGGTCAGACCGTCGTCTCCGGTCTCCAGCATTGCGTCGCAATGTCGGGCTCGACGATCATCGCGCCGCTGTTGATGGGGTTCGATCCCAATGTTGCGGTGCTGTTCTCCGGCGTCGGCACGCTGATCTTCTTCGTCATCGTCGCGGGGCGCGTGCCGAGCTATCTCGGCTCGAGCTTCGCATTCATCGCCGTCGTCATTGCCGCCACCGGCTATGCCGGGCAGGGGCCGAATCCGAATCTGTCAGTTGCGCTCGGTGGCATCGTCGGGGCCGGCGTGCTGTACGGCCTGATTTCGCTGGTCGTGATGTGGTCTGGGGTCGGCTGGGTCGAGAGGCTGCTGCCGCCGGCGGTCACCGGCGCCGTGGTCGCTGCGATCGGTCTCAACCTCGCGCCCGTGGCGGTGAAGGCGGTGAGCGCAGGTGCATTCGACACCTGGATCGGGCTCGCAACCGTTCTGATCATCGGCGTGGTTGCCGTTGCCGCGCCGGGCCTGTGGCGCCGCCTGCCGATCATCGTCGGCGCAATCGGCGGATATCTCTTGTACCTGCTGTTCGCGAACGGCCTCGGCTTCGGCAAGTCGATCGACTTTGCGCCACTCTCGGCCGCGCCGTGGTTCGGCCTGCCGAGCTTCACCGCGCCGACGTTCCAGGCCGATGCAATCTTCCTGATTGCGCCCGTTGCGGTCATCCTCGTCGCCGAGAATCTCGGGCACATCAAGGCCGTCGGCGCCATGACGGGCCGGAGCCTTGATCGCTATCTCGGCCGCGCCCTGTTCGCCGACAGCCTCGCGACCATCGTGGCAGCCAGCGGCGGCGGCACCGGCGTCACCACCTATGCCGAGAACATCGGCGTCATGGCGGCGACGAAGGTCTATTCTACCTTGTTGTTCGCCTTCGCGGCCATTGTGTCGATCCTGCTCGGCTTCTCGCCGAAATTCGGCGCGCTGATCCTCTCGATCCCGGGGCCCGTCATCGGCGGCCTCTCGATCGTGCTGTTCGGGTTGATCGCGGCGATGGCCGGCCGGATCTGGGTCGAGAACAAGGTCGACTTCGCAGATCCCGCGAACCTGATCACCGTCGCGGTGGCGCTCACCGCAGGCGCCGGCGATCTCACGCTCAAATTCGGTGCGTTCACGATCGGCGGAATCGGCACGGCAACCTTCGGTGCCATCATCCTGTACCAGATACTGACCTTGACGCGCGCCCGGCACGCCGACTGAAGCACAATGCGTTGAGCGATGGAACAAAGCGCCGGTTCCGTCGATGATCACGCATCCCTGGAGATCACTCATGCCACAAACCGATCGCTCGAGCTCCTTTCCCTCGCGTCTCGTCGGCCAATATGCACTGGTCACCGGCGCCTCCCAAGGCATCGGCCGCGCCGTTGCCGTCCGGCTCGCCCAGGAAGGGGCGACCGTCGCCATCAATTATTTCGGCAGTCCTGAAGGCGCGGAGGAGACGCTCGCGCTGGCGCGAACGGCAGCTGCCGACCGCGGCCATGGCAGGCTCGACCATGTCGTGGTCAAGGCCGATGTCGGCAACGAGCAGGACATCGCCGCGATGTTCGAGACCGTCCTGTCGCGCTGGAAGCGCCTAGACTGTCTCGTCAACAATGCCGGCTTCCAGCGGGAATCGCCGAGCGAGGCGCTCGACGTCGAAACCTATCGCCGCATCATCGACGTCAACCTCAATGGCGCGGTGCTGTGCGCGCAGAAGGCGCTCGCCCATTTCGTCGCGCGCGGCGGAGGCGGCAGCATCATCAATTGCTCGAGCGTGCACCAGATCATTCCCAAGCCCGGCTATCTCGCTTATTCGATCAGCAAGGGCGGCATGGCCAATCTGACGCGCACGCTGGCGCTCGAATTCGCCGGCCGGGGCATCCGCGTCAATGCGGTCGGCCCCGGGGCGATCGACACGCCGATCAACGCGGCCTGGACAGGCGACCCGGAAAAGCGGGGCGTCGTCACCTCCCACATTCCCTTGGGGCGCGTCGGCACGCCGGAGGAGATCGCCGCCGTGTTCGCCTTCCTCGCCTCGGACGATGCGAGCTACATCACCGGGCAGACCCTCTATGCCTGTGGTGGCCTGACATTGTTTCCGGAATTCCGGGAGAACTGGGCGAGCTGAACGTCAGCTTTTTACCGCGTACCCCGCGCCGGAGGAAAAGGTCAGGGTCGTTTGGGCGTCTGCGGCGCCGTGTGCTATCGACCGTGGACGACGCTGCCGTTATGGCAGACGCCGACACGTGAAGGGCTCGTGACCACAACCATCAACATCAATGCCTACAGTGACGCGCTGGTGGTCCTCGGCACCGCCGGCGTCGTGGTGCCGATTGTCCGGCATTGGGGCATCAATCCGGTGCTGGGCTATCTCGGTGCGGGCGCCATCCTCGGTCCGCTCGGGCTCGGCTCGCTCGTCAAGGATCTCCCGTTCCTGTACTGGTTCACGGTGGCGGATGCGCAGAACGTCGAGGGTATCGCCAATCTCGGCATCGTGTTCCTGCTATTCCTGATCGGGCTCGAGCTGTCCTTCCGGCGGCTCGTCACGATGCGGCGCCTGGTGTTCGGGCTCGGCGGCCTGCAGGTGCTGGTGACCTCAGCCATGATTTTCGGGGCGGCGCTGCTCGCCGGACAGAGCTCCGACACCGCCGTCATCCTCGGCGCCAGCCTCGCGCTGTCCTCGACGGCGATCGTGCTCGAGCTTCTGTCCAACGAGAGGCGGCTTTCCACCTCTTCCGGGCGTGCCAGCTTCTCGGTGCTGCTGGCGCAGGACCTCGTCGTGGTCCCCATTCTCGTTTTCGTCTCGGTGCTCGGCGCGGGCACTGGTGGCTCCGTCGTGGCGCACATCTCCAGTGCGATCCTGAAGGCAGCGCTGGCGGTCGCTTTCCTCACTCTGGTCGGACGGCTGCTGATGCGTCCGCTGTTCCAGATGGTTGCGGGCACCCATTCGACGGAGTTGTTCGTCGCCGCGACCCTGTTCGTCATCGTCGGCGCAGGGATTGCCGCGCACCAGGCGGGACTGTCGATGGCGCTCGGTGCATTCGTTGCGGGACTGATGCTGGCCGAGACCGAGTACGGCAAGGCGATCGAGGCCACCGTCGAGCCGTTCAAGGGACTGCTGATCGGCATCTTCTTCTTCACCGTCGGCATGGCCATCGACTTCCGCGTGTTCATGCGCGAGCCCGGTTGGCTGCTGGCCGCCGTCATCGGCATTCTCGTCGGCAAGGCGATCGTGCTCATCCTCCTCGGCCGGCTTTTCAAGCTCTCCTGGGCGGCGGCGATCGAGATCGGCTTCCTGCTGGGTCCCGTCGGCGAATTCGCTTTCGTCAGCATCGGAATGGCGGTGGCCAGCGGCTTGATCGAGCCGCGCGTGTCGAGCTTTGCCGTCGCCGTCACCGCGGTGACGATGGCCTTGACGCCGCTTCTCGGCATGCTCGGACGACGATTGGCCGCGAAGCTGGGCCCCGAGCGCTCGCCCGATCCCGAGCTGGCGGTTCGGCCGCCCGTCGACCGGGCGCAGGCCATCGTGGTCGGCTACGGCCGCGTCGGGAAGGTCGTCTGCTCGCTGCTGACCAGCCATGGCCTGGACTACATCGCGGTCGATCACGAACCGATCGGCGTGGCGCGCGACCGCCGCGACGGTCACAAGGTCTATTTCGGTGATGCGACGGAGCAGGGCTTCCTCGAAGCCTGCGGCCTGATGCAGACCACCGGCGTGATCATCACTGTCCAGTCGCGGCCGGCGATCGATGCCGTCGTCGAGCGGATTCGCGCGGTGCGGCCGGATGTGCTGATCGTTTCGCGTGCGCGGGACGCCGATCATGCCCGCCATCTCTATGCGATCGGCGCAACCGATGCGGTGCCGGAAACCATCGAGGCGAGCCTGCAGCTGTCCGAAGCCGCACTGGTAGGCCTCGGCGTTGCAGTTGGTCATGCGATCGCCTCGGTCCACGAGAAGCGCGACGAATTCCGGCTGACGCTGCAGCAAGCCGCTCGCAAGGCTGGGCAGGAGAAGCCTCGTCCGCTCGATCTCACGGGGCGGCGGTCCCCGCGCTAGCGGGCTACGCGAGGTCGCCATGCGCCGGGATTGCCCTGATCTGGCAAAACGAGCCCGCACGACCTACATCTGCGCCATGAAGAATGCTCCGCCGGCAACCCCGCCGCTCCAGGATTTCATCGGCCGGCACAAACGGCTGTTCGTGCTGACCGGCGCCGGCTGCAGCACCAATTCGGGCATTCCCGATTACCGCGACAGCCACGGCAACTGGAAGCGGACCCAGCCGGTCAATTTCCAGGCCTTCATGTCGGACGAGCATACGCGGCAGCGCTATTGGGCGCGCAGCCTGATCGGCTGGCGGCGGTTCGGCCAGGCGAAGCCGAACGATGCGCATCATGCGCTGGCCCGGCTCGAGGCGAACGGCCGGTGCGGGATGCTGCTGACGCAGAACGTCGACCGCCTGCATCAGTCCGCCGGCCACCGGCAGGTGATCGATCTGCACGGACGGCTCGACCTGGTTCGCTGCATGGGTTGCGGGGCGAAGATGCCGCGCGATGAGTTTCAGCACGCGCTTGGCCGGGCGAATGCGGGGTGGCTGACGCTCGATGCGGCCGATGCTCCTGATGGTGACGCTGATCTCGAGCACGAGGATTTTTCGTCTTTCCAGGTTCCGGCCTGCGAAGTCTGCGGCGGCATCCTCAAGCCCGACGTCGTGTTCTTCGGCGAGAACGTCCCGCGCGACATCGTCGCTGTTGCGCGGGATCATCTGGCGCAGGCCGACGCCATGCTCGTGGTCGGCTCCTCGTTGATGGTCTATTCCGGATTTCGCTTCGTACAAGCTGCCGCGCAGCGCAACATTCCGATTGCGGCAGTCAATCTCGGCCGCACCCGCGCCGACGATCTCTTGACGCTGAAGGTCGAGGAGCGCTGCGAGACGGCGCTCGCATTCCTGCTCTGATCGCGCCGACCACGAACACGTCTTGCCTATTGCATAGGTGCCAAGCAGAATAGCCGGGCGCGGCGTTGTCCCCGTCGTCCATGGCATGGAAATTGCTGCGCTTTCAGTCTCAGTCTTGATGATCAGCGCGGAGAATTTGGAATGCTTGAGGGAGCCGAGGTACGGCTTGCCGTCGATATCGGTGGCACGTTCACCGACATCGTGCTGGACGTGGGACAGGATCGGAAGACACGCAAGGTGCTGACGACGCCGCAGCGGCCCGAGCAGGCGGTGCTGGACGGGATGCGCCTCATCCTTGCCGATGCGCGCGCGCATATCAGCGACATCGACGTCTTCATTCACGGCACCACGCTCGCCACCAACGCCATCATCGAGCGCCGCGGCGCGAAAACCGCGCTGATCGCGACGGACGGCTTCCGCGACGTGCTCGATATCGGCACCGAGAGCCGCTACGATCAATATGATCTCAGCATCGACAAGCCGAAGCCGCTGGCGCCGCGCAGCCTTCGCTTCACCGTGCCCGAGCGTATCGATGCGCACGGTGGCGTCCGGCTCCCGCTGGACGAAGCGGCGGTGCGCGCACTCGCGCCTAAATTGCGTGAACAAGGCGTCGAGAGCGTCGCGATCGCATTCCTGCACTCCTATGCCAATCCCGAGCACGAGCGGCGCACGGCTGCGATCATCAGCAAGGAGATGCCCGGCATCTCCGTGACCGTGTCCTCGGCGGTATGTCCCGAGATTCGCGAATATGAGCGCACTTCCACTGCGGTTGCCAATGCCTATGTGCAACCCCTGATCGACGGCTATCTCGCTCGCATGGCCGATGCCTTGCAGGTCGAGCAGTTCCGCGGCGCGATCTACCTCGTCACGTCAGGCGGCGGCGTGACGTCAATCAAAACGGCGCGCCGCTTCCCCGTGCGTCTCGTCGAATCCGGTCCGGCCGGCGGCGCGATCTTCGCGGCGCAGATCGCCGCGCGTCTTGGCGAGAGCAAGGTGCTGTCCTTCGACATGGGCGGCACAACCGCGAAAATCTGCCTGATCGAGAAGTACCAGCCCGAGACCTCGCGCGTGTTCGAGGTCGATCGCGCCGCGCGCTTCCTCAAGGGCTCCGGTCTGCCGGTGCGCATCCCCGTGATCGAGATGGTCGAGATCGGCGCCGGCGGCGGCTCGATCGCGCATGTCGATGCGATGAAGCGCGTCACGGTGGGGCCAGAGAGTGCGTCATCGGAGCCGGGACCGGCCTGCTACGGCCGCGGCGGGCAGCGTCCGGCTGTGACGGATGCGGACGTTGCCCTCGGCATGATCGACCCTGATGCCTTCGCGGCCGGCACGATCAAGCTCGATCCGGAGCTTTCGAAACAGGCGCTGCTGCGCGACGTCGGTGCGCCGCTCGGCATGTCGGCGGAAACCGCGGCCTATGCCGTGCACGAGGTCGTCTGCGAGAACATGGCGAGCGCCGCGCGCGTGCATGCGGTCGAGCGTGGCGCGGTCGTCGGCCAGCACACGCTGATCGCGTTCGGCGGCGCCGCGCCGCTGCACGCGGCCCGCGTCGCCGAGAAGATCGGTGTCTCCCGCGTGATCGTGCCGTCCAATGCCGGTGTCGGTTCGGCCGTCGGCTTTCTCGCCGCACCGATCGCCTATGAGCTGGTGCGCAGCCGTCACGTCCGGCTCGATGATTTCGACACCGAGGCGGTCTCCGATCTCCTGCAGGAGATGGCGAGCGAGGCGCGGGCGCTGGTCGAGCCGGGTGCTGCCGGCGCGCCGGTGCGCGAGCGCCGCGCCGCCTTCATGCGCTATGTCGGGCAGGGTCACGAGATCTCGGTCGAGCTGCCGAACCGGCGGCTGACGACGGCCGATCTTGCCGGCCTGCGCCAGAAATTCGAGGCGGATTATTCCGCGATGTTCGAGCGGCCGATCCCGGGCGCGGCGATCGAGGTGCTGAGCTGGTCGGTGCTCGCCACGACGGAGGCGCGCAATCCCTCCGCGGTCGCCGCCGTCGCGCGCAAGCCGGCGGCAAAGGCCATCGGCAGCCGCAAATTCTTCGACGGTCGGGCAGGCGAGGTGATCGAGATCCCGCTCTACCGCCGCGAGGACATGGCGCCGGGTGCGACTATCGCGGGCCCCGCCGTGATCGCGGAGGACGAGACTTCGACCTTCGTGTCCACCAGTTTTGACGCGCATATCGACGGTGCCGGCAGCATCGTCATGGAACGGAAGGCGGCCTGATCATGAGCAAGGCAAACGGCGCGAGCCTGATCGACCTCCAGATCATGTGGCACCGGCTGATCGCCGTGGTCGAGGAGCAGGCACAGGTGCTGCTCCGCACTGCATTCAGCCCGATCGTGCGCGAATGCGGCGACCTCTCGGCCGGCGTGTTCGATCTCAAGGGCCGAATGCTGGCGCAGGCGGTGACCGGCACGCCCGGCCACGTCAACTCGATGGCGGAATCGGTCAAGCACTTCATTGAACACTTCCCGATCGAGACGATGAAGGAGGGCGATGCCTACATCACCAACGATCCCTGGATGGGCACCGGTCACCTCAACGATTTCGTCGTCACCACGCCCTGCTTCAAGGACGGCAAGCCGGTCGCGCTGTTCTCCTGCACCAGCCATCTCATGGACATCGGCGGCATCGGCTTCGGGCCTGACGCCACTGACGTGTTCATGGAGGGTCTCTATATCCCCATGCTCAAGCTGATCGACCAGGGTGTCGTCAACGAAACGCTGATGGCGATGATCCGCACCAACACGCGGCTGCCGATCGATACCGAGGGCGATACCTATTCGCTCGCCGGCTGCAACGACGTCGGCTGCGAGCGCCTGGTCGAGATGATGACCGAGTTCGGCATCGACACGCTCGACGAGCTCGGCGACTACATCTGCGAGCGCTCGCGCGAGGCCGTGCTTGCCGAGATCGCCAAGCTGCCGAAGGGCAGCTGGCGCAACACCATGGTCGTCGACGGCTATGATGCGCCGGTCACGCTCGCGGCGACGCTGACGATCACGGATGCCGGCATCCACGTCGATTTCGACGGCACTTCCGCAGCCTCCAGGTTCGGCATCAATGTGCCTTTGTCTTACACCACGGCCTATACCGTGTTCGGCCTCGGCTGCGTCGTGGCATCGCAGATCCCGAACAATGCCGGGTCGCTCTCGCCGCTGACGGTGTCGGCGCCGGCGGGGGCGATCCTCAATGCGCCGAAGCCGGCGCCTGTCGCCTCGCGCCACGTCATCGGTCAGATGCTGCCCGACGTCGTGTTCGGCTGCCTGCGCCAGATCATTCCCGAGCGCGTGCCGGCCGAAGGCACATCGTGCCTGTGGAATCTCAACGTGCGCGGCCAGACGCGAAGCGGCGCCGGCGGCAATTACGGGTTCTCGATGGCGGTGACCTCCAATGGTGGCACCGGTGCGCGCTTCGGCAAAGACGGCCTGTCGGCGACGGCCTACCCCAGTGGCGTGCGCGGCACGCCGGTCGAGATCGCGGAGACGCAGACGCCCTTGATCTTCTGGCGCAAGGAGCTGCGGCCGGATTCCGGCGGGCCGGGGCGCACCCGCGGCGGTCTCGGCCAGATCATCGAGGTCGGCAGCGGCGTCGATGCGCCATTCGACATTCTCGCCGCGTTCGACCGCATCGATCATCCGCCGCGCGGCCGCGATGGCGGGCGTGACGGCGAGGCCGGTTATGTCGGCCTCAAGTCCGGCAAGAAGCTGCGCGGAAAAGGCTTCCAGCAAGTGCCGCCGGACGACCGGCTGGTGGTGCTGACGCCCGGCGGCGCCGGCATCGGCGATCCCGCGACGCGCGAGCGCGCGGCGGTCAAGGACGACGTCGAAAGCGGCTTCGTCTCTTCGGACAATGCAGCTGCAGTTTATGGGTACGCGCGGTGACGCGCTGGCGTCTGACGGGCTCGGCTACATTGCGCGCGTCACGCTGCCGTATCTGGTCATCATGATCGGCTTCGTGCTGCTGCTGACGCTCTGGCCCGGCATCGTCACGATCCTGCCGCGCGTGCTGTACGGGTAGACTCTACATCGCCCCGGCTCCAAATAGGGACGCCGAAGCTTCAACACCGTCATGGCCGGGCTTGTCCCGGCCATCCACGCCTTGTTCTCGGTACGAAGAACGTGGATGCCCGGGACAAGCCCGGGCACGACGACATTCTCGGTTAGGCCGCCGCCTTCTTCCGCGCGAGCTCGGCCTTGTACAGCTCGAATTCCTCCGCGATCGCGCGCGCAACCGATGGCCGCTGACGCAGGCGGTCGTGATAGGCCTTCAGGTTCGGCCATTTCGCGAGCTCGACCGGCGGGGTCGCCATGGTCCAATTGATGACCGTGACGAGATAGGCGTCGGCGACGCTGAAATGGTCGAGCAGGAAGTCGCGACCCTTGAGATGGTTGTCGAGATAGTCGAGCCGCGACAGGTTCTTCTCCAGCGCATAGGCCTTGGCCTCCTGCGGCGCCTTGCGGTCGAGCAGGGGAACGAACAGGCTCTTGTGCAGCTCGGTGCCGATGAAGCAGAGCCATTGATGCAGCCGCGTGCGCTCGATGCCGGCGGCGCCGAGGCCGGATTGCGGAAAGCGGTCGGCGACATATTGCAGGATCGCCGCGTTCTCGGTCAGCACCACGCCCTCGTCGGTGCGCAGCGTCGGCACGAGGCCGATCGGATTCACGGTACGGAAGTCGGAGCCGTCGTTCAGCACCTTCTTGGACGGCGGATCGACTTCGAGATAATTCGCCTCGGCGCCGGCTTCGTACAGCGCGACGCGGGTCGCCATCGAACAGGCGAGCGGCGAGAAATAGAGATCCATCTGTAGCCTCCTTGGGCAATTCCTCGATGTGACATTTCGGAGTGTCGCTCAACCTGGCCAGATTGATTTTTGTACCATCTTGCATAGTATAAAGGCGGTCAAGGATTAATTTGCGGAATGGTACAAAAATCGAAGCCGCCAGCTGCTGCCAATGCACCCGCGCGGCGCGCCGAACCCAAGCGCCGCGGCCGTCCGCGTGCCTACGAGCCCGATGTCGCGCTCGGCCGCGCGCTCGATCTGTTCCGCAAGCAGGGCTTTGCCGCGACCTCACTCGACGATCTCAGCGAGGCGACGGGGATGAATCGTCCGAGCCTCTATGGCGCTTTCGGCGACAAGCGCGAGCTCTACATCAAGAGCTACCAGCGCTATCGCGAGCAAGCCGGCGCGGCGATGGTCGATATCTTTCGCCAGGAGATGCCGGTACGTCCGCGGCTGGAACGCATCTACGCCGCCGCGCTGGACATCTATCTGTCCGGCGACACCGGCCCGCGCGGTTGCTTCACGGTGGTGACGGCCGCGTCCGAAGCCGTTGGCGATCCCGAGATCCGCGCCCTGGTGCTCGAGGGCCTTACCGGTCTCGACAAGGCTTTTGCAAGTTGCTTCCGCCGCGCCAAGGAGAAAGGCGAGCTGCCAGAGAGCGCCGATCCATTCGCGCTGGCGCAGATCGCTTCGGCCACCATCCACACCATCGCCATCCGCTCCCGTGCGCGCGTTCCGCGCAAGGAGCTCGAGGCGATCGTGAAGGGCGCGATCGACGTCATGGTGGGGGCTGGGCCGAAAACCTGAGCTGTCGTTCCGGACAGCGGACGACAGAGAGTGTGTAGAGCTGGCGAGCCTCTAATACCCTCTTGCCCGATCCACCACGTTCTCCAGCGCAGCGCCCGCCTCGAAGCGTGCGATCTGCTCGGCGACGTAGGCCGAGATCGCGTCCGCGTCGGTGTCCGCGGCATTGTGCGGGGTCAGCACCACCTTGGGGTGGGTCCAGAACCGGCTGTCTTTCGGTTGCGGCTCCTGCACGAAGACGTCGAGCGAGGCGGCGCCCAGCGTACCGTCGTCGAGGCAGGCCAGGATGTCGGTTTCGTTCTGCAAGCCGCCGCGGCCGGCGTTGATCAGCACCGGTGCGCCGAGCGGGCCGTTGCGGTTGAGCTTGGCGAAGACGTCGCGGTTGAGGATGCCATGCGTGTCGGGCGTCAGCGGCAGCAGTGAGACCAGGATGTCGGTCTTGCGCAGGAACGCGTCCATCCCGGCCGTGCCATGGAAGCATTCGACACCGTCGATCGTGCGCGGGCTGCGGCTCCAGCCGGCAACGCGGAAGCCGAGCCTGCGCAGCACATCGGCCGCGTCGGCGCCGAGAGTGCCCAATCCCATGATGCCGACAGTGATGGCGCTGGCCGGCCATTGATAGGTCGGCTCCCAGCGCTTCGCGCGCTGCGACTCCCGCAGGTAAAGCTCCTGGCGGTGGTGCATCAGCACGTGCAACACGACATATTCGGTCATGCGGTTGGTCAGGTCGGGCACGGCGACGCGCACCAGCGGCACGTCAGGCAGGCTCTTGTCCGCCATCAGCGCATCGACGCCGGCACCCAGATTGAAGATCGCACGCAGGTTGGGGAACGCGCCGAGATCGCCAGGCACCGGCTTCCACACAGCGGCATAGTGCACCTCGGCTGGATCGAGCGCGGAATTGGGCAGCAGCGCCACGGGGCGGCCGCCGCAGACTGCGTCGAACCGGGCTTTCCAGCGCTCCGGCGTCCAGTTCTGCTGCATGCTGTTGATCAGGACGGCCAGTGTGCCTTTGGTCATTCGAAGTGCCTCGTGGAGTTCCGCTTGAGAAGGCCCTCCTTGGCACGATCTGGCGGATTTTTCTTGCAAATTTTTTCCGCAGTCCTGTCGGGGCGGGGCATAGTGGATCGTCCTAAAAACAAGTGTTCAAGAAGGTGCTGCCCATGCTTTATGCGATCCTTTGCTATCACGACGAGGACTTCGTCGGCTCCTGGAGCAAGGAGCAGGACGAGGCCGTGATGAAGAAGCTCGCCGTGGTGCAGGAGAAGCTCACCAGCCAGGGCCGGCTCGGCCCGGTTGCTCGACTGTTGCCGACCACGGCGGCGGCGACGCTGCGCAAGGAAGACCCGCCGCTGGTGCTCGACGGCCCCTATGCCGAGACCAAGGAGCAACTGCTCGGCTTCTACATCGTCGACTGCAAGAACCTCGACGACGCGCTCGATGTCGCGCGCGACCTCGGAGCCGCCAATCCCGGCGGCGCCTATGAGGTGCGTCCCGTCGGCGTATTCAGGCCCGGAGGAAATCTGACGTGAGCGAGGCCGACACCGCCTGGATCGAGACTGCGCTGACCTCGGCGCGACCTCAGGCGGTTGGCGCGTTGCTGCGCTATTTCCGCGATCTCGATACGGCCGAGGAAGCCTTTCAGAACGCCTGCCTGCGCGCGCTGAAAACCTGGCCGCAGAACGGGCCGCCGCGCGATCCCGCGGCCTGGCTGATCATGGTGGGCCGCAACGTCGCCATCGACGAAGTCCGCCGCGCCCGCAAGCAGCAACCACTGCCCGAGGACGACCAGGCGATCTCCGATCTCGATGATGCCGAGGGTGCGCTTGCCGAGCGGCTCGACGGCTCGCACTACCGAGACGACATCTTGCGGCTGATGTTCATCTGCTGCCACCCGCAGCTGCCGGCGACGCAGCAGATCGCGCTGGCGCTGCGTATCGTCTCCGGTCTCACGGTGAAGCAGATCGCGCGCGCCTTCCTGGTCTCGGAAGCGGCGATGGAGCAGCGTATCACGCGCGCCAAGGCCAAGGTCGCCGACGCCGGCGTCCCGTTCGAGGCGCCCGGCGCGATCGAGCGCTCCGAGCGGCTCGCCGGCGTTGCGGCGATGATCTACCTGATCTTCAACGAGGGCTATTCGGCGAGCGGCGACACCGCGGAAATCAGGAAGCCGCTGTGCGAAGAGGCGATCCGGCTGGCGCGCCTGCTGCTGCGGCTGTTCCAGAGTGAGCCGGAGATCATGGGCCTGACGGCGCTGATCCTGTTGCAACATGCGCGCAGCGCCGCGCGCTTTGCGGCGGACGGGTCGCTCATCCTGCTCGACGACCAGGACCGTTCGCTGTGGAACGGCACCATGATCGCGGAAGGCCTCGCGCTGATCGACAAGGCGATGCGCCACCGCCGTAGCGGACCCTACCAGATCCAGGCCGCGATCGCCGCGCTGCATGCGCGCGCAGCGACGCCGGAGGAGACCGACTGGACCCAGATTGACCTGCTCTACGGCGCGCTCGAAGTGGTGCAGCCTTCGCCGGTGGTGACGCTCAACCGCGCGGTCGCGGTCTCCAAGGTGCGCGGGCCAGAGGCTGCGCTCGAGCTGATCGAGCCGCTGGCGCCGAAGCTCGCCAATTACTTCCACTTCTATGGCGTGCGCGGCGCCTTCCTGATGCAGCTTGGCCGCAACGAGGAGGCTCGTATCGCCTTCGATCGCGCCATTGCGCTTGCCAATACGTCCGCGGAGGCCGCCCACATCCGCATGCATCTCGATCGCCTGATCCGGGATAGCCAGCCGAAGGGGGTGGTGTCGGGCAAGGCGAAGGTGAAGTAGGGCGAGCTATTACCGCGCCAGCATGCCCGGGCTCGTCCCACGCATCCACGTTCATCCGCAACAAGAACGTGGATGGCCGGGACAAGCCCGGCCATGACGAAAAAATCATCCGGCCGTGTCGGTCCCCGCCATCCCCTTTCGTCTTAATCCCGTATCGAAGGAAGTCATCATGCTGAAAGCCATTGCCATCATCGCCATCGTCCTCGCAGCCGGGCTTGCGGGAATCCTCGTCTTTGCTCTGACGAAACCCGACACATTCCGCGTCGAGCGCAGTCTCGCCGTGAAAGCGCCGGCCGATGCGATCTATCCGGTCGTCGCCGATTTCCGCCGCTGGACCGCCTGGTCGCCCTATGAAAGCCGAGACCCCGCCATGAAGCGGATCTTTGGCGGAACCGCCGAAGGCAAAGGCGCGACCTATGCCTGGGACGGCAACAACAATGTCGGCGCCGGACACATGGAGATCCTCGAGGCGAATGCGCCCTCGAAGCTTCGCATCAAGCTCGATTTCGAGCGTCCGTTCGAAGGCCACAACACCGCCGAATTCACCTTTGTGCCGCAAGGCGATGGCACACTGGTCACATGGACCATGGACGGTCCGGCCCCGTTCGTGTCCAAAGTGATGCAGGTGTTCATCAACATGGACAGCATGATCGGCAAGGATTTCGAGACCGGCCTCGCCAGCCTGAAGAAGCTCACCGAGAAGCAATAGATTTCATTGCCAACGAAGAAGAGGAGAGAAACGATGCTCAATCCCTATCTGTTCTATCAGGACAATTGCGAAGCCGCGTTCAACTATTACGCCAAGGTTCTCGGCGGCAAGATCGAGGCGATGATGCGTTCATCGGACGCGCCACCGGAGGTTCCCGCTACACCCGGCCGCGAGAAGATGATCATGCATGCGCGGATGTCACTGCCTGACGGCAGCGTATTGATGGCCTCCGACTCGCCGGCCGAGCATTTTCACAAGCCGCAGGGCTTTGCGATCTCACTTACGGTCAAGGATCCCGCCGATGGCGAGCGCAAGTTCAACGCACTCGCCGACGGTGGCACCGTCAACATGCCCTTCAGCAAGACGTTCTGGGCCAAGGGCTTCGGCATGTGCGTCGACAAGTTCGGCATTCCCTGGATGGTGAACTGTCCGGCCGAAGGAATGTGATACGCGATTGCGCACATGTTTGATCGAGTTGCGGTTCCCTCTCTCCATGCTGCGGGAGAGGGGACGCGCATGGGATCGTTCCGTCGCGCGCCGATCGCCGTGGTCTCACCGGATCGAGCCGGTTACTTCCTCGCCCTGCGGCGATGACGGTTGCACGCAGCGAGGACAGATCACGAGCTTGGTGCCGAGCTGCCTGTCCTTCTCCGCTTCGATCTCGTCGTGGACCGCCCACCACGCTTCGGAATAAGGCCGCAAGGTGCCGAGCACGCGTTCCCGATCCTGATTGGGATCACTCGCTGCGGACGCAGGGGGCGCTGTCGGCCGCTTCGCGGCATGAACGCGGTTCGCGCTCTTGTTGGGGTCCTGGCCGAGGCCATCCCACGCGATCGGACGGCGCTCCTGGGCCGGTGCGACTGCACAGCCAAGCAGCGTTGTGCAGAAAGTGAGCAAGATAAAGCCGTATCGCATCAGCCGGACCAAAGTTCGCTGCGCGATGCGCAAGATCCACGCGGGAAGGCTTGCATCGCGTCGGTGAAATGGAACTTAAGGCAAACGGGTCGGCCAGCACGGCCATGTAATGAACTCGCGATTCGCATCACTTTGCGGGAGCAGTGCGGCCGCTTCGTGAAATCACGCCAACTGCATCGCACAACAATTGACGCAATATTGGGCTGTGATCTGCCCGCCAGAATCGCTATTGGTGATTCATAAAAGCTACAAACTGGGATGGACGTCACTTGTCAGGGGAGCGACCGATGGCGGCGGCGCTACAGATCAACTTTGCTCTTTGGGGAATGCTCATCTGCGCCAGCGCGAAGCTGGCACCGGTGATACAGACTCTCTTCTGAACGGAAGCCAGCGCCTGATGGCGCAAATCTCCCGGTGCGTACGCTGCATGCGAGCACAGGGAACCCGGCGTATGGCCTTGAATCAGCCAAGTAAACCGCCAAGCAATCGCCTTCAATGTGACGCGGTTCACAGAGCTCATTCACGTCACACGCGCGGCAGCTGCCGTTCTCGTCAGCGACAACGCGGATAGATCGCGGCGAGATCGCGCCCCTTGAGCAGCAGCAACCGAGAGGTGAGACCGCCGCGACGGCTAATCCAATCGCGCACCGGGCCGGGATAGGCGTCGAGCACCGCGACCGATGCTTCCGGCTCGGCATAGAAGCGCCCGCGGCGGTCAACCGAGCGTGCGGCATGGAAGCCGAGCACCGCACGCTTGGTGACGCAGATGCGCTCGCCGGGCACGATGCTCAGCACCAGCGTGCAGGCGGACAGGCAGGGACCGTCGATCACGACGCGTTCGCCGCTCTCGCGCACCTTCTCGAACAGATCGAGGAATGGCCCGACCTGGCCGCCGGGCGACTGGAGGATGCGGATCTCGGCGGCCGCGGGTGCAGAGACAAGCAGCGTGGCTGCAAGCATCAAGGCATTGAGCAATGAGACGCGTCGCATGAAGCCTCCACCAACTGGATATTGTAGGGTGGGTTAGCGTAGCGTAACCCACCATCTTGGCGCCGCGTGAGAAGAGGTGGGTTATGCCCGGCCGCCGGCGTTTCGCGCAGCCGTCGTGCTAACCCACCGTACAGGTCCTACCCGTTGCGCCGTTGCCCGCGCAGTGTCGGCAAGCCGATACCCGCGGCATCGAAGCCGCCATCAACGGCCAAAATTTGACCGGTAATGTAGCTCGCATTCGCCGAGCACAGGAAGTAGATCGCGTCCGCGAGCTCCACTTCCAGGCCGTAACGGTTGAGCGGGATAGCGTCGTGATAATCGGCGCGGATTTCCTTGGTGTGCACCTGCTTCGCCATCGCGGTGTCGACGGGCCCCGGCGCGACCGCGTTGACGCGGATGTTGAGCGAGGCGAGCTCGACGGCGAGCTGCTTGGTGAGATGGGCGAGGCCCGCTTTGCTGGTGCCGTAGGCCGAGCGCAGCGTCGAGGCGCGCACCGCGGAGATCGAGGTGATGTTGACGATGGCGCCGCCATTGCCGTCGCGCATCAGGGGCACCGCGGCCTTGGTGCAGAGGAACGGGCCGGTGAGATTGACCTCGAGCACGCGGCGCCAGTCGGCCTCCGACGTTTCCATCAGCGGCGCGAACACCGCGATGCCGGCATTGTTGACGAGCGCGTCCAGCCGGCCGAACCGTTGCTCGACCATCGTCATTGCCGCGCTCACCGCGGCTGCATCCGAAACGTCGCAAGTCAGCGCCAGCGTTGCCTCGTCCTGGCCGATCTCGGCAACGGCGCGGCCGAGCAGCTCGCCCTCGATGTCGAGCAGCGCCACACGCCAGCCCTCGGCCAGGAATTTCTTCGCTGTCGCCAGACCAATTCCGCGCGCGGCGCCGGTGACGAGGGCAACTTTTTGCGGGGCTTGCGGCATGGGTGGATCCGTCCTGTGTCGAGAGGGTGCGTCGCGTGCAGGCTCCTTTTACTGTGCTTTCGTCCCGGCGCGGAAGGGGGCTACAGCGGTGCGGCCGACCTCCCAGCCTTCGAGGCAGGCTGACGCAAAATCGGGGATGACGGCGATAGAGATGACGAGGATGACGCCTAAGCCAGCTCCGCCGAGGCCCGCTGCATGTTGGCCGACATGTCCGAGGTCACGATGCTCTGTTCCTCGACCGCGGCAGCGGTGGACGCGATGAACTCGTTGACGCCGGCAATCGCAGCCTTGATCGCGGTGAGCGAGCTCGCAACGTCGCCCGAGATGACGTTCAGTGCGTCGATCTCGGAGGTGATCGTGTCGGTCGCCTGCTTGGCCTGGTTCGCGAGGCTCTTCACCTCGGAGGCGACCACCGCGAAGCCGCGGCCTGCTTCGCCCGCCCGCGCCGATTCGATCGTGGCGTTGAGTGCGAGCAGGTTGATCTGGCTGGTGATGCCCGAAATCATCTCGACGATGCCGCTCATGGCTTGCGCTGCTGCGGCCAGCTTCTGTGCCTGGCCGTCCGCGGACTCGACCCTGGTCGTCGCGACCTTGGAGGTCTCGCGCGACTTCGCCATGGTCTCGGAGATCTCGCGGATCGAGGCGCTCATCTGTTCGCTGCCGGCTGCGACAGCCTCGATCAGCCCGCGCGCATTGTCGGCTTTTTTGCGGCCGATCGCCTGCGCGGTGATGTCGGTGGCGTATTTCACCACCTTGTAGGGCTTGCCGTTGAGATCGAAGATCGGGTTGTAGGAGGCCTGGATCCAGATCTCCCGCCCGCCCTTGGCGATCCGCTTGTATTCGGCGGCCTGGTATTCGCCCCGGTTGAGGGTATCCCAGAACTGGCGATAGGCCGCCGAATTCTTCTCGTTCGGCTCGACGAACATGGAGTGGTGCTGGCCCTTGATCTCCGTCAGCGAATAGCCCATCGCCTTGAGGAAATTCTCGTTGGCTGTGCGGATCGTGCCGTCCATGTTGAACTCGATCACCGCCTGCGACTTCTGGATGGCGGCGAGCTGTCCGTCATTGTCGGCCGCCTTCATCTTCTGCGCGGTGACGTCGGTGGCGAATTTCACCACCTTGAATGGCCGGCCCATCTCGTCGAGGATCGGGTTGTAGGTCGCCAGAATCCAGATTTCCTTGCCGCCCTTGCCGAGACGCTTGTATTCGGCCGCCTCGAACTGGCCGCGGTTCAGCCGCGCCCAGAAGTCGGTGTAGGCCGTGCCGGCGCGATCCTCCGGCGTCACGAACATGCTGTGATGCTTGCCCTTGACCTCGTCGAGCGAATAGCCCATCGCGTTAAGGAAATTCTCGTTGGCGGTGACGATGGTGCCGTCCATGTTGAACTCGATCACGGCCTGCGCACGGCTGATCGCGGCGAGCTTGCCCGCGTCCTCCATGGTCCTCATCTTGTACGCCGTGATGTCGGTGGCGAATTTGATGAAGCTGACCACCTTGCCGTTTTCGTCGAGCAGCGGCGCGTAGGAGGCGTGGACCCAGACTTCCTTCCCGCCCTTGCCGAAACGCTTGTATTGCGTGGTCTGGAATTCGCCGCGGTTCAGGCTGGCCCAGAAATCGCGGTAGCGGGCGCTCTCGCGCTCGGCCGGGCTGACGAAGATGCTGTGATGCTTGCCCTTGATCTCGGCCAGCGTGTAGCCGCTCATCTTCAGCAGGTTCTCATTGGCATCCAGGATGGTGCCGTCGAGGCCGAATTCGATCACGGCCTGCGACCGGTCGAGCGCCTCGACCTCCGCAACGGCGTGCCTGACTTTCTTGCTTTGGAAATTGAACACGTAAGCCTCGCAATAGCCCGATGAAGAATGAAGGATTGCCGTTCGGCGTTTCCGTAGACGAAAAATTTGCCCAACCTTCTTGACCAAACGGTAAATTCCTTCGCGGTTGCTGCTGCTCCCGTGTTTTCACGTGTGTTGTCTATCCAATTCAACTCACGAGAATTTTGAGTTTATATGCACGCTGTGGTTCATAGAGCTCCCGTAACTGTACGGAGCTGGGCTGCATTATTTTTTCAGGCTCGCGCTCACCGGGCGCCCAGCAGATGGCCGCTCGCCGGTTGGTCCCAATTAATTTCCGCTCGCTTGTCGGATTCGCAAGAGGTCGTTCGTCTTGGAGGTGAACGCCGGCCCACGGCTGCGACCCATTTCAACTGAACCCAGGACACCACCCATGCGATTCATGATGCTGATGATCCCGCTCGGCTACGAGAGCGCGCCGCCGGACGTTCAACTCGATCCCGAGCGTGTCGCAGCGATGATGCGCTACAACGAGGCGCTGAAGGATGCCGGCGTGCTGATCACGCTCGACGGCCTGCACCCGCCCTCCATGGGCGCGCGCGTCTCGTTCGCAACCGGCGAGCCCGTCGTCACCGACGGCCCCTTCGCGGAGGCCAAGGAAGTCCTGGGCGGCTACTGGATGATCGAGGTCGCCTCGCGCGCCGAGGCGATCGCCTGGGCGAAGAAGTGCCCGGCCTCGCCGAACGAAATCGTCGAAATCCGGCAGGTGCAGGAAATGAGCGACTTTCCGCCCGACGTGCAGCAGGCCGCAGCCGGATTGGACGATCTGAGGAAGTAGCCGGCCGCGGAGAATTCCGCGGTTGTCGTCAAGAGATCAACAAGGGAGAGACCGATGAGCACCGAACACAAATTCCTCGCCGTCTATCTCGGCAGCATGAGCGGAGCGAAAATGGCGGCTTGGCGTGCGCTGCCCGAGGCTGAACGGAAGGCAAAGGAGCAGGAGGGCATGGCCGCCTGGCACGGCTGGGTCGAGAAGCACCAGGCCGTCATCGTCGAGATGGGCGGCCCGCTCGGCAAGACCCGCAGGATCGACGGAAGCGGCATCACCGAGATCAGCAATGCGCTGACCGGCTTCACGGTGGTGCGCGCGGCCTCGCAGGAGGAAGCTGCAAAGCTGTTCGAGAACCATCCGCATTTTGCGATCTTTCCGGGCGAGGCGATCGAGGTCATGCCCGTGCTGCCGATTCCGCAGATGTAGCTTCGCCAGTTTGCAGCCGGGCTCGATGCCGAGGCATCGGGCCCGGCGCGACCCGTGGATCTACGGGCCAGTCACGCCTCATCGCCGCTAGTGACCTTCACGCCAAGCTCATGTAAAGGTCGTTCACATGAGCTGGCGCAAGGAGCAGCGCCGCGCCGAGCGCGGCTATCACCACGGCAATCTGAAGGAGGCCCTGTTGCAGGCCGCTCTCGGCCTGATCGCCGAGAAAGGCGCGGCGGGCTTCACCTTTGCCGATGCCGCGCGCATGGCCGGCGTCAGCGCGGCGGCGCCCTACCGGCATTTCCGCGACCGCGACGAGCTGTTGTCCTCGATCGCCCAGCGCGGCTTCGAGCAGTTCGAGGCGCGTCTGGCTGCGGTCTGGGACGACGGGCGTCCCGATACGGTCACCGCGTTCGAGCGCGTCGGCAAGGCCTATCTGGCCTTCGCCCGCGAGGAGCCGGCCTTCTACAGCGCGATGTTCGAATCGGGCGTGCCGGTGGACGCTAATCCTGCGCTTCAGGCCGCCAGCGAGCGCGCATTCAACATCATTCGCGCCGCAGCCGAGCGGCTCGCGGCCCTGACGCCGCCGGGCACGCCGCGGCCGCCGGCGATGATGATGGCCTTGCACATCTGGTCGATGGCGCACGGCGTGGCCTCGCTGTTTTCCCGCGGCGATGCTGCGCGACGGAAGCTGCCGATGTCGCCGGACGAGCTGCTGGAAGCCGAGGTGCTGATCTATCTGCGCGGCCTCGGCTTCCCGACCGAGCGTCGTCCCGCGGGCAAGGGCGCCGAGCCGCCGCCCGTGCCACCGGAGGCGTCCTCCGGTTCGGGCCTGCCGCCCGGCGGCCCCTGGGGCAAGCCGAAATAAGATTGCGCAAATAATCACGCGGCCGTGTCTGGCGCCCAGCTTGACAAAATCGCGGGATCGTCTAGCTATGTAAATGTTATTTACATTCACAACGGCGCTGGTGCCGTGATGGAGATGGGAAATGGCCTACACCGCTGATGTCAATCGATGGCGCGGCCCTTCGGACCAATACCAACAGTACGAGCGTCCTCGCATGCTCGATACGCCCTGGCATCCCGGCTGGATTGCCGTGACCATTCTCGGCTTCATCATCTGGTGGCCGATCGGACTTGCCCTTCTCTTTTTCACACTCGGGAGCAGAAGAATGTCGTGCTGGAGCAACCAGGATCGCTGGCAGAACAAGATGGAGCGGATGCAGTACAAGATGGATCGCATGCGCGACCGCATGGAGCGCCGCGGCTTCGGCTTTGGCTTCGGCCCGCCGTCCTCCGGCAACCGCGCCTTCGACGAATATCGCTCTGAGACGCTGCGCCGGCTCGAGGAGGAGCAGGTCGAGTTCAAGAACTTCCTCGACCGTCTGCGTCACGCCAAGGACAAGGAAGAGTTCGACCAGTTCATGGCGCAGCACAAGACGCGTCCGACCCCGCCGCCGAACGACCAGCCGCAGGGTTGATCTGAAGGTTCGCACCTCTCAAAGCCTTCAGGCGCATGCCCCCAAAGTCCTGATGGCCCCGAGCCGCCCGCCTGCGCAACCCGCAGGCGGGCGGTCTGGTTTTGGGGGCGTCGGGGGCAGCCGCGACGATTTCAGGCCGTCGCCGCCAGCTGCGCGCGAACCGACGAGAGGAAATGCTCGTAGGCGTGGTCGACGATCTCGTTGAGCGATCGCGTGCGCGCGAACATCGCCTTGGCCTCCGCCAGAAACTCCTCGCGGGTCGGAATCTTCGGCAGATGCAGATGCGTCAGCGCGTCGACACCTTCATGTGCGCGGTTGAGGATGTCGTGCAGCGACGGCAGCTGCAGCTGCGCGAGATCGGCCCGGCGCCGCGCCGACGAGATCGCATGCGCCAGGGTCTGCGCATCGAACCGTCCGGCGAGCTCGCGGGCGGCCCGCTGGATGACGCGCGCGCCGAGCGGCTGCTCGTTGCGCAGCACCTGTTCGGGCGGCGCCTTCATGTTCCAGACGACGCCGATCCACGACAGGACCGTCAGGATGTAGTAGGTCACGTCGACTTCCCACCAGCGAAAGCCTTGTCGCACGCTGCTCTGGTAGGCGTGGTGATTGTTGTGCCAGCCTTCACCCAGCGTGAACAACGCCAGCAGCCAGTTGTTGCGGGAATCATCGCCCGTCACGTAGCGCTTGCGTCCATGCACATGGGCGAGCGAATTGATGCAGAAGGTGGCGTGATAGACCAGCACCGTGCTCCAGAGGAAGCCGACGACCAGACCCGACCATCCTGCGACCAGGAAGCAGAGTCCTGCCAGCACGAAGGCCGGCAGCAGCTCCAGCCGGTGCAGCCACATCAACTCGGGATAGACGGCGAGATCGCCGACCTTCACGAGGTCGGTGGTGTCGTGCTGCCGGTCGAAGATCCAGCCGAGATGGCTGTAGAGGAAGCCGCGGTGACGCGGTGAATGCACGTCGTTCTCGGTGTCGGAATGCAGGTGATGGTGGCGATGCTTGGCCGCCCACCACAACACGCTCTTCTGCGCGCTGCTTTGCGCGAGGCAGGCCAGGATGAACTGAAACACCCGGCCGGTCGCAAATGCCCGATGCGAGAAATAGCGGTGGTAGCCGGCGCCGATACCGAACATCCGCGCGCAATAGAGTGCGATGCAGATCGCGACCGCCTGCCAGGTGACGCCGGACCAGATCGCCGCCAAGCAGCCGAGATGGACCAGCAGGAACGGTATGGCGGACGGGTACATGATGTCGTCGTGGTGGTCGTCGGCGGAGGCGTTAGGCGACATATTTGAGCGTGACCTTGGATGACGTGGATGCGGAATTGTATCGGGCAGCTTGGCCGCGGCCGGGTACGAAAAACCCGCGGATGGCGGACCACCGCGGGCTTCGGTTGAAGGACCGACCGACTATATGGTCACGGCTCTCTGGCAAGCAAGCTCGTAGCCTCACGGGGAGCATGGCGCAGGCAACCGCGTGTGTTGCTGACGCCAATTGGCGCGCAGGCGGCCTGCGTCCTATATTCAACGGCGAGAAGCAAGCGTCAAAACACCGCAGGCGGCGAAGATGGCAGAGACTGCGATCATGGCGAGCGAGACCCTCTGGCAGGAAATCCGCGGCGAGGCGCAGCGCGCGGCAGCGGCGGACCCAATCTTCGGCAAGGCTGTTGCTGGCGCCATCCTTGCCCATGACGATTTTACCTCCGCCTTGGCCGATCTGATCGGGCGCCGGCTCGGCAGCAGCGCGGCCGAACGCGAGCGCTTCACGACGTTTTCGCGCGATGCCTTTCGCGGCCAGCCAAATCTGGTCGAAGCGGCCGGCCGCGATCTGCGCGCCATCGCGCTGCATGAACCCGCCGTCGCCGGCCTGCTGCCGCCGCTGCTCCATTTCAAGGGCTACGTCGCGCTGCAAGCCTGGCGCGTCTCGCACTGGCTATGGCGTCATGACCAGCACGACGCGGCGCTGCTGTTGCAGAACGAGGCGTCGAACGTTTTGCAGGTCAGCATTCATCCGGCCGCGAGCCTTGGATCGTCGGTGTATCTCGACCACGCCACCGGCATCGTGATCGGTGCCAATGTCGTTGTCGGCGACGAGGCCACCATTCTTCAGAACGTCAGCATCGGGCGCCATGGCGACCTGCCGATGCGCTCGCCGCGCATCGGTCGCGGCGTGTTCATCGGCTCCGGCGCGACCATCCTCGGCGACATCGATGTCGGCGATTTCGCCAAGATCGGCGCCGGGACGGTCGTGACCCGTGACGTGCCCAGCGGCTGCACCGCAATCGGCAATCCCGCGCGGCTCACCAATTGCCCCGCCCCCGCTTCGGCAGCTTGATGCGCGCTCAGGCGGCGCGGCGGTGGCTCTCGCCGCCATGATGCGGATTGACCGGCTCCGAGCTGGTCTGGCCGGGTGCGTCCAGCACTGCAACATGATGCCGGTACACCATCTCCCAGCCCTTCCATCCCGTGAACAAGAGGACGCCGACGACGATCAGCGACAGCACCACGCCCCATGGTTTTACGGCGGCTTCAGCGCCTTGCGCGTAGCGGAGATAGAAATTGACCAGCGCCAGCACGACCGCCGCGAGATTGCCGACCATGTGATACCAGGCGTCCTCCAGGCTGCGGATGCGGGGCTCGCTGAAGAAATCGATGAAGCCCGCCGCGGCAGCGACGAGCGCCATGACGATACCGGCGCCGATCAGCCAGATTGCGGCTCTTGCCCAGAAACCGTCGCCGTTCCGATGAAGGCGAGATCGGCGATGGGGGCGCCGACCAGGCATGCGATGGGGAATGGAATCAGCATGGGATGCAGGGGATGATCGCCGATCGCGGCGGTCGTCTTGGGGTTGATGCTCATGGCAAAACCTCGCCAAAAAGGGAATTTCCGGGACAATTTTCTGCGGGTGGGCCGGTTCCTACGGCGACGGGGGCCGCCGCATCCCCTTCGGCCGCCTCCTTTTCCCGCAGCCAAATTCGCCGCCGGTAACCCCGCATTAACCAACGCCGGGCTCTGGTAATTGCGGACAGTCACGCCCGAAGTCGTGTCGAGGCCCATAGTTTTGACATCTTGGCGGGGAATGCAGGCGGCCGGCTTTGGACGAGCCCTGCACCCCAGAAAGACAAGGCTTTGAGCAGGCTTGCCGGCCGCGCGGGTTCTAGCGCGGCTGTTGGGGAACACCGGCCCATTTGTTGGCCGACGGACATTAGGTAACGATCGCCTTGAGAGGATACTGCTTATGAATCCGGCCGAATTGGCTCAGTCAGCCCTTCCGGTTGCTGCCTCCGCCGACGTGTCGCTGATTGCGCTGTTCTGGCAGGCTCACTGGATCGTGAAAGCGGTGATGCTGGGACTGCTGGCCTGCTCGGTGTGGGTCTGGGCCATCGCCATCGACAAGATCTTCCTTTATGCGCGCACGCGGCGCTCGATGGACCGCTTCGAGCAGGCCTTCTGGTCCGGCGAGTCGATCGAGGAACTCTATCGGACGCTTTCGGCCAAGCCGACGCATTCCATGGCGGCCTGCTTCGTTGCGGCCATGCGCGAATGGAAGCGTTCGTTCGAGAGCCATGCCCGCTCCGTCGCGGGGCTTCAGATGCGCATCGACAAGGTGATGAACGTTTCGATCGCACGCGAGGTCGAGCGGTTGGAACGCCGCCTGCTGGTGCTCGCCACCGTCGGCTCCGCCGGCCCCTTCGTCGGCCTGTTCGGCACGGTCTGGGGCATCATGTCGAGCTTCCAGTCAATCGCGGCGTCGAAAAATACCTCTTTGGCGGTGGTGGCCCCCGGTATCGCGGAGGCGCTGTTTGCGACCGCCGTCGGCCTTATCGCCGCCATTCCTGCCACTATTTTCTACAATAAGTTCACCTCCGAGGTGAACCGGCAGGCCCAGCGGCTCGAGGGTTTCGCCGATGAATTTTCAGCCATCCTGTCCCGTCAGATCGATGAGCGTGGCTGACGGACGGCATGTATAGTGTGAGGGGCAATTTGGGCACCAGACCATGGGCATGAACGTCGCAAGTTCATCCGGAGGCGGCGGACGTCGCGGCCGGCGCAAGCCCGTCGTGGCCGAAATCAATGTCACGCCGATGGTCGACGTGATGCTGGTGCTGCTCATCATCTTCATGGTGTCGGCGCCGATGCTCACGGTCGGTGTGCCGCTCGACCTGCCGCAGACCCAGGCCAAGAGCATCGAAAACAGCGACCAGAAGCCGATCCAGCTCTCGGTCGACATCAAGGGCAAAGTGTTCATCAACGATGCCGAAATCGCCATCAACGACCTCGTGCCGAAACTGAAGGCGATCACGGACGCGCGCGGCGGGCTCGAGGAGCGCATCTATTTGCGCGCCGACAAGAAGGCGGATTACGGCACGGTGGCCAAGGTGATGGGCCAGTTGTCCGGCGCAGGATTCAAGAAGCTTGCCCTCGTTACAGAAGCGGATCAGGGGTAAGCCGTGAAGGTGAACGTCGACAAGACACTCGTTGCGTCGATTGTGCTCCATGTCCTCGTGCTGGGATGGGGCCTCGTCACCTTCAGCAGCAAGGCTTATGTGGCGCCGGAAGAGTCGCTCCCTGTCGACATCATCTCCACCGATCAGCTTGCCAAGATGATGGCGGGACAGAAGACCGGCAAGAAGGAAGAACTGAAGCCCAAGGTCGAGAAGATCGCCGAGCCCAAGCCGGAGGAAGACGCCGTCGGCAAGGTCACGGAGAAGAAAGAGCTGATCAAGACCAACTCGCAGCCGGAGCCGCCGCCAAAGCCCGTCGAGAAGCCGGTGGAGAAGAAGCCCGAGCCGCCCAAGCCGGTGGCCGAAGCCAAGCCAAAGGAAGAGCCGAAGCCGCAGGAAAAGAAGCCTGATCCGGCCAAGGAAGATCCGATCGCCGAGCTGCAGAAGAAGCTGGACACCAAGAAGCCGCCGCCCAAGCCGGTGGAGCAGAAGGTCGCGGCGGTTCAGCCGCAGCAGCAGCCCAAACCCAAGGAGCGCGCCTTCGATCCCGCCCAGATCCAGCGCGATCTCGACAAGCGCGCCGCGACCCGGCACGAGCAGACGGGTTCGGCACTGAATGCGTCGGCCTCGCTGGGGGCGGCGACGGGGACAGCCGCGAATAACGTCGCGACCTGGCGCGGTGCGTTCCAAAACGCGGTCAAGCACTGCTTCACGCCGACCTATAACGGGCAGGATGCTGACCAGTACGAAGCCGACATCGACATTCCCATGAAGATCGACGGATCGCTGGCGTCCGAGCCGATCGTGGTGGCGGTGAGGGGACCGTCGCGGTCGATCGCCCAGGCCGTGGCGGAGAGCGCCAAGCGCGCCATCGTGCAGTGTCAGGTCTACTCGTTCATGCCAAAGCAGCAGTACGAGAGCTGGAAGCTCATTCCGATGACTTTCGGTCTGAAAGATATGTTGTGACATCCGAACAAAAGAATTTTGCAATGAATGATGCCCGTTCGATGAACCGCCGCCGTTTCATGACCCTTACCGGGTCGACCCTCGCGATGCTGGGGAGCGGACGCGCCTTTGGCCAGGAGCCTCGCCTCCGCATCGATCCCACGGCATTCCAGCCGATCCCGATCGCGATCACCAACTTCCTCCCGGGCACTCCGTCCGACGGCGACGTCGGCAACGGCGTCACGCAGGTCATCACCAACAATTTGAAGCGTTCGGGTCTTTTCGCGCCGATCGACCAGGCTGCGTTCATCGAGCGCATCAACAACATGGACGTCGCGCCGCAATTCCAGAACTGGAAGACCATCAACGCGCAGGCCCTCGTCACCGGCCGTATGACGCGGCAGCCGGATGGCCGGCTCAAGGCCGAATTCCGCCTGTGGGATGTGGTCTCCGGCCAGCAGCTCACCGGACAGCAATACTTCACCTCGCCGGAATATTGGCGCCGCATCGCCCACATCATCTCCGACCAGATCTACGAGCGGATGACCGGCGAGAAGGGCTATTTCGACAGCCGCGTGGTGTTCGTGGACGAGACCGGGCCGAAGGAGCGCCGAGTCAAGCGGCTCGCGATGATGGACCAGGACGGTGCCAATGTGCGTTACCTCACCCGCGGCTCCGATCTCGTGCTGACGCCGCGCTTCTCGCCGAACTCGCAAGAGATCACCTATATGGAGTTCGGCCAGGGCGATCCGAAGGTCTATCTCTTCAACATCGAGACCGGCCAGCGCGAGATCGTCGGCAACTTCCCCGGCATGACTTTCGCGCCGCGCTTCTCGCCGGACGGCCAGCGCGTCATCATGAGCCTGCAGCAGGGCGGCAACTCCAACCTGTTCGTGATGGATCTGCGCTCGCGCTCGACCACGCGTCTCACCGACACGCCTGCGATCGACACGTCGCCGTCCTATTCGCCGGACGGCGCCCGCATCTGTTTCGAATCCGATCGCGGCGGCAGGTCGCAGATCTACGTGATGGCCGCAGGCGGCGGGCAGGCGCAGCGGATCTCCTTCTCCAAGGACGACACCAATGCCAGCTATTCGACGCCGGTGTGGTCGCCGAAGGGCGACTACATCGCCTTCACCAGGCAGGGCGGTGGGCAGTTCGCGATCGGCGTCATGAAGCCGGACGGCTCCGGCGAGCGGCTGCTCACCTCGGGCTTCCACAACGAGGGGCCGACCTTCTCGCCGAACGGCCGCGTGCTGATGTTCTTCCGCGATCCCGGTGGCAATGGCGGGCCGTCGCTGTACAGCGTCGACATCTCCGGTCGCAACGAGCTCAAGGTGCCGACGCCGGGCTTCGCCTCCGACCCGGCCTGGTCGCCGCTATTGTCCTCGACCGCAGGCCAATAATTCACGCGTTCAGACGCGCGATGTTGTCGAAAAAACGTGCCGATTTTTTCGGGTTCGCTGCGCAAGGCAAGCCTTTCTTCACCTTGCGCCCGGCAAGGCTTGCCTAGTTGCTTGAAATCTAAGCGGAAACGGGTTCGTCATTGCCGAAAAACAACTCGACTTTAACGATGTTCACTCAGAAAGGCTTCATCAGGCCTGAGTAAAAGTATGCGCCCGACAGGACGCGCGTACAAACACAAATGCAGTTCGCAAGCCAGAGCGAAGAACCTGAGCAGGCATCGCCGAAGATTTCGGCGGCGCTGATCGATTCGCTGTTCGAGGCTCCCCGTCCGCTGCTGGCCGGCCTCGTATTCGTCTCGATCGGCGCGGCGCTGACTGCGTTGAAGACGGGAGAGCCCCTGATCTGGGCCTGCGTCGGATGTCTCGTCTTCGCGGGCATCATCCGCGCGTTCGACCTGCATCTGTACCAGAAGCGCAAGTCGGCGCTGACGGCCGAAGGGGCAACGCGCTGGCAGAAGCGTTACCAGATCGGCGCGATGATCCAGGCGGCTGCGATCGGGACGTGGTGCTCGACGACCCTGTTGGCCAGCGACGATGCCGTGGCCCATATGATCGCGCTGTCCGTCACCACCGGAATCGCGGCAGGGGGCGCCGGCAGAGCCTATGGCCGGCAATGGATCTTTCAACTCCAGGTCAGCCTCGTCTTCGTTCCGATCGTCATTGCCCTCGCGCTGCGCGGCACGCCGTTCTACGTCGCGATGTCGATCGTCAGCGCGGCTTTCCTGTTCTCGCTGATGGGCATCTCGGCCAATCTGCACCGGATATTCATGCGCGCACTGGCCGCGCGCGAGCGCGAAGCGGCGCTGGCCGGCCAATTCGACACCGCATTGAACAACATGCCGCACGGCCTGTGCATGTTCCACGTCGACGGCCAGCTCGCGGTCATGAACTACCGTTTCGGCGAGATGATGAGCCTGCCCGACGATCTCGTGAAGAGCGGCGCCAGTGCGTCGCGCATCATCGCGGCTTGCGTCGATGCCCAATCCATCTCGAAGGACAGCGGTGATCTGATCCTGCAGGGCATCCGCGAGCTCCGCAACAGGGAGATCGTGACGACGGATCCCGACCTCGCACGCGGGCGTACGCTGTCATGGACCATTCAGCCCATGACGGACGGAGGTGCTGTCCTCCTGCTCGAGGACATCACCGAGCGCAAGAGTGCCGAGGCGAAGATCAGCCATCTGGCTCGCTACGACGAGCTCACGGCGCTGCCCAACCGCGTCAGCTTCCGCGACGAGATCGAGCGGCTGCTGGCGAGCGCGCACCACGCCGAGCGGCTCTCCGCGCTGCTGTTCATCGATCTCGATCAGTTCAAGCAGGTCAACGACACGCTCGGTCATCCCTGCGGCGACCAGCTCCTGTGCGCGGTCGCCAACCGCCTGCGCGAGATGCTGCGCCCGGAGGATTTCGTCGCCCGTTTTGGCGGCGACGAGTTCGTCGTGTTCCAGCAGAACCTGTCCTCGCCCGAGGATGCCGCCAGCCTTGCCCGCCGCATCGTCGAGCGGCTGAGCGAGCGCTATCGCATCGACAACCATCTGGTCGAGATCGGCGCCAGCGTCGGCATCGCGCTGACCTCGCCGGATGGCACCAGCGCCGACACGCTGCTCAAGAACGCCGACATGGCGCTGTATCGCGCCAAGGCCGACGGCCGCGGCACCTTCTGCTTCTTCCGCGACGAGATGGCGGCGACCGTCGAAGCCCGCCGCATCCTCGAGCTCGACCTGCGCAAGGCGCTCGCCAACGAGGAGTTCGAGCTTTTCTATCAGCCGCTGGTCAATTTGAGGTCCGGCAAGATCACCACCTGCGAGGCGCTGCTGCGCTGGAATCATCCGGTGCGCGGCACTGTCTCGCCGGTCGACATCATCCCGGTCGCCGAAGACATGGGCCTGATCGTCGATCTCGGCCGCTGGATCCTGCGCCGCGCCTGCATGGAATGCATGAAGTGGCCGGAGGGCGTCAGCGTCGCCGTGAATTTCTCGCCGCAGCAATTCCATCAGCGCGACGTGCTGAGCGAGATCCGCTACGCGCTCGAGGTCTCGGGGCTTCCGGCCCACCGCCTGGAGATCGAGATCACGGAATCCTCGCTGCTGCGCAACACCCAGCTCACGCACGACATCCTGTCGCAATTGCATGCGCTCGGCGTGCGCATCTCGCTCGACGATTTCGGGACCGGCTATTCCAGCCTCAGCTATCTGCATAATTTCCCGATGCAGAAGGTGAAGATCGATCGCTCCTTCCTGGAGGGCATCGACACCGACCGGCCGCTGACGCTGCTGCGCGGCGTGGCACGGCTGTCGGCGGATCTCGGCATGTCCGTCGTGGTCGAGGGCATCGAGACCAATGAGCAGCTCGAACTGATCAGTGCGGACGGCACGGTGACCGAGGGACAGGGCTATCTGTTCAGCCGGCCGGTGCCGGCGGTGCGCGTGCGCCAATTGCTCAACGCCTCGCATGGTCGTCGGCTGCAAGACGGTCAGGTCGTTGCGCTCTCCTCACGCTCGTTCGCCTGATT
Organism: Bradyrhizobium sp. CCGE-LA001; assembly: GCF_000296215.2. Classification (NCBI taxonomy): domain Bacteria; kingdom Pseudomonadati; phylum Pseudomonadota; class Alphaproteobacteria; order Hyphomicrobiales; family Nitrobacteraceae; genus Bradyrhizobium; species Bradyrhizobium sp. CCGE-LA001. The sequence continues at coordinate 7,059,760 of NZ_CP013949.1, read as the reverse complement.
CTCAAGCCTCGAGATTTCCCGTCGTTTTCTGCGCGTTACAGCGCCACCGTAGTCGTACGGGGGGTTAACCGTAATCGATTCAAGCCTTTGCAATTCGGTTAAGGAGGCGTTAATGTTTTAAACTCGCGGAAGTTGCTGGACGAGTGGAGTATCAGATGGAATCCCGGGCCGAGCCGCGCGCTCCGCTGTTGATGCGGGGGGCAGGGATTTTTGATCGGGTCGACTACAGGCTCATCGAAACTCCGGAAGATAAAGACCGCCTCTATCAAATGCGCTATCGCGCTTATCTGCACGGCGGATTGATCCTGCCGGCGGAGTCCCGTCGCGTCAGCGACCGCTATGACGATGCGCCGAACGCCTGGACGTTCGGGATTCACGTCGATGGCGAACTCTGCAGCTCCGTCCGCCTGCACATCCTGACGTCGGACCAGCGCATGTCCTATGCGACCGAGTTGTTCGGCGACGTGCTTCACCCCCGTCTCGACCGCGGCGAGGTTTTCGTCGATCCGGCGCGCTTCGTTGCCGATCCGGAGCAGGCCCGGCGGTTTCCGGAGCTGCCCTACGTCACCCTGCGCCTTGCCTATCTGGCTTGCGACCATTTCAACGCGGACACCGGGCTGGCGCAGGTCCGGGCGGAGCATCAGGCGTTCTACCGCCGGGTCTTCCTGCACGAGGCGATCACGGAGCCGCGTTCGTTCCCGAACGTGCTGAAGCCGGTCGCCTTGATGGCTTCCGATTTCCGCAGCCTCCGCGAGCGGGTCCTGACCCGCTTCCCGATCATGCGCTCGAGCGCCTTCGAGCGGCGCATGCTGTTCGACCGGGGGAACGTGCGCGCTGCCGTGCCGCGCCCGGTGCTCGTCGCGAGCACGGCGCAGGCCTGAAGGTCGGCCCGCAATTTTGCCTCCAACCGGCCCGTGCGGCCGGGGACGCAGACAACACCGGCCCAAAATTCCAGCAAACGCAGGGGTTTTTGCCGGCCGTGCGACTTGCCTTCACCCTCGCGCCACATTTACAACCCATTAACCATGGCGTTTGCTTTTCGCTGGTTGGGGGCATTTGAGCGGCTGAGGCAAGGTTCCGTCAAGGTTGACGGAACGTTCGCTTAACCAACCCCCTGTAGACCGGACAGCAGTGGACTAACGCGAGCGTGGAGGCTCCGGAATGAAACATCCTATGCGTATCCTCCAGGGATTGAAGCTGGTCGCGGTGCTTGCCGTCGCGCTGTCGATGGGCGCCTGCGCCAACAAGAATGCTGCGACGGATGCGATGGCCAACGCGGCGACGCCCGGCAGCCAGCAGGACTTCGTGGTCAATGTCGGCGACCGCGTGTTCTTCGAAAGCGACCAGACCGATCTGACCCCGCAGGCGATCGTGACCCTGGAGAAGCAAGCGCAGTGGCTCCAGACCTATCCGCGCTACAGCTTCACCATCGAAGGCCATGCCGACGAGCGCGGCACCCGCGAATACAACATCGCCCTCGGCGCTCGCAGAGCCCAGTCGGTGCGTTCGTTCCTCGCCTCGCGCGGCATCGATCCGAACCGCATGCGCACGATCTCCTACGGCAAGGAGCGGCCGGTCGCCGTCTGTAACGACATCTCCTGCTGGTCGCAGAACCGGCGCGCCGTCACCGTCTTGAACGCGAGCTCCTGACGATCAGTCAGCCGCCGTTCATCTTTAGAAACCGATTATGCCGGCGCCCTCTCGGGCGCCGGTTTCGTTTCAGCATTCTGTGACAGAAACCCCTTGGTACCAGTCACATTTTTGGCGTACTCCACTTCGATGTGTGGCGCCTCGAATGTTCCGTCGCAGGCCATTTCGCTTTTGTCGTCAGGGCAAGATGTCATCCAGATTTAAGGTCTTTACCGGCACCGTGGCGACTGCCGCGCTGCTCTCCTTGTGCTCGCCCGCGCTTGCACAATCGATCTTTGCGCAGTCCGATGATGCCGATCCCGAGATGCGGATCGAGCGGCTGGAGAACCAGCTGCGCCAGCTCACCGGCCAGAACGAAGAGCTGCAATATCGCAACCGCCAGCTCGAGGAGCGGCTGCGGGCGCTCGAAGGTGGCGCACAAGCTGCGCCCGGACAGGCGCCCAGCGTCGCGGCGATGCCGCCCGCTCAGATCGGACAAGGCCAAGTCGCCCCGGGATATCGCCAGCAACAGCCGCAGCAGCAGGCCGTGCAACCGAACTACGAGCAGCCGCAGATCGCCGCGCCCGCACCGATCGTGCAGGAGCAGCCGGCGCCCGGCGCCCCCGGCACGCGCCGCCGCGGCGATGCCTTCGATCCGAACCAGAATCCCAACGCGCCCGGCGCGCCGCGCGCGCTCGGCGGCGGCCCGCAGCCGATGCCGGCGGGTCCCCCCATTGGAGCGCCCGGCGGCCGCGGCGCCGGCGAGCCGCTGGATCTCGCCAACACCAGCCCCCGCTATCAGCAGCAGGCTGCTCCTCCGGCCGCGCGGCCCGGCTATCCGCCGGCCCAATCCGGCTATCCCGCACCGTCTGGCGGCGCCGGCCTGACCACGCTGCCGCCCTCGGCGACGCCGCGCGACGAGTTCGATCTCGGCATCGGCTACATGCAGCGCAAGGACTATGCGCTGGCCGAGCAGACCATGAAGAATTTCGCGCAGAAATACCCGAGCGATCCGCTGCTCGGCGATGCGCAATACTGGCTCGGCGAGAGCTACTTCCAGCGCCAGCAATATCGCGACTCCGCGGAAGCCTTCCTCGCCGTCACCACCAAATACGAGAAATCGGCCAAGGCGCCGGACGCGCTGTTGCGGCTCGGCCAGTCGCTTGCCGCCCTGAAGGAGAAAGAGGCTGCCTGCGCCGCCTTCGGTGAGGTCGGCCGCAAATATCCGCGCGCCTCCGCCGGCGTCAAAGCCGCGGTCGACCGCGAGCAGAAGCGGGTGAAGTGCTGACACCAGGCGTCCGGGTCCTGACAATGCGGATGGTGCTGCGCTAAACATTGCGGACCATCCGCCGATGATGCCGGGCCGCGTCATGTCAGACGACGACAATTCACCAATCTCCGCGCGTGAGGCGAGGCGGCTCTTCGCCGACCTGAAGGCTGCGCCGGCGCTGGTGCTCGCGGTCTCCGGCGGGCCCGACTCGGTCGCGCTGATGTGGCTCGCCGCGCGCTGGCGGCGCGCTCTTGCGCGCGGCCCTGAGCTCACCGTCGTCACCGTCGATCACGGCCTGCGCCCGGAAGCGGCGCGCGAGGCGCGCGAGGTCAAGCGCCTGGCAACCGAACTTGGACTGCCGCACCGGACCCTGCGCTGGCGTGGCGCAAAGCCGAAGACGGGGCTTCCTGCGGCTGCCCGCGAGGCCCGCTACCGCCTGCTCACCCAAGCCGCGCGGGCCGTGGGCGCCAGCCACGTGCTGACTGCCCACACCCGGGACGACCAGGCCGAGACCTTGTTGATGCGCATGCTCAGGGGCAGCGGGCTTGGCGGGCTCTCGGCGATGGCCGGCGTCAGCGAGCGCGACGGCATCGTGCTGGTGCGGCCGCTGCTCGATGTTCCCAAGGCGCAACTGATCGCGACCCTGAAGCGGGCGAAGGTCGGCTTTGCCGACGACCCCACCAACCGCGACACCGCCTTCACCCGACCGCGGTTGCGCGCGCTGCTGCCGCTGCTCGCGGCCGAGGGCGGCGATGCGCGCACGCTCGCGCGGCTCGCGGCAAGGCTGGCGCGCGCCAATGCAGCGGTCGAGGTGCTGGCCGATGGCGCCGAGCGCTTCTTGCGCTTGCGGGATCGCGACGTTGCGCCGCAGGTGGGCATGCGAAGCTTCGAGGCCTCGGCTTTTGCTGTTCTGCCGGAGGAGGTTCGCTTGCGCCTGCTGCTGCGGGCCATCGACGCGCTCGGGCACGAGGGGCCCGCGGAACTCGGCAAGGTCGAAAACCTGATGTCTGCGCTCGACCGGGCGATGGCCGGTCCCGGAGCGGCCGCAAATGGCCGGCCGGTCCTGAAGCAAACCCTCGCGGGAGCCTTGATCAGCCTGGCCGGCGGGCGTATCCAGATCGCGCCAGCGCCGGCCCGCCGGCGCAAAGGTCCATGATGCGCGGCATGAGGTCGGATCATGACACCGGCCAATTCGCCTTCGCGCCGTCAGGCCACCTTAACCAGGCAGGAAAAACCCCGGTTTCGGCGCCATTATTTCAGCGGGAATCGCGGTAAGATGGGCTAAATAGTCCCATCTCGTTCCCTTGGCAGCGACCGGGGCGGCACCTAAATTGTATCCGTCTAACGATGAGGATTCCTTGGGATTTCCTCGCACTGAGCTAATCAACTTGCCCAAGGATCAGGCCGCGATCCGCGCGACCACGAAGGAAGATCGATGAACGCCAATCTGCGCAATTTCGCCCTCTGGGTCATCATTGTCTTGCTGCTATTGGCGTTGTTCACGCTCTTCCAGAATCCGGGTCAGCGCGCCTCCTCGCAGGACATCGCCTTCTCCCAGCTCCTGAGCGAAGTTGACCGCGGCAACGTGCGCGACGTCGTGATCCAGGGGCCGGATATCCACGGCACCTTCACCAACGGCTCCAGCTTCCAGACCTATGCGCCGAACGACCCGACGCTGGTGAAGCGCCTCTATGACAGCAAGGTCCAGATCACCGCGAAGCCGCCCGGCGACAACGTGCCGTGGTTCGTCTCGCTGCTGGTCTCCTGGTTGCCCTTCATTGCCCTGATCGGCGTCTGGATCTTCCTGTCGCGGCAGATGCAGGGCGGCGCCGGCAAGGCGATGGGTTTTGGCAAGTCGCGGGCGAAGATGCTGACCGAGGCCCACGGCCGCGTCACCTTCGAGGACGTCGCCGGCGTGGACGAAGCCAAGCAGGACCTGCAGGAGATCGTCGAATTCCTCCGCGATCCCGGCAAATTCCAGCGCCTCGGCGGCCGCATTCCGCGCGGCGTGCTGCTGGTCGGCCCTCCCGGCACCGGTAAGACCCTGATCGCGCGTGCGGTCGCGGGCGAAGCCAACGTGCCGTTCTTCACCATTTCCGGCTCCGATTTCGTCGAGATGTTCGTCGGCGTCGGCGCCAGCCGCGTCCGTGATATGTTCGAGCAGGCCAAGAAGAACGCGCCCTGCATCATCTTCATCGACGAAATCGACGCGGTCGGTCGTCACCGTGGTGCCGGTCTCGGCGGCGGCAATGACGAGCGCGAGCAGACGCTGAACCAGCTGCTGGTCGAGATGGACGGCTTCGAGGCGAACGAGGGCGTGATCCTGATCGCCGCCACCAACCGCCCCGACGTGCTCGATCCCGCGCTGCTGCGTCCGGGCCGCTTCGACCGCCAGGTCGTGGTGCCCAACCCCGACGTCGTCGGCCGCGAGCAGATCCTCAAGGTTCATGTCCGCAAGGTGCCGCTGGCGCCGGATATCAACCTCAAGACCATCGCGCGCGGCACCCCGGGCTTCTCCGGCGCCGACCTGATGAATCTCGTCAACGAGGCTGCCCTGACCGCCGCCCGCCGCAACAAGCGGATGGTGACCCAGGCCGAGTTCGAGGAAGCCAAAGACAAGGTGATGATGGGCGCCGAGCGCAAGTCGCTCGTCATGACCGAGGAAGAGAAGCTGCTCACGGCCTATCACGAGGGCGGCCACGCCATCGTCGGCCTCAACGTGCCCGCGACCGATCCGATCCACAAGGCGACCATCATCCCGCGCGGCCGCGCGCTCGGCATGGTCATGCAGCTGCCGGAGCGCGACAAACTGTCGATGTCGCTGGAGCAGATGACCTCGCGCCTCGCCATCATGATGGGCGGCCGCGTCGCCGAAGAGCTGATCTTCGGCCGCGAGAAGGTGACCTCGGGTGCCGCCTCCGACATCGAGCAGGCCACGCGCCTTGCCCGCATGATGGTGACGCGCTGGGGCCTGTCGGAAGAGCTCGGCACTGTCTCCTATGGCGAGAACCAGGACGAAGTCTTCCTGGGCATGTCGGTATCGCGCACGCAGAACGCGTCCGAAGCCACCGTCCAGAAGATCGACTCCGAGATCAAGCGTCTGGTCGAGGAAGGCTACAAGGAGGCGACCCGCATCCTCACCGAGAAGCACGCCGACCTCGAGGCGCTGGCCAAGGGCCTGCTCGAGTTCGAAACGCTGACCGGCGACGAGATCGTGGACTTGCTCAAGGGCAAGAAGCCGAACCGCGAGTCCGTGCTCGAGCCGACCACCCCGCGCGCCTCCGCCGTGCCCCCTGCCGGCAAGTCGCCGCGCCCGCGGCCCGATGCGGATCCCGGCCTCGAGCCGCAGCCCCAGGCGTAAGCTCAAGGCGACCCGATCGAATTGAAAAACGCGGCGGCAACGCCGCGTTTTTTATTGGGCCATGGCGCATTTGCGAGGGGGCATGTTCAGTGACTCGCTTATTGCGAACTACCATGTTCGCTCACCGACCACGATTGGACCTACGCGATCACCTTGTTCGCGAGGACCAACATTCGCGTGTTCAGTCGTGCCAGGCGATTTGGCGTCCTCAAGGTTCAGTCACGGAGCACTTCGACTTTGGCCGCCATATCCGGCGCGCGCGTGATCCTATACGTCGCATTGCTGCATCTAAGAACCCAGGCATCACGATCTGGCCGGGAGCGTTTCTTGTCCAGTTTTGCTCCGAGGGTCTTCTCGCAGATGAAGCCTTGCGAGCGAATCTGGGCAGAGAGCATCTCCTGAGGCGTTTCAGATCTAACCTGTTGCTGCGCCCTAGCTTCCAGGCTGCAGAGAACGGCCAATATGGTCAAGCATGGTAGCGATATCCGCTGCTTACGCATTTCCTGCTCCCCTGACAAAGTCTTCTTGAACTGAACTCTACAGCAAAACGCCTGATCGTGTGCATCGGGTTGGAAGCAGGAGTTCGGTCAAATCCCTCCCAAAGTCCGCCAGCCATCGCGGATCGGTCAGTTCGCATGGACGTCAGCCGTGAGGTTGACCTCGCGGAGTGCAATCCGCACCCCGGTTGATCATGCCGGCACGACGAACTGGTGTCTTGGAGCCAATAGCGAGGCACCAGCTTCGTAGGGTGAGCAAAGGCGCGTAGCGTCGTGCCCACCATTTTTCGTCATTGCACAGACACGGTGGGCTTTCCGTTCGCTCTTGGATATGCGGCGGACAAGGCTTTGCCTCGAGCGACGATGCCGTCACTTTGCGGCAGCCTCTGGCATCTTGCGCCTGAGGAAACGCAGCACGTCATCGTTGAACTGTTCCGGATCCTGCAGGAACGAGAAGTGACTGACCTCGGGCTGAATCAGCAGGCCGGCGCCCGGAATGTTCGCCGCCATGAACTCGGTATTCTCGCGCTTGATCGCCTCGTCATGATCGCCGTCCACGATCCAGGTCGGGACCTTGATGGAAGCGAGATCCGAAGCCGTCCATTTCGGCTGGCTCTCCCACATCTTGGTGATGTCGGCGACGAAACTCTTGTATTCGGTCGGGGTCGGCGAGAGCCGTTTGTATTCCTCGCCGGCCCTGGCGATGTAGGCATTGAAGACGTCGCTCGTCGCGATGTCCGCAACGCCCGACGGATCCGAGTTCGCCGCGAAGGCGAACAGCTTGCTCACCCGTTCCGGGTGCTTCATGGCGATGTCGAGGCCGATGATCGCGCCGTCGCTCCAGCCGACGATCGCGGCCTTTCTGATCTTGAGATGGTCGAGCAGCCCGATCACGTCCGAGGCCATCAGATCGTAGCCATAGGGCTCCTGGTTACGGCTGCTGCGTCCATGGCCGCGGCTCTCCATGACGATGACCTGATAGTGCCGCTGCAGCGCGCGGACCTGATGGCCCCAATAATTGGCATTGGCGAGGCCGCCATGCAGCAACAGCACGGGCTGCCCGCGGCCGAACCTTGCGTACCAGATCTTGACCCCGTTGATCGGCGCGAGGCCGCTCTGGGCCGCCTTGGGCAAAGTCGGCGTCGGCGGCAGGCGTAGCCATTGCGGCGTCGCACGCGCCGTGCCGATCGAGACCATGACGAGAAGTGCGATGACCAGATTGCGGAGCCGCATGAGACGCCTTCCTGTTCGACCATCGGATATTACCGCATGGCGCGGCGGATGCCTCACGTCGCAACATGGTCCACCACCGAGATGTGAAGCCGCGTGATCCTTTGCCGGACAGAGGCGGTCCATGTCACCGCGCAACACCCGGGTTCAAGCGGACGCGCGCTAGGTCTGCGGCGTCATCGCCACTATGGAGATCGCGAGCAGGCGACGCGGTGACAAACGTTGCACCGTGGCGCGTCCGGATATTGAATGAACTGCGCTGGAGGGCGGAGCGGCATGTTATTCTAAGCCATAGTACCTATAGTGATTGTCCAGGAGACCGGATCATGATTCCTCAAGATCGGTTTCGCAGCCTCTTTCGTAAATACTTGCTCGCGCTTTTCGTGGCTGTCGCAACCCCGCTGGCTTTTGCCGGCGTTATCGAAGGGTGGTTCGGCTATCGCGATCAGCGCGCGAGGCTTGACCAGTGGCTTGGTCTCCAGTCGGCATCAGCGGCCGCGGAAATACACGATTTCATCCACGGGATCACAACTCAGCTGGGCTGGCTGGTCCAGCTTCCGTGGACCGAGGAGCCCGACGAACGCCGGCGAACCGACGCGTTGCGCCTGCTTCGACAGGCGCCTGCCATCGCCAGTCTCACGCTCATCGACGGCAATGGTCGGGAGCGTCTTTACATTTCGCGGATTGGCCTCAATCGAATTGAGAGCCGCGCGGACCGGTCAGCCGACCCCGCTTTGATCGGTGCGCGCGCAACCCAGATCTGGTTCAGCGACGTCAGCTACAACAGAGGCTCCGAACCGTACCTCACCGTTGCGATTGTCGGCAACCGGCCGGCTGTCGGCGCCGTCGTGGCCGAAGTCAACCTCAAGCTGATTTGGGATGTGATCTCGGCGATCAAGTTTGGAAAGACCGGTTACGCCTTCATCCTGGACCGATCGGGCCGCCTTATCGCCCATCCCGACATCAGCCTCGTTCTGCGTGGGGCGGAAGAAGCAACCTCCGAACGTTTCCGGGCCGTTCGGGACGCGATAGGGCCGGGACGGGGGTTCGCAACGAGCCGGGATGCACAAGGGCACTATGTCGCTGCCAGCGCGGCACCAGTACAGGGCCCCGATTGGACAGTCGTGGTCGAGCAGCCGCTATCCGAAGCTTACGCGCCGATCTATGCCGCACTGTGGCGGACCGCAATGCTTCTCGCAATCAGCAGCTTACTTGCGGGGGTTCTGGCCTATGCATTGGCGGACCGGATGACGGAGCCGATCAAATTGCTCGAGAAGGGCACGGAGAAGATTGGTGCCGGGTCCTTTGACCACCGCATCTCAATACACACCGGGGACGAGTTTCAGCGCCTTGCAGACAGCTTCAACAGAATGGCGTCCGAGTTGGAGCTGGCGCAGCAGCACCAGGAGCGCATAGCCAGGCTCAAGCGTTTCCTTGCCCCTCAGGTCGCCGATCTCGTCGATAGAGCCGGCGACGACAGTGTGCTGGACGGCCGCCGTACGGAAGTCGTCGTTGTCTTCTGCGATCTCCGCGGTTTCACCGCGTTTTCAGCAGGAGCTGCGCCTGAAGAGGTCATGAGCGTCCTGTCGGAATATTATGAGAGCCTTGGCGGGGTCATCGCAAAATTCGAGGCAACGCTGGTCAACTTCTCCGGAGATGGGCTGATGGTTCTGGTGAACGCTCCCGTCGCGATCGAAGAGCCTGCTCTGAGAGCCATCGATCTCGCGGTCGACATGCAGAAGAACGTGCAAGCCCTCATCGCCGGCTGGCGGTCCCGTGGCTACCACGTTGGTTTCGGAATTGGTCTTGCCAGCGGGCCCGCGACGGTCGGCCGGATCGGCTACAAGGATCGGCTCGATTACACCGCCATTGGCAGCGTCGTGAATCTCGCGGCCCGACTGTGCGCATCTGCCGCAGACAAGGAAATCCTGATCGACGCCAAGGTCGCCGCCGACGTCAAGGGCAAGCGACCCGTTGAGGAGCTTGGCGGGCACAAAATCAAGGGATTCGACGAAGCTATTCCGGTCTTCGGGATATCCTTCCATTCTCTCTGACAGAGGCTGACCACCGGGTCGCCAACGTCATCCAGTTGGGGACTGCTCGAGTGTTCGGGGCTATGCTCTGCCAATCGGCTGACGGCAGCGGGTTCGTAGCCATGAGGTGCGCCAACTCTCGAGCGGTAATGCTGCGACGTCGCGTCAAGCGGCGTGATGTCCTGCTCTTGATGGCAGGCGTCGCGATGTCAATGACGAGATCGCATGCGCAGAAGCCCTCCATGCCGGTCATTGGCTATCTCTGTCCGGAGTCGCCCGAGCTATTTGCCAGCCGACTTCAGGCTTTCCACCAGGGACTGGGAGAAGCCGGCTTTGTCGAGGGCCGCAATGTAAAGATCGAATTCCAATGGGCGGACGGACAATATTCCCGGTTGCCGGCGTTGGCGGCCGAACTGGTCGCCCGCAATGTGGATGTGCTCGTGGCTCCCGGCGGCGCGCCCGTGGCACTTGCCGCGAAAGCTGCGAGCACGACCAAGCCGATCGTTTTCGAGATGGGCGGCGACCCCGTCCAGCTACACGTGGTCGATAGCTTGTCGCGGCCGGGCGGAAACATCACGGGGATTTCGAGCCTGAGTGTCGACGTTTCGCCAAAGCGGCTTGAATTCATGCGCGACCTGGTGCCCACGGCGACGAAACTGATGGTTGTCGTCAACCCGACAAGCCCGACCGCACAGTCACAATTGCAGAAGCTTCACGCAGCTGCAGCCACGCTGGGTGTTCGATTGGAAGTTTCGGGTGCAAGCAAGGAAGATGAATTTGAATCTGTGTTCGCTGCCGTGACCAGGGACGGGGCAGGTGGACTTGTGTTCACCTCCGACCCCTATTTTGCCTTTCGCAGCTCGCGGTTGGCTGCTCTCGCGATGAAGTATCGCGTGTCCGCGATCACGCAAACCCGGGACTTCCCCATTGCCGGAGGCTTGATGAGCTATGGCGGAGATTTCATGCAGTCGCACCGGCGCGCGGGGATCTATGCCGGCCGGATCCTGTCGGGCGAGAAGCCTTCTGATCTTCCCGTCCAGCTCGTGACCAAGGTGGAGCTCGTGATCAACTTGAAGGCAGCCAAACTGCTAGGTCACGCGTTCTCCTCCGCATTCGTTGCCGGCGCAGATGAGGTGCTCGAGTAAACCACGCGTCCGAGCGGAGGGCGTGCCGTCCGAGGGGATGCGCTTGAAGCCGCGCCTCACTTCGACGACGTCGTCGCCCCGCCGTCGGCGTTCTCCCGCACATGGATCACCGCGATGTCGTCCGCATAGATCCGCTTCCAGCCCTTGAGCTGGTCGAGGATCTGCGGACCCGGCGCATCGGCGACCAGGAGCGTCGCGTCGATCTTGTATTCGTCGAGCAGGCGCGGCAGCAGCTCGGGCTTCTTGCCCTCGGTCGCCTTGAAGAAGTCCATGACGAATTTCTCGCCATAGAGCTCGGCGCGGCCGTCGACGAAGACCGGGATGTCGCGCGAGATCAGATAGCCGCCGAATTGATAGGCGTTGAAGATGCGTTGTACCTTGAGCTTCTCGAGCAGGTCGACCGCCGCGACCGGCGTCTGCGTCATCGTGAAGGTGAAGCGGTGGTGGTTCATGTAGAGCGAGGTCGAGGTCCAGCTCGCCGCCACGATCATCAGCGCGCCGAGCGCGGTGAGATAGCGGGCCGCCCAGCGGTCGGAGCCGGTGGCGTCGGCGGGCGGGCGGCCGAACATCTCGCCGAGCGGTTTGGCCAGCACCAGCGGCACCAGGAAGGCGAAGGCATCGATGCTGCGGACATGGGTCAGCGCGCTCCAAGTCAGGAACAGGATCAGGAAGATCCGGGGCGCCGAGAGCACGAGGCCGCGATAGTAACCGAGCGCGATCAGGCCGAGCAGCGCGCCTTCGAATGCGGTGAAGGTGGCGAAGTTCGCCGGCATCCATTCGAAGATCACCGACAGCAGCTCGCCGAGGCCGAGGATGCCGGTCGCGCCCATCAGCGTCTTCCAGCCGTAAGGCGTGCAGCAGCTCGCGACCAGGGCGCCGATGCCGAACAGCACCCAGCGCAGGAACAGCTGAAGCCGTTTGCCCTTCTCGGCATGCTCGACCGCCTCGAGCGAGATCGGTCCGATCAGCGCGAGGCCCAGCACGAAGCCGCCGTGCAGATTCGCCCACAGCGCCATCAGCGGCAGCCAGGTCCAGGACGGCGCGCTCCTGCGGTCGGCGGCCGCCATCAGGAGACCGACCCACGCCACCATCACGGGCAGCGCCAGGATGTGCGGACGCGCCAGCACGTGATGCAGCGCGAGCAGCAGCGCCAGCATCGCGAACAGCACCGCGCGCGGCGCCTCGATCTGCGCGTCGAGCAGATGGACGAGGATCGCGACCGACAGCGCCATCCCGACGGCGGTGAGGATCACGGGCCCGGCCCAGCCCCATTGCGCGTAGGAGAACGCAAACATCACCTGCGACAGCCACGACGTCGAGATCCATGGCGCGCCCGTCCGCGTGAAGGAATAGAGATCGTTGGTGGGCATGGCGCCGTGATCGAGGATCCATTGCCCGATCTTGATCTGCCAGAACGAGTCGGAGTCCTGAAGCAGGGTGTCGCCGACAAAGAGGAAGAAGAGATAGGCGCCGGCACCGACGCATAGCGGCACCAGGGTGCGGGCGCGGCTCTGCACCGCAATGCTGTTGGCAAAGGAAAGGGACATCCGCCTCGTCGTCCTGTTGTTCTTGTCGGCCGGGCATGATCCGAAAAGAGCGCGTTGCGCTCTTGGGGAAGATCATGCTCGAACGCTAACCAGACGCGCGATGAGCCCTGTCGTGCGTCGGTCCGAGCGGGCGGCATTGGAGCATGCGCGGTCATAACTTCGGGTAAACCGGCAGCTTTGGGCGGTCCTCAGGTTTCGACAATTTAACCGATTGTTTTCAATTTCGGTTTACCGTCGGCGAATACGTGCAAACCGCTCCCTGTTTACGCAGCCGAATTAACTGCGACGAAATTCTTTGCCTCTAGGTTCGTTTCATGGTCGGGCGGCGCTGGGAAGCCGAGAAGACCAGACCATTTTTGTAGCCCCGTTTACTCCTTGGAGCAGTCTATGAAGAACCTCGTTTCGCGTTTCGTGAAGGACGAATCCGGCGCCACCGCCATCGAATACGGCCTGATCGCCGCCGGCATCGCGCTCGCGATCATCACCGTCGTCAACAACCTCGGCACCTCGCTGAACACCAAGTTCGGCTCGATCTCGTCCAGCCTGAAGTAAGATCGGACGACCCAGAGAATTTCGAGAGCCCCGTCCCTGACGGGGCTCCTTTGTTTTGGGCTGAGTGCCTTGGCTGGCGTATCTCCGCACGGTAAAACCGCCAGCCCCTCCGATGCGTTACGTCCGCTATGTCGTTGATCGTTGCCGCCGTGAGGCGGCTCTTACCGCTGTGGGGCTCTGTAGAATTCCATCATTGTTCGAGGCGGGGCTTCTTGACATTGCACGACCGTACGAGGCCGCGATGCATCGCCATCGATGCCCTCGATCGTGATGGTCTGGCGACTTCTGCTCCACACGACACGGCGCGGGACATCGAAATTCATGGATAGCGTGACCTCATCCTGGCCGGCATCCGTAACCTCGCCGCGAAAACCTCTTCCTTCCCTGCCACGCTCATAGAGTGCTGTTTTCGAAGTGGCATCCATCGTGAAGTACACCGCGCCTGTGTGTTCACAGCGGACAGAGATCGGATTCAAAGTAGGATCGCGAACCCAAAAGCTCAAAATGCTTCTCGGCGGCGTGACTGTGCACTGATGGGTCAATGTGGGTCGAAAGGTGGGGTCGTCGAATCCCGGCCAAGTCATCGTCTTCTTATTGCGATCAAAGATCAGGTCAATCCGCCCCGGACGGACGCGCAGCATGAATTCGATCTTTCCATCGGTTGCGGAAATGATCTCTTCCGAATGCGCATTGATGCCGAAATTTGTTTCGATGTTTATAGGCGGCGTTTCAAAGACGATCGTTTTTGCATCGACGTCGAACGTCGCGAAGTAAGGGCGGGCGGGAACGCCACCTTCACAACGCACCGAGAATAGTTCGGCGGCTGCCGCGTAATCTGGCGTCAGCGTTAGAAAGGCAATGAGAGCGAGGCCCCCAAACCGACCCATGTCGCGCGCTCCTTCCTCGATGAGGCTTCCGCCGTGGCTTGGCAGCGCCCGAAGGCTGTTCGAACTTTTTGGCCTAACTCAGCGCTAAAGGTCGGCCCCATCAGCACACTGCGCACCGGCGAGCGTCAACGTCCGGCTGGGATCTACGTAAATAAACCCATAAGGGCAAATTTTCGTAACGCATCCTGAAGATGCGCTCTCGCAAGTAGAGGGCAACGATCCAGCTTCAATGTGAACTAGCAGTCCGAGACGCTCGAAGAAAATGCTCGTTCAGTCTTGCGGGCGGTTCGCTGAAGATGGACGGACGATAAAGTTGACGATTTCGTTTTGCTCGTGGCATTGCGACCATTTTGAAGATTGGCCTCGGCAACATGCCGCGCCAGCGCTTCGGCGCTCCAGCCCGCTCGCAATGACGCTTCACGCATTTCCATCTTGTCATCCCCCGTGAATAGTTGTTCAGTCCTTGTGGGGCGATTTGCATCTTTCGGCGTGACGAAGCGTTCGGCCGCAGGGCGTGCGGCCGGCGTGGGTGGGACAGGAAGCGCGCCATGGTTTATCGGCGGACGCATCAAGTGGTGAAGCGCCTTGCGGCCCGGCGCAGTGCGATATTGGCGGCGGCGCGGGAGGCTGCGGCGGAAGGCGGGATGGCGGCGGTGCAGATTGCGCCGGTCGCGGTCCGGGCCAATGTCGCGGCCGGCACGGTCTACCGCTACTTCCCTTCCAAGGCCGAGCTGATCTCCGAGCTCATTGCCGAGGTCTCCCGTGACGAGCTCGCGGCGATCCGGCGGGCGGCCGACGCCGCGCCGGGGCCGTCCTCGGCACTGGCGGCCGCGGTCACCACCGTGGCGGTCCATACGCTGTCGCAGCGCAGGCTGGCCTGGGGCATCCTGGCCGAGCCCGTCGATGTCGATGTCAGCGCCTCCCGCCTTGCCAGCCGGCGCGAGATCGCGGGCGAGATCGCCTCGCGCATCGACGCCGCCGTGCGTGCCGGTCATCTGCCGGCGCAGGATACCGCGCTCGCCGCCACCGCGCTGCTCGGCGCCCTGCATGAGGCGCTGGTCGGACCGCTCGCGCCCGACAATCTCGATGATCCCGTCAAGATGCGCGATGCGGTGCAGACCGTGACGCTGCTGGCGCTGCGCGCCGTCGGCGTCATGGACGCCCGCGCCCGGGGTCTGGTGGTTCAGCAGACGCTTCTGCCGACCGCCAAGGCGCTGGTCGGCGCGTAAATTCGCGGCGCGAAGCGGAATGGCGGCCTGATTGCGCTCAGGCCGTTGCTCGCGCAGGAGTTTTCGAAAGAACCACAGCACCGGCGCCGGGCGCGCCTTCTACTGTGCACGGGGTTGTTTTCGCAGTTTGGTGCGAGCGGCCGAAAAATCAGATGTTGGCGTCGCCCTCGGGGCCGACCGAGGCGATGCGCACCATGTTGGTGGTGCCGGGAATGCCGAGCGGCACGCCGGCGACGATGATGACGCGCTGGCCGGCGCGGACGAAGCCATCCCGGAACGCGATCTGGCCGGCGCGGCCCACCATGTCGTCCTGGTCGCGGGCATCCTCGGCCACCACGCAGTGCACGCCCCAGACCACGGCGAGCCTGCGGCCGGCGGTGATGTTCGGCGTGATCGCCACGATCGGTGGCTTCGGCCGCTCGCGTGCCACGCGCACCGCGGTCGAGCCCGAGCTGGTCCAGCAGATCAGAGCGGGCAGGTCGAGCGTCTCGGCGATCTGCCGGGCGGCGTCCGCGATGGCATCGCCTGCGGTGGATTCCGGTGCGGGGCGCTGCGCCATGATCACGGAGCGGTAGGTCGGGTCGCGCTCGACCTCCTCGCCGATGCGGTTCATGGTCGAGACTGCCTCGACCGGGAATTTGCCGGCCGCCGATTCCGCCGACAGCATGATGGCGTCGGCGCCTTCATAGACCGCGGTGGCGACGTCGGAGACTTCTGCGCGGGTCGGCACCGGCGACTGGATCATCGATTCCAGCATCTGGGTCGCGACCACCACCGGCTTGCCGGCCCGGCGCGCCATCCGCGTCATCTGCTTCTGCAGGCTCGGCACGCGCTCCAGCGGCAGCTCGACGCCGAGGTCGCCGCGCGCCACCATCAGCGCATCGGAGGCCTCGATGATGTCGGCCAGGCGGTCGATCGCCTGCGGCTTCTCGATCTTGGCCATGACCGCGGCGCGGCCACGGATCATCTTCTTGGCCTCGATCACGTCGTCGGCGCGCTGCACGAAGGATAGCGCGATCCAGTCGACGCCGGTGACGAGGGCCGCCTCGAGGTCGGCGCGGTCCTTCGGCGTCATGGCGGAGACCGGCAAGTCGGTGTCGGGCAGGCTGACGCCCTTGCGGTCGCTCATCTTGCCGCCGACCACGACACGCGTCACCGCGTGCTCCTTGGAGGTCTCCTCGGCGATCAGGCGCACCTTGCCGTCGTCGAGCAGCAGGGCATGGCCCGGCCGGAGCGCGGCCAGGATCTCCGGATGCGGCAGGTGGACGCGCGTGGCATCCCCCGGCGCCTTGTCGGAATCGAGCGTGAAGGTCTGCCCGTTCTGGAGCTGGACCGCGCCGTCAGCGAAGGAGCCGAGCCTGAGCTTCGGGCCCTGGAGGTCGACCAGGATGCCGATAGGCCGGCCATAGCTGCTCTCGACGTTGCGGATCGTCGCCACCAGCTCCCGCATCTTGTCATGCGGGGTGTGGCTCATGTTGATACGGAACAGGTCGGCGCCGGCCTCGAACATGCGGCGGATCATCGCGAGGTCCGAGGAGGCGGGTCCGAGCGTCGCGAGAATCTTGATACGGCGAAGGCGCCTCATGGCTTACTTCCAGACGGGGGGGCAGCGCCTGGCGGGAGGCCAGGCGCGGGGGGCGTACCACCGGGCGGGCTATTGGGCAAACCCGGAACCCCGCCCGGTCCAACCGGGCCGGGCAGGCCGGGCACGCGCTGCTGCGCCGGCTGTTCGTTGGCATCCGTGAGCTGGACGGTCCAGGCCCGCTGCTCGCCGGTATCGACCTCGAAATAGCCGGTGCGGTCGTAGCCGCGTGCCAGGCAATCCTCGGTGCCGCGGATGGTGAACTCCTTGTCGCGCGAGCACATGAAGGCCTGGCCCGACCATTCGCCGCCGCGATCATAGTCGATGGCGTAGATGTAATAGTAACGGGCGACCAACGTTCCCCGCAGCAGCGTCTCGCAGGACCGGGACGAGATGTTCCACCAGCCCTCGGTGGTCCAGCCCTCGGCGTCCTTGTAGCCCAGCGCGATCCCGACCCGGCTCGACGTATTGTTGCAGAGGCGGAAATCGGCCGATGCCGGGCTGCTCCAGCAGCACAGCAGCGCGACCGCCAGCACCGGGACCAACCGGGCGAGCAGGCGAAGGGGGGAGCGGGGAGATTCGGCGATCATTGTCGCGGAAGCTATATCAGATCATTGGCGATTTGGCGTAGGGGGCAGGGTGCCGCCCGGACGGCCCGGTTCGGGGTCCGTTTGCGCCGGGATATGGCAAAATCTGTGACAGGGCCCACCTGATCCCTTAAGGGTGACCGTCAACAAGGTCAGCCTCAAGGGATCCAGCCATGGCAATCGACGACAAAACCAGAACGGAGCTCGAGGCAGCCGCTTTCCGCCGCCTGGTCGATCATCTGAAGACGCGAACGGACGTCCAGAACATCGACCTGATGAATCTCGCCGGCTTCTGCCGCAACTGCCTGTCCAACTGGCTCAAGGACGCCGCCGACGCCCAGGGCGTGAGCTTGAGCAAGGACGAGAGCCGCGAGGCCGTCTACGGCATGCCCTACGAGACCTGGAAGGCGAAATACCAAGGCGCGGCCACGCCCGAGCAGCTTGAGGCGATGAAGAAGGTCCATCCGCACGGGCATTGAATAGCCCCGGCGCGCATCGCCTGAGTCGCACCACACAACAGCTTTCTTCGCCTCGCCGCAGGAAGGTGTGGGCGCGCTGTGGACGAGCGTGATGCTTGCTTGAACGCAGGTGGCGCCAACCCTAAGGGTCTACCCAGCACGCGCGGTGACGATGCCGGCGTCACCTCGTTTTGCCAGTTCCATTGGGAGTACCAAGATGGCCACCTCCGCCGCCGTCCGCGACGACGAGCCCGCGACGAAATTTGCCAAGGACCAGCTCAAGTCCATCATCGAGCGCATCGAGCGGCTGGAGGAAGAGAAGAAGGCGATCTCCGACGACATCCGCGACGTCTATGCCGAAAGCAAGGGCAACGGCTACGACGTCAAGGCACTGCGCACCATTGTGCGCCTGCGCAAGCAGGACCCCAACGAGCGCGCCGAGGCCGAGACCATTCTCGAGACCTACATGCAGGCGCTGGGCATGATCTGAGGCGCACCGCCCGGTCGCCATTGCAGCGCACCAAGCTTGGCGAAATCCCTTCGTCTGCTACAGTGCGCGGCGAAAGGACCGAGCGATGGATGTGCCCGGACCAGAGCGCAGGCTCGCCGCGGTCCTCGCCGCCGACATGGTCGGCTTTAGCCGGCTCATGGAGGTCGACGAGGCGGGTACGCTTGCGCGCCTCAAGACCCATCGGGTCGAACTCATTGATCCCGCCATCACCAAGAATCGCGGCACCATCATCAAGACGACGGGTGATGGCCTGCTCGTGGAATTCCACAGCGTGGTCGACGCCGTATTGTGCGCCGCGGAGGTTCAGCGCCGCATGGCGCGGCGCAATGCCGATGTCCCGCCGCCACGGTGGATACAATTCCGCATCGGCATCAATCTGGGCGATGTCATCGTCGATCAAAACGACATCTTCGGTGATGGCGTCAACGTCGCTGCGCGGCTGGAGGCGCTCGCCGAGCCCGGAGGGATCTGCGTTTCGGGCGCGGTGCGCGATCAGGTCGGCGACCGGCTCGACGGAGTTGAATTCGACGATCTCGGCGAACAGAACGTCAAGAACATTGCGCGCCCGATCCGTGTTTTTCGGATTCGGCTGCCGGAGCGGCCTGCAAGTCAGCAAGATGGAGCAAGGCTCTCCGCAGCGCCATCCGGTAGCTCGAGGAAGCCGTCCATAGCCGTCCTGCCGTTCGCCAACATGAGCGGCGATCCGGAACAGGAATTCTTCGCTGACGGACTCACGGAAGACATCATCACCGAGCTCTCACGCTTCCACGATTTGCTCGTCATCTCCCGCAACTCGACCTTCGTCTACAAGGGCAAGGCCGTAAAGGTGCAGGACGTCGGCCGCGAATTCGGTGTCGACTACGTCATCGAGGGAAGCGTGCGAAAGGCCGGGGATCGTGTCCGCGTCACCGTGCAGCTCATCGATGCGGAAACGGATCGGCATATCTGGGCCGAGCGATATGACGGCGAGCTCAAGGACATCTTCGCGATCCAGGACGAGATGACGCGCGCCATCGCCGCCACGTTGCCCGGCCGCGTCGAGGCGGCCACGCACGATCGGGCGAACCGCAAGCCAACGGACAACATGGCAGCCTATGAATGCGTTCTGGCCGCAAAGATCTTGCACCACCGCTCCAATCGCGAAGACAACGCACGTGCGCGGCTTCTGCTCGAGCGGGCGATCGAGCTCGATGCGAACTATGCTCACGCACATGCGTGGAAGGCGTGCGTCCTGGGCCAGAGCTGGGTCTATGGCTGGTGCGCCGATCGCGACGCCACCTTCCAGCAGGTGGCCGCCGAGCTGGAGATCGCGCTGGTTCTCGACGACAATGACAGCGACGTTCACCGTATCCTCGCGGCGCTCAATCTGAACCGCGACGACCATGACAAGGCCGCCTATCACCAGGAGCGCGCGCTCGCGCTCAACCCGAACTATGATCTCGTGGTGGTGCAGCAGGGCGAGCTGCTGACTTGGCTGGGGCGGCCGGAAGAGGGCATCGACTGGATCAAGAAGGCGATGAGGCTCAACCCTTATCATCCGGAACGGTTCTGGAGCCATCTCGGGCGGGCCTATTACTGTGCCGAGAAGTACGCCGAAGCCGCCGAAGCTTTCTCGCGGATCTCACGGCCCGATCACACCCATCACGCGTTCCTTGCGGGCATCTTCGCGCAAATGGGCAACACGGTGGCGGCGGGCGCGCATGCGGCCGAAGTTCTCAAGCGTGAACCGGCATTTTCGGTGGCCAATCATCTTTCGACCCAGCATTATAAGCAAAACGTCGATCGTCAGCGCTATGAGGCGGGCCTTCTCCAGGCAGGCCTGCCGGCTTGATCCGGCGCGCAGCGGAAACCGGTTGGCGATCATCGAGAGTGAGACCGTGACTGAGCCGCTGTTGCTGCCCGAGGTGCGCCGGGCCTTCGACGCCTTTCCCGTGCCGATGCGCAAGCGGCTCCTGCAGGTGCGCGATCTGATCTTTGCGACGGCTTCGGCGCATGACGAGGTCGGACGGCTCAGCGAAACGCTCAAATGGGGCGAGCCTGCCTATCTGACTGAGGAGACAGGCAGCGGCAGCACGATCCGGCTTGGCCGCCTGAAGGGATCCGAACACGCCGCTATTCTGTTCAACTGCAAGACGACCCTGGTCGGCACCTTCCGCGAACGCTTTCCCGAACAGTTCGAGTATTGGCAGACGAGGGCGCTGCTGTTGCCGGTGGCGGGCAAGCTGCGCACGCGGGAGCTCACGGTTTGTCTGTCGCTGGCGCTGACGTATCACCTCGACCCGCGGAGCAAGAGGGCGCGTTAGGGCACTCGTAGCCAGGATGCGCGAAGCGATATCCGGGATTCCCAAGCACACGCAGCTTCCCCGGATGTCGCTTCGCTCATCCGGGCTACGAGATCGAGTGTTTGGAAATTGTCGCTGCTATCAGCGCAGCGCCGCCGTCCGCATGACGAACGACGTCGTCGGGAGCTTGGCGGTGGCGCTGCCGGAGAACGTCTCGCAGGACAGGCCCTGCATCGGATCGTCGACAAAGCCCATCGCGATCACGGATTGCGGCTTGACGAAATAACCACGCAGCGCCGCGGTATCGAGCTCGCCCATCAGCGTCACCGACATCGCGCGGCTGGCGCTCGGCGACAGCATCACGATTTTCAGCCAGATGCTCTCGCCTTTGGCGGCCGAGAGGCGGGTCGCGGTCGCGACCATGCCGTCGATGCTCTTGCCGACCACCGTATTGATCTCGGTCGCCTGGGCGACGTTGCGGGGCCGCGTGGAGCGCGGGATCGGTGCGGAGGCGGCGACGACGTTGGCGCGGTCGACCGGGGAAGCGGCCGGCGCGTAAGCCAGGGCCTGAAGAGTTGCGCTGGCGACGCTGGCGGTCGGGTGCGC
This sequence comes from Bradyrhizobium sp. CCGE-LA001, assembly GCF_000296215.2. Classification (NCBI taxonomy): domain Bacteria; kingdom Pseudomonadati; phylum Pseudomonadota; class Alphaproteobacteria; order Hyphomicrobiales; family Nitrobacteraceae; genus Bradyrhizobium; species Bradyrhizobium sp. CCGE-LA001. Next base: position 7,038,354 of record NZ_CP013949.1, on the reverse strand, counting down.
GTCGGTGGCGGCAGCGAGCGCCTGGCGCGCTTTCAGCGCGGCCACCTGAGCCGGCGTTGCCTGCTGCGGCGCGGCCGGGACGTCATCCCAGAAGCCGCGGGCATTGATGATATCCGCCGGCGTCTCGGGCTTGGCGTCGGCAGACCGTGTAGCCGCCGGCTTGTCGGCCACGGGCTTCGGCTTGGGAGGCGCAACGATCTGCGCATCGGCCGAGGCGAGCTGGATCGTGGCGGCGATCTGCGGCTTGGCGCGGGGCGTCGGCACCGGTTCGGCGGGCTTGGCAGCGGCTGCGACGACGGTCGGTGCTGCCGGCTTTGCGGCCGGGGCCGGCGCACCCTCGTCGTCCTCGTCGGTGGCGGCCGGAGCCGCCGACTTGCCCTTGAACAGGGCGGCGAAGAAATTCGTCTTGCTGCCGGAATCATCGCCGCTGCCGCGTCGCTCGATCTCGGCCTTGGCGAGCTCATAGTTCTTCAGCGGCACGCCGTCGGTCGGCAGGTGCACGGTCTTTCCATCCGGGAAGACGCGGGCGAGCTGGTCATGCGTCATGCGCGGCCAGTGCCGGACGCTGCCGGTGTCCAGATGAACGAAGGGCGAGCCGGAGGTCGGGTAGAAGCCGACGCCGCCGCGCTGCAGGCGCAGGCCGGCGAAGCGGATCTGCTCCAGCGGCACGCCGGGAATGTAGAAGTCCATCGCATGGCCCAGCATGTGCTGGCTGGCGCGTGCCACACCGGAGGACCGGCGGCGGAGCATGGCGTTGGTGGCGGGGGAGCGGTAGGAGGAGATGATCTGGATCGGCTGCTTGCCGTCGACGTCGCGATAGACTTCCCACAGGATATCGAACAGGCGACGGTCCATGACCGTCGATTCCTGGGTGCGCCAGTCGCGCAGGAAGTGGTTGAGCTGCTTCAGCGCGGCTTCGTCATAGCGCCCGTCGCGCTTGAAGGTGACGGTGAGGTCTTCGCCGGAATGGGTGTGGTGGAAGGAGAGCGTCTTGGTCTCGTTCAGCGCGGCGGCGTCATGAACCGAGCCTGCGGCGGCAAGCAACAGTGCGGCAGCAAGGCCGATCCGGGATCCGGCCTTCACTCCCGCATGGGACAACGACAGCACAACGAATTGGCGTGCGAGACCAGTCAGCACGTATGAGCCCACCCAGTCGACGAGCGTTCAAATGGACTCTCCCGCCAACCCCGTAGCAGCGCGAAAGAGGATGAACGCTTTCTTAAAGCGAGAAGGTTAATTTGAGGTTGACCTTCCCGCCCCCAAACCAAGTCAGAATACAATCCTAACCGGTTGACTGTGGCAAAAAAACGCCCGCTGCTCCGGTCGAGGTGGAGAATGGTTAAAGTTAAGCGACCCCATCCAAGGGATGAGGTCGCTGATTTCTTTGCAAAATTTGAGTGATTCAGGCGCTGAGGCTTAGCGGGTGAACACCCGCTGCTGCGGCGGCCGGCGGCCGACGGGCGCCGGCGGCGGGGTCGGCGGCCCCGCCCCGAACAGCCGCTCGAAGAAATTCGGGCCGGACGAGCCGAAACCGCCGCCATTGTTGGCCACCGCCACACCTGACGGCAGTGTCGTCGCCGGGCGGGAATAGCTCGGCTGCGAATGCGCGACCACGTTCTCGATGTCCTTGCCGCGGCTGTTCTTCAGGATGTTGATCATGACCGCGTCGCGACCATAGATGTCCTTGCGGAATTGCAGCTTGCCGGCGTCATCCACAAACGCGGTCTGATAGGTGATGTTGACCGGGATCGGCGTCGGGAATTTCAGGTCGATCTCGCTCTTGCCGTACATGCTGCGGATGCGTTCCGGCGTGTACTTCTCGTTGGGCATGACGATGTTGAGCAGCACCGAGGCGTACTGATCCGGATTCTGCACACGCATGCAGCCATGGCTGAACGCGCGCTCTTCCTTGGCGAACAAGTGCTTGTCCGGCGTGTCGTGCTGATAGACCAGGAACTTGTTCGGGAAGTTGAAGCGGATGCGGCCGAGCGCGTTGGCTTCGCCAGGCGGCTGCGAGATGTGCACCGAGCCATCGCGGTTTTGCTCGAGCCTCAGGCCCATGCGCTGGAGCACGGTCGGATCCTGCTGCAGCGCCGGCAAATACTCGTTGTAGACGATCGAGGGCGGCACGTTCCAGGTCGGGTTGACCGTGATGTACTTCATCGTCTCGGTGAGGAGCGGGGTGGCATGCTTGCCCGGCTTGCCAGTGACGACGCGTGTGGTCCAGACCTGCTGCCCACGCTGCATCACCTTCAAGGTGAAATCCGGAATGTTGAGGATGACATAGGCATCGCCGATCGCCGGTGCGCCGAGGTCGCGCGGCAGCCAGCGCCAGCGCTCCATGTTGACCAGCACCACGTCGATCTGCTTGTCGCGCTTCGGCGTATTGAGCGCCTTGACGGTCTTGTCGTCGAGGATGCCGGTCGCCTTCATCTCGGCGCCGCTCTGGAATTTGCGCACGGCTTCGGCGACAGCCGCATCGTAGCGGGTGTCGTTCGCGTTCTCGGTGATGCCGAGCTTGGCGCGCAGCTGCGGCACGCGCGGATCTTCCACGATGATCTCGGCCTGCTTCTTGCCGGCCGGGGTGTATTTCAGCGCCGGACCGTCGGAAATCTCGATGGCCGGGCCGCTGCCCTGACCGCGGAGCTCGGCGAGCTTGGCCTTCAGCTCCTTGTAGAGCTTGTGGGGCGGGTTGTAGCTGTCGAGCGCAGCGGACGCATCCGTTGCGGTCGTGACCTTGGCGAGCACCTCGTTCGGATCGACAGGATGCTCGGGATAGAGGATGTCGCCGCTGGCCTGCGACCAGTGCATGCGGCCGCTCTGGGCCTGGCGCGCATAGTCGAACATGCTGGCGGTGAGCTTGAGCTCGGCATCGGCGAGCGCATCGGGCGTGGTGGCGGCGGCGAAATCGGGCACCGGATAATCGGCCGGATTGAGGCCGTCGGAGGCCGCATCCTTCAGCCGCGCAATCACGCCCTTGGCCGCCGGCGTCAGGCTGCCGCCTTGGGTCCAGACCGGCGCGAAGTCGCGCGCGCCGTAGAACTTCTCGATCGCGGCCCGCTCGTTCTTGCGGTCGAAATGGCGCGAGGTCTTGGCGCCGATGATGTCCTTGAGCTTGTCGGCGACCGGCTGGTCGGCAGCGGGAACGTTGCTAGCGGCCTTCACCGGCTCGGCGGCGGGAGCAGCAGGCGCCGCGGGGGCGGTCGCGGTATCGGCCTTGGCGGGCTCGGCCTTGGCGGGCTCAGATTTCGCAGGCTCGGTTTTTGCCGTCTCGCTCTTCGGCGCCTCGGTGGCGGGCGTGGTCGCAACGTCGGAAGGCTTCGGCTCGATCTTGGCCGGTGCCGGTGCGGCTTCGGCCTTCGCGGGTTCCTTGCTTGCGTCCTGAAGCGTCGCAGTGGTATCCAGTTTGATATCCGATGCGGTCGGGGGCGGGACGTTGGCCGGCTCGGGACGCGGGATCGCGGCTTCGATCGCGAGCTCGGCGGCGCTGCTGCGCCCCTGATCCTGCGCCAGGGCTGAGCTGGCAGACACCGTGAGGAAGGTTGCCGCGACCGTCATCAAGACACGGTCAAAGCCTGCACGGTGGTTCAAACAGTCACGCATTGTGTCACACCCCTCGGGTGAACTGTCCCTCGTGGAACAGCTTCGTTATCGTCTGTAGATCTTCGGCTAAACTGCGCCGGCCTCTCGAAAGTCGCACGCCTGCACGCAACGATTCATACGCAGACGATATACAGGGCCCGATTTTGCAGCCAGCGCTACCCGGGACAACTCACGACAAACTGACTTCAAGGGAGCCTCTTGGCAACGGATTGTGCGCTTCTGCCACGCGCTTTTCCCTACGTCTGTCACTTCCAGGTCACGGTTCACGACGAGGTCAAATTTCACCGTAATGCGAAGGGCTTGCGGCCTCCTCGCAGCACGGCGCGAAGCTTTGTTCGCATCAGGCTCAGTGCGTCTCCTCGCCGCTTTTCCCGCCATGGCCGGGAACCCCGGCTTCGTCGAGTTTGCGGTAGAGCGTGGAGCGGCCGATTCTGAGGCGCCGGGCGACTTCGGACATCTGCCCGCGATAATGCGAGATCGCGAAACGGATGATCTCGTTCTCCATCTCCTCCAGCGGACGAACATCGCCGTTCGCCGTCAGCATCGAGAGACTCCCCCCCGCGGCGAGGGGGGCGATCGGTATTTCGTTACCCGAGACCACCGAAGGTGCCGCAATCGGTTCGATCATCAATGGCGCCGTCGGAATCTCGGTTTCAGCATGCGGCTGCGCGGCCAGCAGCGGGAAATCGCCAAGACCAAGCTGGTCGCCGTCGCTCATCACCACCGCGCGGTAGACGGCGTTTTCGAGCTGGCGGATGTTGCCGGGCCAGTCGAGCTGGGCGAGATGCGCCACCGCCTCGCCGCTGATGCCGGTGATTGGGCGGTTCTCCTCGGCGGCGAAGCGCGCCAGGAAATGCCGCAGTAGATGCGGGATGTCCTCGCGCCGGGCGCGCAGCGACGGGATCGTCAGCGGCAGCACGTGCAGGCGATAGAACAGGTCTTCGCGAAAGTGCCCCTGCTTGACCCGCTCCAGGAGCTTGCGGTTGGTCGCGGAGACGATACGCACGTCGACCTTGACGGGCTTGCGGCCGCCGACCGCCTCGACCGCGCCTTCCTGGAGCGCGCGCAGAAGCTTGACCTGTGCGGTCAGCGGCAGCTCGCTGACCTCGTCCAGAAACAGCGTGCCGCCATGGGCCTCGACGAACTTGCCCATGTGCCGCTCGGTGGCGCCGGTGAAGGCGCCCTTCTCGTGCCCGAACAGGATGGACTCGACGAGATTGTCGGGGATCGCACCGCAATTGACCGCGACAAAGGGTTTTGCCTTGCGCTCGCCGCTGCCATGAATGGCCCGCGCAAACATCTCCTTGCCGACGCCGGACTCGCCCTCGATCAGCACGGGAATCGAAGAGTTCGCCGCCTTCTGCGCTGCGCGCATCACACCCGCCATCGCCTCGGAGCGGGTGATGATGTCGGAGAAGGTGAGCCGGCCCTCGCGGCTGTGACGGATGCGCTGCAATTCGCCCTTCAGCGCGGAGGCGTTGAGCGCGTTGCGCAGTGAGACCTGAAGTCGCTCCAGGCCCACCGGCTTGACGACGAAATCGGCCGCGCCGGCGCGCATCGCCGAGATCACGTTGTCGATGCCGCCATGCGCGGTCTGCACGATCACGGGGATGCTGAGGCCGGCCTCTCGAATTTTCGCCAGCACGCCCATGCCGTCGAGGCCGGGCATGACAAGATCGAGGATGACGCCGTCGATCGCGGGGGCGTCGGGCGCGGTGAGGGCGGCGATCGCGGCGTCGCCGGAGTCGACGACGACCGTCTCATAGCCGCATTTCTGCACCATGTTTTCGACCAGACGGCGGGCTACAGCATCGTCGTCGGCGATCAAAATACTGGCAGCCATGGTGTTCCCTGCACGCTACAACTATCTGTCTCGAATCGGGGCACTCTGGCCGAAGCCGATTAACGCACTCTTAAACCTTGATGCCCCCGCCCGCCGTCGCGCTTGTTGAACACAGGTTTCCCACACAATGACTCCGCGCTCCAAGACCGCACTCCGCAAGCTCGCCACCAAGAAATCCGCCGCCAAGAAGTCTGTCGCCAAGGCAAAGCCCTCCAAATCTTCGTCTGCAAAGTCTTCGTCCGCAAAGCCAGCGAGCAAGACCGGCAAGCTTCCGGAGTGGAACCTGGCCGATCTCTATTCCGGGATCGATGCGCCGGAAGTGGCGCGCGACCTCGAAAAGATGGATGCCGACTGCGTCACGTTCGAGACCGACTACAAGGGCAAGCTCGCGACAGGGACAGCAAATGAAGATGGCGGAAAATGGCTCGCCGAGGCAGTGCGACGCTATGAGGCGATCGACGATCTCGCCGGCCGTCTCGGTTCCTATGCCGGTCTCGTCCATGCCGGCGACAGCGTGGACCCCAAGATTTCAAAGTTTTACGGCGACGTGTCCGAGCGCCTGACGGCGGCGTCGACGCATCTTTTGTTCTTCGCGCTCGAGCTCAATCGAATCGATGACGATATTTTGACCCGCGCGCTGGAGGCGCCGGAGCTGGCGTATTACCGCCCGTGGATCGAGGATCTGCGCAAGGAGAAGCCGTATCAGCTTGACGACAAGCTCGAGCAGCTCTTCCTCGAGAAGGCGCAGACCGGCTATTCCGCCTTCAACCGGCTGTTCGATCAGACCATCTCTGCCCTGCGCTTCAAAGTCGGCGCCAAGGAGCTCGCGATCGAGCCGACGCTCAATCTGTTGCAGGACCGCGACGGTGCCAAGCGCAAGGCCGCAGCGGAGGCGTTGGCCAAGACCTTCAAGGCCAATGAGCGCACTTTTGCGCTGATCACCAACACGCTCGCGAAGGACAAGGACATCTCCGACCGTTGGCGCGGTTTTCAGGATGTCGCGGACTCCCGGCACCTCAACAACCGCGTCGAGCGCGAGGTGGTGGATGCGTTGGTCGCTTCCGTGCGCGCGGCCTATCCAAAGCTGTCGCACCGCTACTACGCGCTGAAAGCGAAGTGGTTCGGCAAGAAGCGGCTGGCCTATTGGGACCGCAACGCGCCGCTGCCCTTTGCCGCGACCGACGTCATCGGCTGGCCCGATGCACGCAACATGGTGCTGACAGCCTATCGCGGCTTCTCGGCTGAGATGGCCGACATTGCCGAGCGCTTCTTCGCCGACCGCTGGATCGACGCGCCGGTGCGTCCGGGCAAGGCGCCGGGCGCGTTCTCGCATCCGACCACGCCGTCGGCGCATCCTTACGTGCTGATGAACTACCAAGGCAAGCCGCGCGACGTGATGACGCTCGCGCACGAACTCGGCCATGGCGTGCATCAGGTGCTCGCCGCGAAGAACGGCGCACTGATGGCGCCGACGCCGCTGACGCTGGCGGAGACCGCGAGCGTGTTCGGCGAGATGCTTACTTTCCGGCGGCTATTGGCGCAGACCAAGAGCCCAAAGCAGCGCCAGGCGCTGCTCGCCGGCAAGGTCGAGGACATGATCAACACAGTGGTGCGGCAGGTCGCGTTCTATTCGTTCGAGCGCGCGGTCCACACCGAGCGCAAGAACGGCGAGCTCACCGCGACGCGGCTCGGCGAGATCTGGCTATCGGTGCAGGGTGAGAGCCTGGGGCCGGCGATCGAGATCAAGGCGGGTTACGAGAACTACTGGATGTACATCCCCCACTTCATCCACTCGCCGTTCTACGTCTACGCCTATGCTTTCGGCGATTGTCTCGTGAACTCGCTCTATGCGGTGTACGAGCACGCGGCCGAGGGCTTTGCCGAGCGCTATCTCGACATGCTCGCCGCAGGAGGAACCAAGCATTATTCCGAGCTGCTGCGTCCGTTCGGGCTGGATGCCAAGGACCCCAAGTTCTGGGACGGCGGGCTCAGCGTCATCGCGGGGATGATCGACGAGTTGGAGGCGATGGGATGAGGGTAAGGCCGTAAAACATTTGTTGAACGGGCGGCGGGCTGATGTTATACAAATGTATAACGAGGTGTGGCTATGAATGAGAACGCGAATCCCAACGACCTGAAGAACGAATCGACGGTGCTGCAGGTGCGCAAGATCGGCAATTCGATCGGCGTTATCCTGCCGAAGGAGCTCGCGGCTCGTCTGAATCTCAAAGAGGGCGACAAGCTGTTTCCGGTCGAGCAATCGGACGGTGGCGTCTTGCTGACCCCGCATGACCCCGACTTCGAAAAGGCGATGGAAGTCGCGCGGCGAGGCATGAAGCGTTATCACAACGCGCTCGCCGAGCTTGCCAAATGAGCGAGCCGATCTGGCTGACGCGCCGGATCATTATAGCGATCCACGACGAACAGCTGGCGATCCATGGCGGTGCAAGCGGTCTGCGGGACGAGGGCATGCTCGAATCCGCGCTCGATCGGCCAAAAAACAAATGGTCGTACGAGAGCGCCGGTCTTCCTGAACTGGCGGCGGCGTACGCCTTCGGCATCGCGCGCAACCATCCGTTCGTCGACGGCAACAAACGTACGTCTCTGCTGGCGCTGTACACGTTTCTCGGCGTTAACGGCATCGACTTCGTTGTGCCGGAGGCGGAAGCGGCCGCCATCATCTTGTCGCTCGCTGCCGGTGACGTCAGCGAGGAGAACCTGACGCGCTGGATCCGCGACAATTGGGATTCCAAATGAGGCGATTTGCGGGAAAACGGCTGCCAGGCGCCGTTGCCCTGTCCAAATCTTTAAGGTATCCCAGCCCGAGAATTCGACTTTCGACTGGGGACATTCCATGGCTGACCATAGCGAAGTGGCGTACACCACCGCCGACGGCAACGACTACGTTGCCCACGAGCAGACCTACGAGGGCTTCATCAAGCTGGTGAAGTACGGCACCGTCTCGGTCGCGCTCATCGTCATCCTGATGGCGATCTTCCTGACCTGATCTGACTGATCGGCAGCTGCACACGCCAGCGGCAGCGGCTGCCCAGAAAATTTGCATCCAAGCCGGTGTTAAAACCGGTATCGAACGCCGCGGGAGTAACGCTCAATTTTGCGCGCGCGCTGTCCTGCGCCGCCGGAGGCCTCATGAAGATTGCCGTTGCCAAGGAAATCGATCTGTCGGAGCCGCGTGTCGCCGCTTCGCCTGATACGGTGAAGAAGTTCAAGGCGTTAGGCGCCGAGATCGCCGTCGAGCCGGGTGCCGGCCTCAAATCTGGCCTGCCGGATTCCGAGTTCACCGCCGTGGGCGCCACGGTCAGCGCTGACGCGCTGAAGGATGCCGACATCATCATCAAGGTGAAGCGCCCTGAAGCCTCCGAGCTTGCGCAGTACAAGCGCGGTGCGCTCGTCATCGCCATCATGGATCCCTACGGCAACGAGGCCGCGCTGAAGACGATCGCCGACGCAGGCGTTTCCGCTTTCGCGATGGAATTGATGCCGCGCATCACGCGCGCGCAAGTGATGGACGTGCTGTCGTCGCAGGCGAACCTCGCTGGTTACCGCGCCGTGATCGAGGGCGCCGAGGCCTTCGGCCGCGCCTTTCCGATGATGATGACGGCGGCCGGTACCGTCCCTGCCGCGAAGGTGTTCGTGATGGGCGTCGGCGTCGCCGGCCTGCAGGCGATCGCGACCGCCCGCCGTCTCGGCGCTGTCGTGACCGCGACGGACGTTCGTCCCGCGACCAAGGAGCAGGTGGAATCGCTCGGAGCTAAATTCCTCGCCGTCGAGGACGAGGAGTTCAAGAACGCGCAGACCGCCGGCGGCTACGCCAAGGAAATGTCCAAGGAGTACCAGGCCAAGCAGGCCGCGCTCACCGCCGAGCACATCAAGAAGCAGGACATCGTGATCACGACCGCGCTGATTCCGGGCCGGCCCGCGCCGAAGCTCGTCAGCGCCGAGATGGTCAGGTCGATGAAGCCGGGCTCGGTGCTGGTCGATCTCGCCGTCGAGCGCGGCGGCAATGTCGAGGGTGCGAAGCCGGGCGAGGTCGTCGATCTCGATGGCATCAAGATCGTCGGCTACACCAACGTCGCCGGCCGCGTCGCGGCCTCGGCCTCCAGCCTCTACGCACGCAATCTGTTCTCCTTCATCGAGACCATGGTCGACAAGAAGGAGAAGAAGCTCGCCGTCAACTGGGACGACGAACTGGTCAAGGCCACCGCGCTCACGAAGGACGGCGCCGTGATCCACCCGAACTTCCAGTCGAAGGTGTAAGGAGAGTCGTCATGGAGCATGCTGCACAACTCGTCGATCCCTTCATCTTCCGGCTGTCGATCTTCGTCCTCGCCGTGTTCGTCGGCTATTTCGTGGTGTGGTCGGTGACGCCCGCGCTGCACACGCCGCTGATGAGCGTGACCAACGCGATCTCATCGGTGATCGTGGTCGGCGCACTGCTCGCGGTCGGCGTCGGCATGGTTTCGAGCGGCTCGGGCTGGGCGCGCGGCTTCGGCTTCGTCGCGCTCATCTTCGCCTGCGTGAACATTTTTGGCGGCTTCCTTGTCACCCAGCGTATGCTGGCGATGTACAAGAAGAAGTCGAAGTAAGCGGCCACCTCGGGCTGAAGGGATCAATGGGGACCTGAGATGAGCGCCAATCTCTCTGCATTCTTGTATCTCGTGGCGGGGGTGCTGTTCATCCTGTCGCTGCGCGGGCTGTCGAGCCCGGCATCGTCGCGCCAGGGCAATCTGTTCGGCATGATCGGCATGGCGATCGCGGTCGCCACCACGCTCGCGAGCCATCCGCCGGCCGACGGCGTGGCCTGGGTCCTCGTGATCCTCGCGGTCGCGATCGGTGGCGGCATCGGTGCAGTGATCGCCCGTCGCGTGCCGATGACCTCGATGCCGGAACTGGTCGCCGCCTTCCACTCGCTGGTCGGCATGGCCGCGGTGCTGGTCGCGGCCGGCGCGTTCTACGCGCCGGAGGCCTTCGACATCGGCAAGCCCGGCGCCATTCATGCCTCCAGCCTGGTCGAGATGTCGCTCGGCGTCGCCATCGGCGCGCTGACCTTCACCGGTTCGGTGATCGCGTTCCTCAAGCTGTCCGCGCGCATGAGCGGCGCGCCGATCATCCTGCCGTTCCGGCACGCCATCAACATCGCGCTGGCCGTGGCGCTGGTGTTCTTCGTCGTCCGTCTCGTCCTCACCGGCGGCGCGTTCGACTTCTGGATGATCACCATCCTGGCGCTGGTGCTCGGCGTGCTCATGATCATTCCGATCGGCGGCGCCGACATGCCGGTCGTGATCTCGATGCTGAACTCCTATTCGGGCTGGGCTGCCGCCGGCATCGGCTTCACGCTCGGCAATTCCGCGCTGATCATCACCGGCGCGCTGGTCGGCTCCTCGGGCGCGATCCTGTCCTACATCATGTGCCACGCGATGAACCGGTCCTTCGTCTCGGTGATCCTCGGCGGCTTCGGCGGTGAGACCGCGGCTGCCGGCGGCGGCAGCGGCGAGCAGAAGCCGGCCAAGCTCGGCTCGGCCGACGATGCGGCCTTCATCATGAAGAATGCGCAGAAGGTCATCATCGTGCCCGGCTACGGCATGGCGGTGGCGCAGGCCCAGCATGCGTTGCGCGAAATGGGCGACATCCTCAAGAAGGAAGGCGTCGAGGTGAAATATGCCATTCACCCGGTGGCGGGGCGCATGCCCGGCCACATGAACGTGCTGCTGGCTGAAGCCAACGTGCCCTATGACGAGGTGTTCGAGCTCGAGGACATCAACTCCGAATTCGCGCAGGCCGACATCGCCTTCGTGATCGGCGCCAACGACGTCACCAACCCGGCCGCCGAAGAAGACAAGACCTCGCCGATCTACGGCATGCCGGTGCTCCAGGTCTGGAAGGCTGGCACCGTGATGTTCATCAAGCGCTCGCTCGCCTCCGGCTATGCCGGCATCGACAATCCGCTGTTCTACCGCGACAACACCATGATGCTGCTCGGCGACGCCAAGAAGGTCACCGAGAACATCGTCAAGGCGATGTAGCGCGAGGCGCGCGGGACCGCGGCCATCGACAAGGAATGGCACCGGTCCTATCGCATGGCAGTGAAGGCGACGCGCGAGCAGCGCGTCGGCTGGCACGCCGCCCACAAGGCTGCGTGCGGCTGCCGCGACGTTCCGGCGAGGCTCCGGCCGGAGGTCATCAAATTGCTGCGGAGCCGTCGCAAGCCGTGAGCCGAAAGGCCGGCCGCGCATCATGACCATCGTCAAGTGGATCGCCATCCTGCTCGTGACCGTCTATTGCGCCGGTCTGCTCGTGCTGTATGTCCGCCAGCGCGAGATGCTGTTTCCGATCCCGCGCGTCGGCCGCACCGCCCCCGATGCCGCGGGCCTGCCCGAGGCGGAAGAGCACATCCTGACGACGTCTGACGGCGAGAAGATCATCATCTGGCACGTGCCGGCGAAGCCCGGCCGCCCCGTGATCCTGTACTTTCCGGGCAATGGCGATTTCCTTGCCGGCCCCATCAGCCGCTTCAAGGCGATGACGGCCGACGGCACTGGTCTCGTCGCGCTGTCCTATCGCGGTTACGCCGGCTCGAGCGGGGCGCCGAGCGAGCAGGGGCTGCTGCGCGACGCTGCGGCCGCCTATGCTTTCACGACCGCGCGCTATGAGGCGGAACGAATCGTTGCTTGGGGATTTTCGCTCGGGACGGGCGTCGCGGTTGCCATCGCCTCGGAGCGCCGCGTTGGAAAACTCATCCTGGAGGCGCCCTATACATCGACCGCCGACATTGCGGCTGCATCGTTCTGGTACGTTCCAGTCCGCCTGCTGATGCGCGATCCCTTCCATTCCGACGAGCGCATTGCGCGCGTCACTGTGCCGCTCCTCGTGATGCATGGCACCAACGATCTTGTCATTCCGATCGCGTTCGGAGAGCGTCTGTTCGCACTCGCCCGAGAGCCCAAGCGGTTGGTTCGCATAGAGGGCGGCGGACACGAAAATCTCGATCAATTTGGCGCGATCGAAACAGCGAGAAATTTCATTGGCAGCTGACAGCTCGTTTGCACGTTGCGGTTCTGCGCTCGCCGTTGTCTGCCTGACGCTTCTGCCGCAGAATGCGTTTGCGGCAACCGGACTCGACGGCGCGGCGATGCGCTGGCCCTATGCGCTGCCCTTTGCTGGCCTGCTGCTGTCGATCGCGCTGGGCCCGCTGCTGTTTCCAAAGATCTGGCATCATCATTACGGCAAGATCACTGCGGGCTGGTCGCTGCTGGCACTCGCCGCGCTCATCGTCTTTGCCGGCAGCGCAGCGACACTGGCGGCGCTCGTGCACGCCATGCTCGCCGAATATCTCGGCTTCATCGTGCTGCTGTTCGCGCTCTATGTCGTGGCCGGCGGCGTCCTCATCACCGGCGACATCAAGGCGACACCAGCGACCAATATGGGCATCCTCGCGCTCGGCACGGTAGGAGCGAGCATCGTCGGCACCACCGGTGCGGCGATGATCCTGATCCGCCCCTTGATTCGCGCCAACCGGCCGCGACGTCACAACGCCCATGTCGTCATTTTCTTCATCATCCTGGTCGCCAATGTCGGCGGCGCGCTGAGCCCGCTCGGCGATCCCCCGCTGTTCGTCGGCTTCCTGCACGGCGTCGACTTCTTCTGGACGACGCGGACCATCTGGCTGCAGACCGCGATCGTGGCCGGGCTGCTGCTCGCGATCTTCGCCGTCATCGACGTCTGGCGCTTTCGCAGCGAGCCGCCGCCGGCCGACACAGGCCGCGGAGAGCCGTTGCGCATCCGCGGCCTCGTCAATCTGGTGCTGATCGCAGCCATCGTCGCGAGTCTTCTCGCCTCGGCGATGTGGAAGCCCGACATCGCCTTCGACATTTTCGGCACCAAGCTGGAACTGGAGGACGTTGCGCGCAATCTGGCGCTGCTGGCGATCGCGGCGCTGTCGGTGTGGCTGACGCCGGACGAGCACAGGCAGGCCAACGGCTTCACCTGGGAGCCGATCCGCGAGGTCGCAAAACTGTTCGCGGGCATTTTTGTCGCCATCATCCCGGTCATTGCCATGCTCAATGCCGGCCATCAGGGCGCGTTCGCCTGGCTGCTGTCGGCGGTGACCGCGCCGGACGGTGCGCCGCGCGAGGTCGTCTATTTCTGGTTCACCGGCCTGATGTCCGCGTTCCTCGACAATGCGCCGACATATCTGTTGTTCTTCGAGCTCGCTGGCGGCAATCCGCAGGTGCTGATGCATCAGCTCTCGGGTACGCTCGCCTCGATCTCCATGGGCGCGGTCTACATGGGGGCACTCACCTATATCGGCAATGCACCGAACTTCATGGTGAGCAGCATTGCCCGCGAGAACGGCATCGAGATGCCGAGCTTCTTCGGCTATTTCCTGCGCGCCGGCGCCGTGCTGATCCCGCTTTTCCTGCTGCTGACGCTGCTGCCGATCGCGCCGATCCTGCACTGGCATTGAATCTCGCGCCTGATTTGCTACTGCTGATCCAAGCAAATGGAAGCGGTGGATGAGCGCGCATAATCCGATGCCCCGGACGGCCTGGATCTTTCCGGCGCTGGCCATGCTGTTGTTCGCAGCCGTCAGCGCCACGGATTACGTGTTCACGCTGTCGCTCGGCGGGCTCGTCTTCGCCATCGTCCTTCTCGTCATCCTGTTCGGCACGGTGTTTGCCGCGGTCCATCATGCCGAGGTGATCGCGGAGCGGGTCGGCGAACCCTATGGCACGCTGGTGCTTACGCTGTCGGTGACGATCATCGAGGTGGCGCTGATCACCACGATCATGCTGGGCGACAAGCCCGCCCCGGCACTGGCCCGTGACACCGTGTTCGCCGTCGTCATGATCGTCTGCAACGGCCTCGTCGGGCTCTGCATCTTCATCGGCGGCCTGCGCTATCGCGAGCAGGGTTTCCAGCTCTCCGGCGCCAACGTCTATCTCAGCGTGCTGTTCGCGCTCGCGACCATCACGCTGATCATGCCGAATTACACCACCACCACGCCCGGACCGGTCTATTCGGCGGTCCAGCTCGGCTTCGTCGACGTGGTCACGCTCGCGCTGTACGGGGTGTTCCTCTACACCCAGACCGTCCTGCACAAGGACTATTTCGTCCACGAGCGGGCGGGCGGTGGTAGCGGCGAGGCGCATCTGTCGGGCAGGACGTTGGTGCTCAGCGTCGTGCTGCTGCTGATCGCGCTGCTGGCGGTCGTGCTGCTCTCCAAGAAGTTCTCGCTGGTGGTCGACGCCGTTGCGGTCAAGATCGGCGCGCCGCCGGCCTTTACCGGACTTCTGGTCGCACTCTTGATCCTGATGCCGGAAGGCGTCGCGGCCGTGTCGGCGGCCCGCAAGAACGATCTCCAGAAGAGCATCAACCTCGCGCTGGGCTCCTCGCTGGCGACCATCGGGCTGACGATCCCGGCCGTCGGGGTCGCCACTTATGCGCTCGACAAGGAGCTCGAGCTCGGCCTCAACGCCCAGGGCAGCGTGCTCATGCTCCTGACCTTCTTCCTGAGTATGCTGACCTTCGGCACGGGCAGGACCAACGTCCTGTTCGGACTGGTCCATATGGTGGTATTTGCGGTCTACGTGTTCATGGTTTTCGTGCCCTGAAGCGCGATAGGGGGAGTTCCAATGCTTGCCGCCACGTCCGAGGTTCAGGTCGACAACGAAGAGGTCCGGGTCACCGAATGGCGGCTTGCGCCGGGCAGCGCGACCGGACATCACACCCATGGCATGGACTACGTGATTGTTCCCGTCGTAGCGGGGGAAATGACCATCGTGGCGCCGAATGGCGAGCGGTCCAGGGCGCAGCTTGCGGCGGGGAAATCCTATTTCCGCAAGGCCGGTGTCCAGCATGACGTACTTAACGAAACCTCAACCGAGATCGTGTTCCTTGAAATCGAGCTAAAACCGTAAGTTGGCCCGACTGTTTGCCATCGATCCGTCGCAGTTGATCCCTCACAATGCCCTAAAGTTCCCGCATCAGATCGCGCGGGGAGTGGCCGAGAAATGCTGAAATACCTCGCTAAAATCTCGATGGATATTTTCCCCTCGGTGCTCGCGACGATCATCGGGGCTTACATCGTTAACCACTACATCAATGCCAAGCCCGCCCCCGATGCTCCGGCCGCCGTGACGGCGCCGGCCCAGGCTGGCAGCGAGGGCAAGCCGACCGACACCGCCAACCTTCCCGCGCCCGGCGTCAAGGCCAAGGGCGTCTCCGAGAAGGGCGTCTCCGAGAAGAGCGTTACGGACAAGGCCGCGGCCGAGAAGCCCGCCGATCATCAGCCCGCTGCCGAGACCAAGGCCGCGGATGTGGCTCCCGCCGAGACCGGTCCGCGCGGCCGTACGCCGTCGCGTGAGAAAGCCGCTGCCAAGTCCAATCCGGCTCCGGCCGCTCCGGCCGTCGTGGAGGCCAATTCGGCGCCGGCTGCGTCCCCGGCCCCTGATGCCAACGATCTCGCGCGCGCCGCCATCGAGCGGTTGCGCAAGTCGCCCGAGGGCAGGGCCGCCGAGGGCAGATCCTCTGAACCCAAGTCCTCTGAACCCAAGTCCTCTGAAACCAAATCTGCCGAAACCAAGCCGGCCGAGAGGCCGGCGGAGCCGGCCGTACGGGAAGCTGCCCGTACGCCGGAGACCCCGCGTGTCATCTCGGCGGAGCCGTCCATGGTCCGCCCGCTGCCGCCGCCGATCACGGTGTCGACGCCCTCATCCGAAGCCTATGGCAATGGCGGTGCGTCACAGGGCAGCCCGCCCTACACGGCTTCGATCGGCAAGGACGATCCAACCCGGGTGACCCCGCCGGCCGATATTCCCGTGCCGGTGATCGCGCCGCCGCTCGACCTTCGTGCCGATGCCGGTGGCGCTCTGCCGCGGCCGAAAAAGACGAATGTCGCCGACGAGATGCTGTCGGGCATGAAGTCGATGTTCCAAGCAGTGCTGCCGAAGGGCGCCACCCCCGATTAAAGCGGCGGCGGAGCCGCGCTGTCAGCCGCCGACGCGGGCAAGGCCGCTGCGGGCGGCGTCGTCGCGTGGGCGAAGCGCGACAGCCTTGGTGTAGGACGCCGCTGCCTTGGCCCTGTCGCCCAGCCGCTCATAAGCCTGTCCGCGCGTGGTCCAGACTTGCGCGTTGTGTGGATCGGCCTCGGACGCCTCGTCCAGATCGGCTGCGGCCTCCTTGGCCTTACCGAGTGCGAGATAGCTGGTGGCGCGGCCGAGTAGCGGCTCGACCTTCTGCGGGTTGAGCCCGCTCGCAGCACTGAAATCTGCGATCGCGAAATCGTGCTGGTTCTTGCCCTGATAGATCAAGGCACGGCCATAGAGCGCCTGGGCATTGTAGGGATCGAGGCCGATTGCGCGATTGAACTCGTCGAGCGCAGCTGCAATCTCGCCCGATTTCGCCAGGGACTGGGCCTTTGCCGTATGGGCCTGGGCTTCGCTGACATTGCCTGGGCTGACCGCGCTTTCGGTGGTCGTGGCTGCCGTCGCGGCTGCCTTGGGCGCCTCCTGAGGCTTCTCCTTCTCGGGCATCAGCGAGCCCAGGTCGAAGGAGCAGCCGCACAGCGCGATTCCCACCACTACCAGCGCGAACGGCCGCTGCCAGATCTGGCATCGCCGCGGCATGCCGCGCTCGGGGAAGGGGGAGGCCATTTACGCTTCGCTCGTGCCAGAGCATCCGGAAAGTGACAGCGGGACGAGAGCGCAATGATAATTCGAGCAACCTCATCACGCTTTGGTGCCGCATCGGCAGCGCCCCGTCCCAGAAGGGCACCGCTCACAAAACAATAACGCGGGCCAGGGGCCCGCGTCATCGAAAACTGAAGTCTTGCTAAACGAGGTCGATCAGCGCGGTCCGCGCGGACCGGCTCCCGGGCCGCCGCGACCACCGCGGTCACCGCCGGGGCCGGCGCCGAACACCGGCTTCGGCTTCATCGGCAGCAGGCCTTCGCGCTGCAGCTTCTTGCGGGCCAGCTTGCGCGCGCGGCGCACGGCTTCGGCCTTTTCACGGGCCTTCTTCTCGGAGGGCTTCTCGTAATGACCGCGGAGCTTCATCTCGCGGAAAATTCCCTCGCGCTGCATCTTCTTCTTCAGCGCCTTGAGGGCTTGATCGACATTGTTATCGCGAACGAGAACCTGCACGCGGCATCCTCTTCAGGTGGATCGGATTTGAATTCTGGTAAGTCAAAGGGGAAGGCGAAACGCGCAAGCCCTTAACCTTGAGCGCGCGGATGTATCAGACAAAACCCTGGATGTCCACCGGCCAAGCGGGGATTTGGACCAAGTTCGGCCATTAAATGCGGCGAAAATACCTCCGTACGGTCGCGATTTGGGTGATTTGGCGCCAGAACGTGGGCCGTTTTCCGGAAGCTGATCCGGAACTGAAATCAGGGGAGACGCCACATGGACGTGAAAAAATATGCAGCTGAGGCCATCGGCACCTTTTGGCTCACATTCGCAGGTTGCGGCAGCGCGGTGATCGCGGCCGGCTTCCCCCAGGTCGGCATTGGCCTGGTCGGTGTATCCCTCGCGTTCGGCCTGAGCGTCGTCACCATGGCCTACGCGATCGGGCACGTCTCGGGGTGCCATCTCAATCCGGCCGTCACCGTCGGCCTCGCCGCCGGCGGCCGTTTTCCGGCTGGCCAGATCCTGCCCTATGTGATCGCCCAGGTGGCGGGCGCGATCGTGGCCGCATGGCTGCTCTATGTCATCGCGAGCGGTGCGCCCGGCTTCGATGTCACCAAGGGCTTCGCGTCCAACGGCTATGGCGCGCATTCGCCCGGCCAGTACAGCATGATCGTGTGCTTCCTGACCGAGGTGGTGATGACCATGATGTTCCTGTTCATCATCATGGGCGCCACCCATGGCCGTGCGCCCGCGGGCTTCGCGCCGCTCGCGATCGGCCTCGCGCTGGTCATGATCCATCTCGTCAGTATCCCCGTCACCAACACCTCGGTGAATCCGGCGCGCAGCACCGGCCCGGCGCTGTTCGTCGGCGGCTGGGCGATGGCGCAGCTCTGGATGTTCTGGGTCGCGCCGCTGATCGGCGGCGCGCTCGGCGGGGTGATCTATCGCTGGCTCAGCGAGGAGCCCGCAGGCATCGTCGCGGGCGTAAAGACGGCGTAGAGCGTTTTCGCGCAAAGCGGGATCGCAGCGCTTGCTGCGGTCCCCTCACTTGCCCTTGGTCGGCCGGACTTCGGTGACGTGGCCCATCTTGCGGCCGGGGCGCGGGGTGCCCTTGCCGTAGATGTGCACGGTCGCGCCCGGCACGGTCAGCCATTTGCCGTAGTCGTTGATCTCATCGCCAATGAGATTGGTCATGGTGACGATTTCGCCGTGGCGCACCGGCTTGCCGAGCGGCCAGCCGGCGATGGCGCGGATGTGCTGCTCGAATTGCGAGACGGAGGCGCCGTCCAGCGTCCAGTGCCCGGAATTGTGCACGCGCGGGGCGATCTCGTTCACCAGCACCTTGGGCCCGGCGCCATTGGCGAGCACGAACATCTCGACGGCGAGGACGCCGACATAGTCGAGCGCGCTTGCGATCTTGCCGGCGATGCTGCGCGCGTCCTCGGCGAGCGAATCGGGAATCTGCGCGGGTGCGCGCGAGATCTTCAGGATGTGGTCGCGGTGCTCGTTCTCGGTGACGTCGAAACACTCGACCTGGCCCGTGGCGGAGCGCGCGGCGATCACGGAGATCTCGCGCTCGTACGGCACGAAGGCTTCCAGGATCGCCGATTTGGTGGCAAGGCTGGTCCACACCTTCGCGATGTCGTCGCCCTCGCGGATGATGGCCTGGCCCTTGCCGTCATAACCGAACCGGCGGGTCTTCAGCACGGCCGGGAGCCCGATCCTGACGATCGCCTCGCGCAGCGACGCGACCGACGTCACGTCCGCATAGGCTGCGGTGCCGATGCCGAGCTTCGTCACGAAATCCTTCTCCGCCAGCCGGTCCTGCGTGGTCTCGAGGATCTTGCGGTTGGGCAGCACGGGGCGGCGGGCATCCAGCACCATCGCGGCCGCCGACGGCACGTTCTCGAATTCGTAGGTGATGACGTCGACGTCATTGGCGAACAGCTCGAGCGCTTCGACATCGGCATATTCGGCGCAGGTCGCATTCAGGACCACGTCGAAGGCCGGCGAATCCGGATCGGGCGAGAACACCTGACAACGCAGCCCGAGCCGCGCCGCAGCCATCGCGAGCATCCGGCCGAGCTGTCCGCCGCCGAGGATTCCGATGGTGTCACCGGGCTTCAGCGTAACCTGCCTAGCCTCGGTCACGCCTTGTCCTCCGGGTGCTCGGCCACCGCATCGGTCTGCGCCTTGCGCCAGGCGGCAAGGCGATTCGCCAGGGCCGGGTCGGACAGCGCCAGCACGGAGGCGGCCAGCAGCGCCGCGTTGATCGCGCCGGCCTTGCCGATGGCGAGGGTGCCGACGGGGATGCCTGCGGGCATCTGCACGATCGAATATAGCGAATCGAGGCCCTTGAGCGTCTTCGATTCGACGGGCACGCCGAACACCGGCAGTTCCGTCAGCGCGGCCGCCATGCCGGGCAGATGCGCGGCGCCGCCGGCGCCGGCGATGATGACCTTGTATCCGGCGGCCTTGGCGCCCTTGGCGAAAGCGAACAGGCGGTCGGGGGTGCGGTGTGCCGAAACGATGCGGGTATCGGCGGAGACGCCGAGCGCGGCGAGCGTATCGGCGGCATGCCGCATCGTGTCCCAGTCCGACTGGCTTCCCATGATGATGGCGATCGGCGCGGTCATGACGTCAATTGTGCTCGGAAAACAGAAAGATAGGCCAGATTAATGGTTCCGGCCGGCGGCTCGCAAGGCGGTGGCAAGGAGAAGGGAATGCACTATCCTGTCTTGGTGAATCCCCGCAAGCCTTCATTGAGCAGGATGCCCATGAAGAAGCCAAAAAGGGCGCGTGCTGCGAAGGCCAAAATGGGCCGGAAGACCAGCGCCACCCGCTCCAAAGCTGCTGCCAAGCGCTCCGCCGGGCCGCGGCAGCGGCGAACGCCGCCCGATGCGGCCACGGATACAACCAAGGCGATCATCCGCGGCTTGCGGAGCAAGCTCAAGGCGGCCGAGCGCCGGGTCGCGGAGCTCGAGGCGGCCGCCGACACCGATTTCCTCCTGGAGATTCCGAACCGGCGCGGGTTCGAGCGCGCGCTCCAACGTGCCGTTGCCTATATGAAGCGCTACCGCGCCAGCGGGGCGCTGATCGTGCTCGACGTCGATCGGCTGAAGCCGATCAACGATTCCTTTGGACACGCTGCCGGCGACGAGGTGCTCAAGGCGATTGCGGCGACGCTGACGCGTCAGGTCCGCGCCTCGGACGTGGTGGGCCGTCTCGGAGGCGACGAGTTCGCGCTGCTGCTGTGGAATCTCAGCGAGACCGACGCCATGGCGAAGGCCGCCATCTTCGAGCAGGCGGTCGACGAGCTGTCATTCACCTTTCGGGGCCAGCAGGTGACTGCTGGCGCTTCCGCCGGCGTGGCGCTGCTGGGAGCGCAGTCCGACGCCGGCCGTGCCCTGGAGGAGGCCGATGCCGCCATGTATGTGCGCAAGGCGCACCGGCGGCACGAGCCGCGGATCAGGCTGGTGAGCAGGTGACGTTACAGCGTGGCCAGATCTTCCGGCACGTTGCCGAATTTGCGCAGCAGCGT
The DNA here is from genome assembly GCF_000296215.2 of Bradyrhizobium sp. CCGE-LA001. Lineage (NCBI taxonomy): Bacteria > Pseudomonadati > Pseudomonadota > Alphaproteobacteria > Hyphomicrobiales > Nitrobacteraceae > Bradyrhizobium > Bradyrhizobium sp. CCGE-LA001. Next base: position 7,017,221 of record NZ_CP013949.1, on the reverse strand, counting down.
GGCGTCGCCGAACTCGCCGGTCATCGGGTCGCCGCTGCGGCTGAATGCAACCGCACCGATGTTGCCTGCACCACGCGACAAGGCCTCGGCGCGCCGCAACGCTGCCGAGGAGCTCTGGCATTCCTCGGCGGCGCCGGCGACCGGCGAGCCATCGGCATCGATCAGGAAGGGCATTGCAACGTAATAGGTTACATCTGACATGGCGTTGCGCTCCAATGGTGAAGCTCAGGCGGCGCTGCTCTTGCTCCGCGAGGTCTCGGGAATGCAGCCGGCGGCAATCGCCGCCTGCAATTCTTCCAGCTCCGTCTCGAGATATTCGTTGGCCATGATCAGCGCCTTGATGGTGCTGCGCAGATTGCCGTCGCACATCGCGATCGCCTGATCGCAGGCTTGTTCATAATGGCTGTTGTCGAGAAGGGCGGTTGCCGGCATCTGCGTGGTCCTTCTGCCTTGTCTGGCGTGTTCTTTGGCGTGGTCCCTTGGCCTCGTCCGCCGGCGTTTTCCGCGGCGCTGGGGTGTCGAATGTTCCTATTTTGTTCTTTTCGAGTCAAGCGGATTCAGATGCGGCGAGCGGCCGCGAGATCGGCTCAACACGCTCAGGCAATGATGTCGGGTGTGATCTGGTCTTCGATGAACGCGATGCGATCGCGCAGCAACAGCTTGCGTTTCTTCAACCGCTGTAGCCGCAACAGGTCGGGGGCGGGCGATTGATGCAATGCATCGATCGCCGCATCGAGATCTCGGTGTTCCTGCTGCAACCGGGTGAGCTCGGCTTCGAGCTCACGCTCGTCTTCATTGGTCATGTCTGCGGTGGCCGAAAACCGATAGGCGTGAGATCTGGGCTGTGGATGCCCTGTGGAAATTATCGTCCTTGCGCGGCGTGATCGCAAGCGATCTCGGGCCGCCGCTCGACGATCTCCCGCAACATATTTCTGCGGATCGCCGAGGGGCGGCGCAAGCGCATTGATATCATGGATTTTTCCCGCGCGGTTCCCGTACTCACGCTTCGTTACATATGAATTTTCAAAAATGACGGAGCGACGACGGATATCCGTCGACAGAACGAATCGGTGATGTAGACTTGCTCGTCCGGATCGAATCCTGAGGTTCAACCCTACCGAGGAGGTTTCGAATGACAATTCAGGCACATCTTGTTGAATTGGAGCGGAAGCACAAACTTCTCGAAAACGAATTGCACGAAGCTCTCGTGCACCTTTCAACAGACGACCTGCAAATTGTTGAGTTGAAGCGCCGGAAGTTGATGGTCAAGGACCAGATCGAGCGTCTGAAGCAATCTGGCGACACGCTCCACTAGTACCCCCGTAACAATGTAGAGTTGATCTAACCCTTCCCGCAGGGATGACGCCTTTGCGCTCATCCCTGCTGCGAGGACGCACGCGCCGTGCAAAGATGTTTGCACGACGCTTATTCGCACGGCGCTTAGATGTCTGCGAGCTCGGCAACGTGATCCGCGATCGCGAGCGACGACGTCAGCCCCGGCGATTCGATGCCGAACAGGTTGATCAGACCTGTGACGCCGTGATCGCGCGGGCCCTGCATCAGAAAATCCTGCGTGGCCACCGCCGGGGGCACGATCTTCGGACGGATGCCCGAATAGCTCGGCATCAACGCGCCGTCGGGCAGCGTCGGCCAATATCTGCGGATCGCAGGGTAGAAGCGCTCGGCACGTGACGGGTCGACCTCGTAGTTGATCGTCTCGATCCACTCGACGTCGGGCCCGAAGCGGGCCTGCCCCGCCATGTCCAGCGTCAGGTGCACACCCAGCCCGCCGGGCTCGGGCACCGGGTAGATCAGGCGCGAGAACGGCGCCCTGGCATTGCAACTGAAATAGTTTCCCTTGGCGAGATAGGCCGGCGGAATGCGGTCCAGCGGCATGCCCTCGATGTTGCGCGCCACCATCGTCGCCGACAGCCCTGCGGCGTTGACGAGGAGGCTGCATTGCAGGGTCATCGGCGCTTCGCCGCCGGCTTCGATCTCGATCACGCCGGCGGCTGCCTTGGCGCGGACCAGGGGCGTGTGGAACGCGAAGGCCGCGCCCGCGTCCTCGGCTTCGCCGCGCAGCGAGAGCATGTAGGCGTGGCTGTCGATGATGCCGGTCGAGGGCGACAGCAGTGCGGCGTCGCAGGCGAGCGCCGGCTCCAGCGCGCGTGCGGCCTCGCCCGAAAGCAGCTCCATGTCGAGCACGCCGTTGGCTTCAGCATGCGCCTTGATCGATTGCAGCTTTTCCGTCTCCTTCGCACTGGTCGCGACGATCAGCTTGCCGCAATTCTTGTGCGGGATGCCGCGTTCGGCGCAGTAGCGATAGAGCGCGTGCTTGCCGTCCACGCACATGCGCGCCATCCAGCTCCCGGCGCGGTAGTAGATACCGGCATGGATCACCTCGCTGTTGCGTGATGACGTGATGGTGCCGATGGCCTCGGCTTCCTCGAGCACGATGACCTCGCGCCCGGCCTGCGCGAGCCTTCGAGCCACCGCGAGCCCGACCACGCCGGCTCCGATGACGACGCAGTCGACCCTATCCATGATTGTGCAGGCGGTCCGCTGGAGGAGCCGGTGGCAGGAGGGCTGCAGAGGCGGGCGTGCGGCCGTTTTCCGTTAAGGAGGCGTTTATCATGTCAGGGCAATTGCCGTGTTTCGCGTCACATTTTTCTGTTGCACGTACAGGCGTTTACCCGATCCAAACCCGTGAAGCCAGACAATCCGACGTTGAAATCGCGGGTGGCTGATGGCTGAGAAGAACTGGCACGTGGGCAGCACGCTTCCGATTGCTGTGCAGGCCGTCGTGTGCCTGGCCGGCGCGGTCGCGCCTGCGCGCGCCTTTGCGCTGTCGGACGCCTTCGCCGCTCCGGCTGATCTCGCCAGGCTCAATCCCAGCGTAATCTGGGAAGCCTTGATTGCGGGCATCGTTCTCTGCTCGTTCCTCGCCGCGATCGTACTGTGGATCCATTCTTCGCTGCGCCGGACCCGGCGCTTGCAGTTGCGGCGCAATGCCTTCGTCTCCTCCGCCATGAACAATCTCAACCAGGGCGTGGTGATGACGGATGCGCAGCGGCGCGTCATCTTCTGCAACGACCGCTACCTCGAGATCTATGGCCTGACGCGGTCGGAGATCCGGCCCAACATGACCGGCCACGACCTTCTCGAGCTGCGGCGCCGGCGGGGGGTGCTGGATGCCGCTACCGACGAGGAGTTCTACCAGAAGGCGTCAAGCACCAACGGCTTGATCACCGAAATGCCGGACGGACGGGCCATCCTGGTGAAGTTCTTCGTGCTCCCGAACGGCGGCTCGGTGGCGACGCATCTCGACGTCAGCGAAGAGCGCAGGCTGTCGCAACAGCTCGCCTCCACCAAGCAATTCCTGGAGACGGTGCTGGACAACGTGCCGGCCTGTGTCGCCGCCAAGAACATCGAGGACGGCCGCTATATCTTCGCGAATACGGCCTATGAGCGGTTCTGGGGCTTCTCGCGGGATCATGTCGTCGGCAAGAATGCGCGCGAGCTGTTCGCGCCGGGCTCGGCGGCTACCATCGAGGCGACTGACCGCGCGGCGCTCGATTCGCCGGACGGCCAGTTCCGCAATGAATTCGAGGTCGAGCGGGGCGGAGAGCGGCGCATGGTCGCCTCGATCCGGATCGCGGTCCGCAATGACGGCAACAAGCCCGGATTCCTGCTGCTGGTGTTCGAGGACATCACGGACCGCCGCTCGCTGTCGCAGGAGCTGGAGAGCACCAAGAGGTTCCTCGAGCTCGTGGTCGACAACATCCCGGTGGCGTTGATCGTGGAGCAGGTCAAGGACGGCCGCTATCTGCTCGCCAACCGCAGCGCCGAGTCGATCCTCAACCGCAGGCGCGAGGAAACCACGGGCCTGACCGCCGCCGATATCTTCAATCCGAAGGAAGCCAAGCTGATCATCGCGCGCGACGAGGCCGCGATCAAGAAGCGCGGGATGATCTCCGAGGAGCATCCGATCTCGACAAAGGACGGCCTGCGCCTGTTCCTGACCCGCCGCGCCACCGTGCTGAACGATGACGGCGAACCGCAATATCTGATCAAGACCCACGAGGACGTCACCGATCGCCGGCAGACCGAGTCGCGCATGGCGCACATGGCCTATCACGACGGCCTCACCGACCTGCCGAACCGCGCCGCCTTCCTGCAGGCGCTGACCCAGATGATCGAGGCCTGCGAAGGCACCAGCGAGGAGTTCGCCGTCCTCTGCGTCGATCTCGACGGCCTCAAGGAGGTCAACGACGTCTTCGGCCATGCGCTCGGCGACAAGCTCTTGATCGAGGTGGCCCACCGGCTCCTGGACTCCGCACGCGGCGGGGTGGTGGCGCGCCTGTCGGGCGACGAGTTCGGCCTGATCATCGACGGCAAGCAGCCGCAGGCGGGCCTGGCGCTGGCGCAGCAGATCGGCGAAGCCGTCGCCCGCGAATTCCAGATCGACGGCCGCCCGGTCCGCGCAGGTATCACCACAGGCATGTCGATCTTCCCGCATAACGGCGCTGATGGCGCCTCGCTGCTCGCCAATGCCGGTGCGGCCCTGTTCCGCGCCAAGCAGAAGTCACGCGGCACGATCAGCCTCTATCAGCCGGAGATGGACCAGCAGATCCGCGATCGCCGCGTGCTGCATCAGGACCTCTCGATGGCGATCAAGAACGGCGAGCTCTCGCTCGCCTTCCAGCCGCAGGGCGTCGCCGGCAACAGCGTCGCCGAGAGCGAGATCATCGGCTTCGAGGCATTGGCGCGCTGGCAGCATCCGGTGCGCGGCCAAGTTTCGCCGGCCGAGTTCATTCCGATCGCGGAGGAAAGCGGCCTGATCGTCGAGATGGGCGAGTGGATCCTGCGCGAGGCCTGCCGCGAGGCGGCGTCCTGGCCGAAACCGCTCCAGGTCGCGGTCAACCTGTCGCCGGCGCAGTTCATGCACGGCGACGTGGTCGGGCTGGTCCATTCGATCCTGATCGAGACCGGCCTTGCCCCCGGCCGGCTCGAGTTGGAGATCACCGAAGGCGTCTTGATCGAGGATTTCGCCCGCGGCCTTGCGCTGCTGCGCCGGCTGAAGGCCCTCGGGGTGCGCATCTCCATGGACGATTTCGGCAGCGGCTATTCCTCGCTGAGCTATCTCCAGGCGTTCCCATTCGACAAGATCAAGATCGACCGCGCCTTCATCATCAATCTCGGCCGCAACCCGCAATCGGCGGCGATCGTGCGTGCGGTGATCGATCTCGGTCACGGCCTCGAAATGTCGATCATCGCGGAAGGCGTAGAGACCCTCGATCAGCTCGCCTTCCTGGCCAAGGAAGGCTGCGACGGCGTGCAGGGCTACCTGCTCGGCAAGCCTTTGCCGATCGGAAAATATTCTGGCCTCGTCGGCCGCACCGAAGTCATGGAGCTTGCGCTCAAGACCGGCTAGTGAAGACGGGGCTCTTCGCTCCTTCTCGACGGCCTCATGGCGGATTACGACCTTGCGATCATCGGCGGCGGGCTGAACGGGGTCAGCCTTGCGCGCGATGCGGCCGGCCGCGGCTTGCGGGTCATCCTGTTCGAACAGGGCGATCTCGGCGGCGCGGCGTCATCAGCGACACCGCGGCTGATCCATGGCGATCTCTCGGTTCTGGAACGGCGCGGCTTCTGGCGGGTGCGCCGGGCGCTGGCTGAGCGCCGGACCTGGCTCAAGATCGCGCCGCATCTGGTCCGGCCGATGCAGTTCGTGATCCCCGCGCATGCCGAGGAACGTCCGCCATGGCTGCTGCGCGCCGGCCTGCTCCTTTATGACCGCCTCTCCAGCCGGAGCGGCCTGCCTGACGCGACGACCCTCGACATCACGCATCATCCGGTCGGCAACGCGCTGAAACGTCCGTTCGGCACGGCGTTCGCATATTCGGACTGCGTCGTCGACGATTCCCGCCTGGTGGTGCTCACGGCGGTCGACGCCGCAGAACGTGGCGCCGTGATCAGCACCGGTGCGCGCTGTGTCCGCGCCGATCGAACCGACATCTGGCGCCTTGCGGTGGTCGATCGTGGTCACCGCCGCACGATCACGAGCCGGGCGTTGGCCAACGCCACCGGGGCGTGGACGCCGATGGTCGCGGAGACCGTGCTGCGGCATCAGCAAGTGCCCCTGGCAGCAACGCAGATGAGCCAGATCATCGTGCCCAGCCTGTTCGAGTCCGACAACGTCTACGTCTTCCAGAACAACGACGGACGGCTGATCTTTGCTCAGCCGCTCGAACGCGACTTCACCCTGATCGGCACGGTCACGCACGAATTCACCGGCGATCCCGCGATCGTGGCCATGCGTGGAGCCGATGTCGGCTATCTCTGCGAAGCCGCCAGCCGCTATTTCCGCGATCGCGTCACCCCGACCGACGTGGTCCGGACTGTCTCCGGCGTCAACCTGACGTTGGCGTCTGTGCGAGGACGCGATGGCACGACCTTGTTCCACGCGCGCCGGCGCAAGGCGCCGCTGATCACGATATTCGGCGGTGACGTCACCACCTCACGGCTGCGCGCGGAGCGGGCGGTGACGCATCTGACGCCGTTCTATCCGATGTCGCCGCCCTGGACCGCCGGCACGGCGCTGTCCGGTGGCGATTTTGCCTGGGATCGTTTCGACACGGAGGTCGACCTCGCACGCGACCGCTGGCGCTTTCTGTCGGAGCCGCAGGCCCGGCGCCTGGTCGCAGCCTATGGCTCGCGATTGCCGGCAGTGCTGGGCGAGGTGAAGACACGTGAAGAACTCGGCCCGACCTTCGGTTCCGAACTGACCGGCGCCGAGGTTCGCTATCTCATGGACCATGAATGGGCGCGCTTTCCCGACGACGTCCTGTGGCGCCGTTCCAAGCTCGGCCTGACCATGCCCGCGGCGGATCGCGACGCGCTAGGGGCGTTCATGGCGGGAGCAAGCTAGACGGAGCCGCGCTTGCCCGGCATCCCGCCGGGACCGCGAGCGCCATGACGAATGGCGTGGATGATGATCTCCCGGCCTCTGATTTCGTAGAATACGAGAAATGGGTAGGGCGTTGTGGTCAGCCTTCGGATGTCCGAATCATCGGTCCGTACACCAATCTCCGGATGCGCTGTTAACAGGCTGATCACATCCTGAATGCGCTTTTGGACGCGCGCGGCTCCCTGAGGAGACGTCTTCGCAATGTAGGTCAGAATGGAATCGAGGTCCGCTAGCGCCGGAAGCGTATAGCGAATATTCACAGGCGGTGTTTGGCCCAAGTCGCGCGGACCTGAGCCTCGGTTGCGAATTCGCCTCGTTCGGCGGCCTCCTTGGATCTGGCAATTGCCGATCTCTCATCGTCCGAGAGGATGACGGGAGAGGCTGCTTCTGCGCCGGCGAGCTGGAGCACGATCCGGGCAATGTCATCCTGCGCGTCGGACGGCAGACTGCGCGCGATCTCCACGGCTTGATCCAGCAACTTGGTCATGCCGCATCATACGCTCTTTGCCGTCCAGCATGAAGACCAATTTGGGACGATCCGCCCCCGAGCCGGTTGAGCTGGGGACGATCGGCCGCTAGCGTGCGGCGGATTCGGGGTTGGCAGGGACCATGACGGACGAGTTGCCCAGACCAGACATCGCGGCCAATGCAGCCGGCGGAGATGCACATCCCGCAGCGGGGCAGCCGCTATTGCGCATCGAGGGCGTTGCCAAGACGTTCGGCACGTTCCGTGCCGTGGACGGCGTCTCGCTCGACATCAAGGCCGGCGAGTTCTTCGCATTGCTTGGCCCCAGCGGCTGCGGCAAGACCACGCTGCTGCGCATGCTCGCCGGCTTCGAGGCGCCGGACGAGGGGCGCATCCTGCTCGGCGGCAAGGACATCGCGCAGGCGCTGCCGCATGAGCGGCCAATCAACATGATGTTCCAGAACTACGCGCTGTTTCCGCATCTGTCGGTGCGCGACAACATCGCCTTCGGCCTGAAGCGCGCCGGCATGGCGCGCGCCGACATCGCCACGCGCGTTGCGGAAATGGTGGCACTGGTGAAGCTCGAAGGCCTGGAGAAGCGCAAGCCCGACCAGCTCTCCGGCGGCCAGCGCCAGCGCGTGGCGCTGGCGAGGGCGCTGGCACGGCGGCCGCAACTGCTGCTGCTCGACGAGCCGCTCGCAGCGCTTGACAAGAAGCTGCGCGAGAGCACGCAAGGAGAGCTGATGGAGCTGCAGCGCCGGCTTGGCATGACCTTCATCATCGTCACCCACGACCAGGAGGAGGCGATGACGATGGCGAGCCGGATCGGCGTGATGAAGGCCGGCAAGCTGGCGCAGGTCGCGGCTCCGCGCGAACTCTATGAGGCGCCGCGGTCGCGCTGGATCGCGGAGTTCGTCGGCGACGTCAATCTGTTCGAGGGCGAGTTCAAGCTGCGTGACGGCCATCGCCTGGTGATCGCCACGCGCGAAGCGGGCACGCTGGTGGCGACGGAGCCGCGCGAGCCGGTGGGCGAGACGACATTGTCGGTCGCGATCCGGCCGGAAAAGGTGAAGCTGTCGCGCCGCGCGCCGGTGTCCGAGGCCGGTCGTGCAACGGCAATCAACAGCCTGGAGGGCGTGATCGCCGACATCTGCTATCTCGGCGGCACCACCACCTATAAGGTGAAGCTCGACGCCGGCGGTATGGTGCAAGCTTCGGTCGTCAACAGCGCGCGCATCGACGTCGACGCCTACAGCGTGAACCAGAGCGTCGTCGCCTGGTTCACGCCCGACGATTGCGTGGTGCTGCCGCCATGAGCTCCCGTCGCATCTTCGCGCGGCCGGCGCGCTTTGCCGCGATTGCGCCTTATCTCTGGATGGCGCTGTTCTTCCTGGTGCCGTTTGCCTTCGTGCTGAAGATCAGTCTGTCGCAAACGGCGATCGCGCAGCCGCCTTACGAGCCCGTGTTCGACCTGACGGCGGGATGGGAGGCGCTGAAGGCCGCCTTTGCCGCATTGTCGCTCGACAATTTCAGGCTGCTGATCTCCGACGACATCTACGTGTTCGCTTATTTGCGCAGCTTCACCGTCGCCGTCACGGCGACTGCGCTCCTGCTGTTGATCGGCTACCCCGTCGCCTATGGCATGGCGCGGCTGCCGAAGACTTGGCAGGCGGTGGCGATGGTGCTGGTGATCGTGCCGTTCTGGACCTCGTTCCTGATCCGCATTTATGCCTGGATCAACATCCTCCAGCACGATGGCCTGCTCAACCAGATCCTGCTGGCACTGCATCTGGTCAGCCAGCCCGTGGTGTGGCTCTCCACCGACAGCGCGATGTATATCGGCATCGTCTATTCCTATCTGCCGTTCATGATCCTGCCGCTCTACGCCACGCTCGCCAAGATGGAGCCGGCGCTGGAGGAGGCGGCAGGCGATCTAGGTGCGCCGCCCTGGCAGGTGTTCTGGCTGGTCACCTTCCCGTTGTCGCTGCCCGGCGTCGGCGCCGGCGTGCTGCTGTGCTTCATCCCGATCGTCGGCGAGTTCGTCATCCCGGATCTTCTGGCCGGCTCCAATTCGCTGATGATCGGCCAGACCCTCTGGCTCGAATTCTTCACCAACAAGGACTGGCCGGTGGCCTCCGCGGCGGCCATCGTGCTGCTGGTGGTGCTGCTGGTCCCGCTGTTGCTGTACGAACGGCTGCAGAAGCGGCAGCTGGAACAGGGGCGCTGAGACGATGCGCAAGCTCTCACGTCTCTCCCGCTTCAACATTGTCTCGCTGGCGCTGGGGCTGGCGTTCCTTTATTTGCCGATTCTGATCCTCGTGATCTATTCCTTTAACGCCTCACGCCTGGTGACGGTGTGGGGCGGCTGGTCGCTGCGCTGGTATCACGAGTTCTTCAATGATCGCGCCATGATCGAGGCGGCCTGGATGAGCCTGCGGGTCGCGGTTTCCTCCGCGACCATCGCGACGCTGCTCGGCACGCTGGCGGCGGTGGCGCTGTCGCGTGGAGAGAGGTTTCGCGGCCGCACGGTGTTCTCGGGCATGCTCTATGCACCGCTGGTGATGCCGGAGGTGATCACCGGTCTGTCGCTGCTGCTGCTGTTCGTCGCGCTGAACGCCGAGCGCGGTTTCTGGACGGTGACGATCGCCCACACCACGCTGACCATGTGCTTCGTCGCGGTGGTCGTGCAGTCGCGCCTTGGCTCGCTCGATCGCTCGCTGGAGGAGGCCGCAATGGATCTCGGCTGCGAGCCGGTCCACGCCTTCGTCGCCGTGACGCTGCCGCTGATCGCGCCGGCGATCGTCGCCGGCTGGATGCTGGCGTTCACGCTGTCGCTCGACGATCTCGTGATCGCGAGCTTCACCACCGGCCCAGGCTCGGCGACGCTGCCGATCCGCATCTATTCGGAGGTGCGGCTGGGCGTGAAACCCGAGATCAACGCGATCTGCACGCTGGTGATCGCCCTGATCGCGGTCGTCATTGTCATCGCCTCGCTCGCTTCGAAGCTGTCGAGCTCGCAGGGCGAGAGCGCGGCGCCGCTGTAAACAGGGATACTGGCCGGGATGTTCGCCTATCAGGTGCTGATCCACACGCCGCCCTGGGTTTGGGTGCTGCTGGCCTATCTCGTCTGGCAGGGCGTTCAAGCGCTGCAGCCACGCACGACGCCGATCTGGCGTGCGCTGGTCCTGCCGGTCGTGTTCATCGTTTGGGGGATGTCGAGGATCGGCTTCGGGCTCTCCAAGGCAGTACCTGGCCTCTGGTCGCATGGATGACGGCCGCGCTGGTATTTCTGGGTGTGCTGACGCCACGCCCCTTCGATGTCGATCACACGACGGGCGAAATCATCCGCCCAGGCAGCGCCTTCGCGCTGATCCGCAACCTCGTCGTGTTCTCGCTGCAATATGCGGTCGGCGTGATCTCGGCGATCGATGCGGCCGACCGGGCATTGGCGATCATTGTCGGCCGCGCCGTCTCGGGCGCGATCGCCGGCTATTTCATTGGTTCGGCGATCGCGCTTCTTGTCGCCTATCGCCGGAAGCGCGCGGCGATTGCTTAGGACTTCACCGCACCTGCGGTGAGACCGCCCACCATGTAGCGGCGGAAGGCGTAATAGACCGCGGCCGGCGGCAGCGCGTAGATGAAGCCGGTTGTCATCAGCAGCTCCCAGGGCGAATCGTCTGCGGCTAGGAAGTTGCCGAGCGCGACGGGGAGGGTGATCTCGCGGTCGTTCGAGAGCAGCAGGAATGCGTAGAGATATTCGTTCCAGGCCAGCAGCACCGCATAGGTGCCGATCGCGACCAGCGAGGGCATCATCAGCGGCAAATAGACCAGGCGGAAGATCTGCAGCGTCGTCGCGCCGTCCATCACGGCGGCCTCGTCCAGCTCGACCGGCAGCTTGTCGGACGCCTGCTTCAGCACCCAGATCGCGTAGGGGCTCGCGATCGTCACCATGGCCAGGATCAGCGACCAGTGGTTGTTGAGCAGGCCGTAATTGCCCATGGTGCGGTACATCGGCACGGCGAGGAACGCCGCGGGGATGAAATAGGTGAAGAGCGCGAGGTTCAGCACGGTCCGCCCGCCAGGCACCTTCAACCGCGAGATCGCGAACGCCGCGCAGGTCGCGATGACCAGCGTCAGCACGCCGACGGAGACGGCGATCACCGTCGAATTCCAGAACTGGATGTAGAAGTCGCGCAGGAAGTAGTGCTGCTGCTTGAACACGATCGTGAAATTATGCAGCGTCGGATGGTCCGGCCACAACTTGCCCGAGAACGCGTCGTCCTTCGGGGAGATCGCGAACAGGAACATGTGATAGATCGGGATCATCGTCCACAGGAAGACGGGAATGCCGATCAGCAGCAGCCGCGCTTCGGTCGCGACGTCGCGCCAGGAAAATTCGCTTACGCCGGGGAGCTTCATCGCGACAACCGTTTCATCATGAAATACACGAGCGGCAGGACGAACGGCATCGCGCAGACGATCGATGCCATGGCCAGCGAGAGCTGGTCGAGCCGCAGATAGCGAATGCCGAGCGTCGCCAGCACATGGGTGAGGTCGGCAGGTCCGCCGCCGGTGAGCAGATAGACGCTGTTGAAGTCGCCGAGCGTCCAGATCATCGAGAGCAGGGTGCAGGTGACGTAGAGCGTCTGCATCGACGGCCAGGTGATGTAGCGGAATTTTTGCCACCAGCTCGCACCGTCCACTTCGGCAGCCTCGAACAGGTCGTGCGAGATCGCAAGCCGGCCGGTGATCAGGATCAGCGTCCAGAACGGCAGCGACTTCCAGATGTGCACGCCGATCGCCATGCTGAGCGCCACGGTCGGGTCGTTCAGCCAGTTCGGGCCGTCATCGCCGGTGAAGGAGAAGATGAGGTGGTTGATCACGCCCCATTCGGGATTGAGCATGAAGCGCACCGACAGGATGGTTGGGATCGACGGCACCGCCCAGGGCAGGATGAAGATAACCGAAAGCCATTTGATCCAGGGGCGCTGCACGGCGAAGAAGCCGGACAGGAACAGCGCGATCAGCATCTTGATGTTGATGCCGACGACCAGGAAGATCAGCGTGTTGATCGCGGCCCGCGCGAAGATCGGGTCATGGTAGAGCGCGACGTAGTTTTCCGGCGCGCGCGCCAGCCACAGGCCATAGCAGACGGGATAGACGACGAAAGCAAGGAAAACGAGCAAATAGGGCGCAAGCAGCACGATGCCCCAGACCTGCGCCGGGGTCAGCCGGGACGACAGGGGCGGGCCGGGAAGTGCCTGATCGCCTGAGAGCGTGATCGCCATTCTTTTCGGACTCTTCAAAGAGAAGCCGGCCGCGAAACGCGGCCGGTGTTGTTCTTACACCTCTCTCCGCAGCGCGGGGAGAGCAGCGGACGACTTAACCCGCGACCTGCTTGATGCGGGCGATCATCTCGTCGACGGCCTTCTCGACCGGCACCTTCTCGCTGACCACCCGGTTCATAGCCTTGGCCCAGATGTTCTCGTTGTTCAGGATCGTGAACTTCCAGTTCTTGGTGAAGTCGAACTGACTGGTTCCGCCCTTGAACTGCGTGTAGACGGCCTTGCGGTGCTTGTCAGCCTGCCAGAACGGGCTTTCCTGGCTTTCCTTCGTCACCGGGAACCAGCGGCCGAGTGCGCCCTCGATGTAAGGACGGATGTTCTCTTCCTGGAGCAGGAAGCTGATGAACTGCTTGCCCTCGGCCTTGTTCTTGGCCGCGGTGAAGATCAGCCCGGTCTTGACGTCGGAGCGATATTTAATGGTCGATCCGTCAGGAGCCTTCGGGAAGGACGCCGTGACGATGTCCTGCTCATAGGCCTTCTTGCCGGCGTCGCGCTGCTCCTGGGTAAGGGCCTGGTTCTGCGAGTCTTCGAACCACTTCGCCGCGATCGAGATCGTGAAATTGTGGGTCATCACGATCGTCTTGTTGTGGAACGCGACGTTGTTGTCGGGATCCTTCCAGGTCGTCGAGGACGGCGGCGTGCAGCCCTTGATGTAGGTGTCGGTGTAGTCCTTCATCGCCTTGATCAGGTTCTCGCGAACCTTGGGATCGTCGACCAGCAGCTTGCCGTCGTCGTCGACCAGCTTGACGTGATAGGCGTCCATGAAGGTGTAGAACGACTGGAAGGCGTCGGTGGATTCCACGCCCATCGGCTGACCCACACCGTAAACCCGCTGGCCCGTTGCCTTGCGGATCGCCGGTTGCACCTTGTCGCACCAGAACGTCCAATAGCCGGCCCAGTCGGTCGGAATGTCGGCGAGCTTGAAGCCGGCTTTCTCCAGCATGTCGTTCCAGATCTCGACATGCATGCTCTGCTGCTTCAGCGGGAAGCCGTAATAGGCCTTCTTCTTGGCGACGTCGTTGTAGAGGATCGACGCGTCGAGCGTGTTCTGCGCGAACCGGCCCTTGATCGGGTCCATGATGTCCGTGAGGTCCTCGAGCTTGCCCTCATAGGCCCACTTGCCCTGCGCCTGCACGTCATAAGAGTCGGAATAGGCGACATCGGGCACAGTGCCGGCATCGAGCGCGGCGACCGTCTTCGGAATCATGTCCTGGATCGCGTATTGCGACAATTCGACCTTGATGCCGGTCTTGGCTTCGAATTTCTTGATCGTTTCGATCAGGGCGTCGTCTTCGGAGCGATAGAAGCCCTTGCCCCACCAGACCGTAATCGTCTTCTGCTGCGCAAAGGCGGGTGCAGTGGCAGCAAACAGCCCAACCGCAGCGACCGCCAATGATACTGCGCCAATAACCTTGGATTTCACGTTCTTCTCCCTCAAACGGCCGGTGTTTTTAACCGGTCGTATAAAACACTAGCGCATGGCGGGAGGCCGATCTAGCGCCATCTTGTCAGACCAAGGTCGCGGAATGTCGGGCCGGATGGATGCTTAATTCACGCATCGATCCAATCGCCGCATCAATTCGCCCTAATCAATTCGCGTCGCTCGATGGGCTGCAAATCCTCGGGTCGGACTCTCAGTTCGGACTCTCAGTTCGACTTGGCGCCCTCTTTGGCATTCTCGGCCGTCGGCGATCCGTCCTGGGCCGGGCGCTTGCCGCCCCCGGTGATACGCTGCTTCAGGAGATCGAGGAAGGGAGACGCCGCAGGCGATTGCCGGATCAGGCTTTCGGGATCGGGAAAGACCAGAGGATCGTCCCAGGGACCCTGCACCATGAAGGGCAGTTGAAAGCCGGACGCCGTGTTGAGGCTCGCGACGCCCTTCATGTCGTATTCGCGGGTCGGCACCGAGGCGGTGCCGGTCAGCGTGATCTTCGCCGTGGGCCCTTCGATGCGGATGTCCTCGGCGGTGGCGATCCCATCCGAAAACTTCACCGCGATGGTGAGGCTGTCGTAGGGCGTGGAGCCGCTGCGGAAATTGCCGCCGCCCGACAGCGGTCGCCGTTCCAGGCGCTTGAGGAGTTGCTCGGCATTGAAGCCCGAGATCGCGCCGTTATGCCCCTTGACCGTTGCGCTGCCGTCGAGCGACTGCACGAGGCCGAACGGGCTCGAGCCGGAAGCGAAGAGGGAGACGTTGATGTTGCCGCGGCCGGACAGCTTGTTGAGGCCGAACAGTTCGGATGCGCAGGCCTGGAGGTCGACGTCTGTGAACTGGAATTGCGCCTTGATGTCGGCGACGTTCTCGGCGCGCGCGATGCCGAACGAGCCTTTGGCGATGCCGCCATAGATCTGGGCCTCGCCCACCGAGAGCGCCAGCGTGCCGTTGCGCAAATTGGCGCCGATCGCGGTGCGGCCGAGCTTCGTCGGGCCGACCGTCAGCTTTGCTGCCGAAAGGCGCATGTCGAGGTCGGTGGTCGACAATCCGTTGAGGTCGAACAGCTGCCTGTTCCAATCGCGCGCTCCGCTCGCGAGCAGGCGAAAGGTCGAGATATAGGGCGTGAAGTCGAGCGCGTCGGCGGCGAGGGTTGCTTGCAGCGCCTGGCGACCGTTGTTGGCGTAGGTCATGACGCCTTCGGCGGTGTTGCCGTCGAGCTCGACATTGACGTTGGTGAGCGCGATCGAGGCGCCGACGACGTTGGCGCGCGCCTTCAGCGCGAAGCGGCCGAAGCCGCCGCTTGCTGGCTGCGGCTGTCCGGTCCAGCGCAGCGCGTTGCGCAAGGACGGGCTGTCGATGGTGAGCGTGCCCTCCATCATCGGGCTGGTGCGGTTGGCGACGCTGCCATCGAAGGCGAGCTTGAGCGGCGCGCTCGCGATCCGCGCCTTCAACCCCGAGCGCTCGCCGGAGAGGGCGGCCACGAAATCGGAAAAGCTGATCGTGCCGTCGACGCGTTCGCCGCGCCAGTCGAACTGCCCGGTCGCGGCGAAGGAGCGCGAGATCGACGGCCAGGCCAGCGACAGGTCGATGTCCTCGAGCTTCTCGGTGCCGTGCGTGGCGACGTCCTCGTAATTGAGGACGCCGTCCTGGATCCTGATTTCGGAGAACGAGACCTGGTTTTCGGCGCCGGGCTTCATGGTGCGCGCGATGGTCTGGATGAAGGGTGTCCAGTTGCTCTCGCCGTCCGGCTTCAGGCTGACATGGATGCGCGGTCGCAGCAGCGTCAGGTCGGCGATCTCGAAGCGTTGCAACAGCAACGGCAGCAGCCGCAGATTGGCGGTGAGCACGTCGATATGGAGCGCGGGATCGCTGGCGCCGCCGCCCTTGAGACCGACGTCGTGGAAGGAGATGTAGCTTGCCGGCAGCACCGAAATGTCGATGGCACCCGCGACATTGAGCTCGAGCCCGGTCACGTCGCGGATCTGCGCTTCCACCGCCTTGCGCAGCGCGTCGCGGTTGATGAGCCAGGACGTCGCGATCAGGGCGATCAGCGCCACGCCGAGCAGCGCCACGATCGGCGTCCCGAGGCGCTTCATTCCTTGAGCCATGGTCAATGGCATGTCCTGATCGGGTTGGTTGTTGGAGCCAGAAGGGCGGGTCGGGAAACCTGCGTGCCCACGCCCAACCCCCGCAACTTGATGGGTTTTCTTGTCGCTTTCAAGGCCGCGGACGATTCTGCCCATGGCGTGAGCAGCTTCTATCACCCGGCGGCGGAACGGAGAACCCCCGTATCATTGACGGCTTCGGAGGATTTCGCCTAATAATCGCCGCCAATAAGGCGCGACGCCCGCAAGCCGAAAGTTCAGTCGAAGGTCATTTGCATGAACAAGGTCTATCCCGACGCCAAGTCGGCTCTGTCAGGCATTCTGAAAGACAACATGATGATCATGTCGGGCGGCTTCGGCCTCTGCGGCATCGCCGAGGAGCTGTCGGACGCGATCCGCGAGTCCGGCGTCAAGGGGCTCACCGTTGTCTCCAACAATGCCGGTGTTGACGGCATCGGGCTCAGCCGCCTGCTGGAGACCCGGCAGATCAAGAAGATGATCTCGTCCTATGTCGGCGAGAACAAGCTGTTCGCCCAGCAATTCCTCGCCGGCGAGCTGGAACTCGAATTCAATCCGCAGGGCACGCTGGCCGAGCGCATCCGCGCCGGCGGCGCCGGCATTCCGGCCTTCTACACCAAGACCGGCGTCGGCACGCTGATCGCCGAAGGCAAGGAAGTGAAGGAGTTCGACGGCGAGAAATACCTGATGGAGCGGGGCCTGTTCGCCGACCTCGCCATCGTGCACGCCTGGAAGGGCGACACCGCCGGCAACCTCATCTACCGCAAGACCGCGCGCAACTTTAACCCGATGATGGCGACCGCCGCCAAGATCACGGTGGCCGAGGTCGAGCATCTGGTTCCCGCCGGTGAACTCAATCCCGACCACATCCACACGCCCGGCATCTTCGTGAAGCGCATCGTCGAGGTCGGCACGGCCAAGAAGCGCATCGAATTCCGCAACACCCGCCCGCGGCCTGCGGCTTAAGCGCGAAACAGGAGAACTGATATGGCCTGGACCCGTGAACAAATGGCCGCGCGCGCCGCGAAGGAACTGCGCGACGGCTACTACGTCAATCTCGGCATCGGCATCCCGACGCTGGTCTCGAACTACATCCCCGACGGCATCGACGTCAGCCTGCAGAGCGAGAACGGCATGCTCGGCATGGGACCGTTCCCCTATGAAGACGAGGTGGATGCGGACCTGATCAACGCCGGCAAGCAGACCGTGAGCGAGCTGCCCTCGACGTCCTATTTCTCGAGCGCGGATTCGTTCGGCATGATCCGCGGCGGCCACATGGACCTGTCGATCCTCGGCGCGATGCAGGTGGCCCAGAACGGCGATCTCGCCAACTGGATGATCCCCGGCAAGATGGTCAAGGGCATGGGTGGCGCGATGGACCTCGTCGCCGGCGTCAAGCGCGTCGTCGTGGTGATGGAGCATTCCGCCAAGGACGGCCCGAAGCTGTTGAAGCAGTGCAACCTGCCGCTGACCGGTGAGCGGGTGGTCGACATGGTCGTCACCGATCTCGCCGTCTTCACCATCGACAAGCACGGCGACGGCGGCATGGCCCTGATTGAGCTCGCCGACGGCGTCACGCTCGACGAGGTCAAGTCCAAGACCGAAGCCGAATTCCGCGTCGCGCTGAAGAATACGTAAGCGGGAAACGTCGGGGCGGCTTCAAGCGGGGCCGCTCGGCACATCGGAGAACCGGGTCAGCCACGCGACCGGGCCGATGCTGGCGGCGACGATCAGGAGGGCCGCGAGCGCGCCGTCCTCGAAATTGCCACGGCTTGCGAACTGGTAGATCGACGTCGACAGTGTTTCGACGTTGAGGGGACGCAAGAGCAGCGTTGCCGGGAGCTCCTTCAGGCAGTCGACGAACATGACGATGACGGCGCCGAGCATCGCGGGCCTGAGCAACGGCAGATAGATCTGCCTCAACATGACTGCCTGGCCGGCGCCGACCGTGCGTGCGCTCTCGTCATAGTCGCGCGGAATGCTGTCGAACCCGGCCTTGATCATGCCGACCGGCACGGCAAGAAAACGGATCGTATAGGCGATGACGACGGCCATCCCGGAGCCGACCAGGATCAGCCCGGGCTGCGAACGTCCGATCCAGGCGGCAACCACGCTCATCGCGTTGTCGACCGCCAGGACCGGGGTCAGCAGGCCGAGGGCAATCACGAGGCCCGGCAGCGCGTATCCGGTCTGCGCGACGCTCATCGCCAGATATCGCAGAGGATCGGGCCGAAAGCGGTGCGCAATCGTCGTGGCGAGCGCAAGCATCAGCGCCAGAAGCGTCGCGAGCGCTGCGAAGGCAAACGAATGGAAGGTGTGGCGCCACAGCAGCGGGTCGAAATTCGTAAGCAGTCCGCGACCAAGAGCCTGATGCGCCAGGTAGGACAGCGGCACGACGAAGCCGATCAGCACCGGCAGCGCGCAGACCGCGAACGCGATCCACGCTCTTGCGCCCGAAAGCGGGGTCCGCTGCCTCACATGCGGGCTTTCGGCCGAGAATGCGATGTTGGCGTTGCGACGGCCGTAACGCTCCATCGCGATCAGGCCGGCGACGATCGCAAGCATCAGGCATGCGAGTTGCGCCGCACCGGCAAGGCTGCCGCGGTTGAGCCAGGTGGTGAAGATCGAGACCGTCAGCGTGCGGATGCCGAGATATTCGCTGGCGCCGATGTCGTTGAGCGTTTCCAGCGCGACCAGCGCCACGCCGACCGCAAGCGCCGGCCGCGCCATCGGCAGTGAAACGCGCCAGAAAATGGTCCATCGGCCGGCGCCCAGCGTCTTGGCCGCTTCAGCGAATTCGGCAGACTGAACCTGGAACGTCGCGCGCGCCGCCAGATAGACGTAAGGGTAGAGCACGAGCCCGATCACGAAGATGGCGCCCGGCAGCGAGCGCACGTTTGGCAGATGGCCGAGGGCATCGCCCAGCGGCAGCCAGATCGCCAACGTGCGATGCATCAGGCCGAGCGGTTCGAACAGGTCGGCATAAACGTAAGCCGCAAGATAGGTCGGAATCGCCAGCGGCAGCGGCATCAGCCACAGCAGCATGCCGCGGCCGGGAAAATCGTGGCGCGACATCACCCACGCAGTGCCGGCGCCGATCAGAAGCGTGAGCGCGCCGACCCCGGCGAGCAGGAGTGCGGTATCCAGCAGGGCGGCCGGCAGCACGTAGTTGATCAGATCGTGCCACACATCGCCCGCCGGCTGCAGAGCCAGCGAAACGATCGAGAGCACGGGCGCCGCGACCAGGATCGCAGTTGCGATCGCGATGGCGGTTGCGGCGCGTCCGGCGTGGGCACGACCTTTCGAACGAGGCCGTGCGCCCTTGGCTTCTTCTAATTTTAGGGAAGACGGCCGCCAGAGATCAGTTGTCAAAGCCGACCTTGTCCACCAGCGAGGCCGCAGCCTTGCGATTGGCGGCGATCTTCGCGATCGGCAACGGATCCGGGCCGAGTTTGCCGTAGCCCGCGATGGTCGAGTTGATGGCGACACCGGCGCGAACCGGATATTCGTAGTTCTGGTCGGCATACATCTGCTGCGCCTGCTCGCT
Source organism: Bradyrhizobium sp. CCGE-LA001 (assembly GCF_000296215.2). NCBI lineage: Bacteria > Pseudomonadati > Pseudomonadota > Alphaproteobacteria > Hyphomicrobiales > Nitrobacteraceae > Bradyrhizobium > Bradyrhizobium sp. CCGE-LA001. The sequence continues at coordinate 6,997,338 of NZ_CP013949.1, read as the reverse complement.
GACGAGCCACTCGATCAGCTTGATGCCGTTGGCCTTGTTGGGTGCGTGCTTGGCGAGCAGCACGCCGGAGAGGTTGACGTGGGTGCCGCCGCCTTCGAAGGTCGGCAGGATGACGCGGGTCGCTTCCGCCCATGGCTTCTTGTCGGGATCGTTGTTCATCATCAGCGCCCAATAGTAGGTGTTGCCGATGCCGATGTCGCACTTGCCGGCCGCAACGTCGCGCGCGGCTTCGCGATCGCCGCCGGACGGCTTCTGCGCGAGATTGGCCTTCACGCCGCGCAGCCACTCCTCAGCCTTTGCCTCGCCGTACTTGGCGGTATAAGCCGCGAACAGCGCGTTGTTGTAAATGTGCTGGCCCGAGCGAATGCAGATCTTGCCTTTCCACTTGGGATCGGCGAGCTCCTCATAGGTGATCTTGTCCTGCTTGACGCGATCCTTCGAGGCATAGATCACGCGCGCGCGCATGGAGATGCCGGCCCATTGCCCGTCCGGATCGCGATACTGCGCGGGCACGACCTTGTCGACCGCCTCCGACTTGATCGGCTGGGTGACGCCGGCCTGCACGGCCTCGTCGATACGGCCGATGTCCACCGTCAGCAGCACGTCGGCCGGACTGTTGGCGCCTTCCGCCTTCATGCGCTGCTCCAGACCGGAGCTTGCGGACACGACATTGACCTTGATGCCGGTATCCTTGCTGAAGGCGTCGAACAGCGGCTGGATCAGCTTGGTCTCACGATAGGTATAGACATTGACTTCGCCATTGGCGGCTGCTTCCGACACGAAGGATAGGGTCAGGCTCAACACCGCCGCGGAGGCGGCGAGGACGCGAAGATTGATCATAAGGGCAGCTCCCACGCGGGCGATTGAACGCCCGATTGAGTAGCGCAGCCAATGCCACAACGTCAGCGACGCGATGTCGCGAGAGACATGACTTAGAGCAATTCCAATCTTAGTTTAGACTCATTCTAATTACTAAGCCGAGACGCTGATGGAAAAGCGATGGCCGCCGCTATGATCTCGCTGGCCGCGTCTTGCTCATCCGCTGCGATACGCTGGCCAGCCACGAGGTCTCCTCGCGGACCAGGCGGAAGCCGAGATTGGCGGGCGGCACGCCTTGTGCGCAGCCGCCAGCGCGCGCATCGCGGATGAAATCGGTGACATAGGCGCGGTGCGCGCCTTCCGCGACGCGCACGCCGCAATTCACGGTCGGGCGGATCGGGGTGCCGGCCTCGTCGACCCGCGAGCGGACGAAGCAGGTCGACGTCCACTCCCAGACGTTGCCGGAGACGTCCTCGAGGCCGTGCTCGTTCAGGCCGTATTTGCCGAACGGATAGGCTGTGGTGTCGGAGGAATCGCGCTCGGATTCGCGCTCGTAGCGGCTGATCCAGCGCTTCGACGGATTGCTTGCGTCGACCGGCGCGCCGTCGTCCTTGAAGCGGCTGCCGGCGGCAAATGCCCATTCCTCGTCGCTCGGCAGGCGATAATGCTTGCCGGTCTTGCGCGACAGCCAGCCTGCATAGGCTTCGGCGTCATACCAGCTCACCTGCACCGCGGGGCGATCCGGCGCGATGACGACCTCGCGGCCCAGCGCGCGGCATGCGCCATCCTGCACGCAGAGCTGGAAGTTCGCGGAGGAGACCTGCTGACGCATGATGTGGAGCGGTCTGTTGAACCGCAGCGTCCGTAGCGGCGCTTCGGCCTGCTGCCCGGCGCGCGTGAAATCTCCGGCCTCGCGATACACAGAGCTTCCGGCAGCGATTTCGACGATCGCCGGCTCGCGTGCTTTGTGCGTCGCCATCTCGGAGATGAGAGGTGCAACCGCCAAGGGTCCTGCGAGTCCGGCCGCACAGGCCAGTGCCAATTTCAGCTTGAATGCGATCAGCATGATGATCCCCGAAAGAAAAAGGGGCCGGCTGTCTTGCCGGCCCCTCTCCGTTCGTCAGTTGACCTTGCGACCGGTCTGCAGGGCGCCTTGTGTCTGCGGCGGGATGTCCGCCGGTGCCTTCACCTGGGTCATCAGGTCGTCGTTCCACTTGCCTTCGACCTTGAAGTGCGCGGTGGCACCGAGATTTGCGGCCTCGATCAAGTTGTGCGTGACATAGGCGTAGATGCCGGGCTGCAGGAATTTGTAGAGCGCAGCTCCTGCAGAGCCGCCGCGGATGAACCAGGTCTCGAGATCCGTCTCGGGCGCGTTCGAGAACTTGCCGGTCTCCCAGACATAGTCGCCATGGCCGCCTATCAGATGCGGACGGCTGTCGCGATTGGCCTGCGAATGCACGATCAGCACGTTCTCGCCGACCTTCGCCGTCAGCGCGTTCTTGCCGGTGAGCGCGCCGACCTTGCCGTTGAACACGACGTGCGTGGGGATCAGCTTCTTCATCACCTCTTCGGTCTCGGTGAAGGCTTCGCCCGGCGAGTCGTAGGACTTGAAGTTACCCTTCTCGTCGCGCGGCACATACATGTCCTGCTCGCCGACATAATACACCTTGTCGTATTTCAGCGCGTGGCCCTTGCCGTCGTTCAGCCCCCCGCGCGGCAGCACCATGATCGCGCCGTTCATGCCGGAGACGACGTGCCAGGGGATCATCGGGCCGCCCGGGGCGCAGTGATAGACGAACACGCCGGTCCGCGTCGCCTTCCAGCGCAGCACGACCTGCTCGCCGGGATTGACCAGGGTCAGCTCGCCGCCGCCGAGCGCACCGGTCGCGGAGTGGAAGTCGATATTGTGCGGCATGGTGTTGGTCGCGGGGTTGACCAGCGTCACTTCGACATAGTCGTCCTCATGCACGACCATCATCGGGCCCGGCATCGAGCCGTTGAAGGTCATGGCCTGGAAGGTGGTGCCCTTGTCGTCGATCACGACCTTCTTCTCTTCGATGTTGAGCTTGAACTCGACGATCTTGGGGCCCTGCGTCGTGGCCTGCTCGTGCGCATGCACGAAAGGCGGGGCGACCAGCTCGACCTTCTGCCGCGGCAGCTTCAGATCGCCGGCGGCGAAGGCGGGTGTCGCAAACATCAGCGCGGTCGCAGCGGCGCTGATTAGTGCAGCTCTGCGGGTGAACATCGGAAGCATCCTTCATGTGAAGAGTTTGATGACGGGATGCAGTTTGCTCCGATGGCGGCAAGTTGGTTTGCGCTGCGACAACCTTCTGCCGGATTTGGCTCCGGTGAATTCTTTAAGAGCTGCGCCGGACGATCGGAGGAATCCGATGTCGCGTCATCGAGCGCGCAAGCGCAAATCGCTCGCATGTTCACTCGCATTCGGTGGCCAACGCATGATCGATCAGAGCAGGCGTATTGCCATCCAGACGGTACTCCAGACCGCGAGCGACAAAGCGGCAAAGACGGCCGCCATGATAGCCAGAACGCGCATGAGATAGCCTGCGCCGGTTGCGGGCGCGGCAGGAACAGGGCGGAAATCGTCGAAGCGCGGGATGTGGCCGCGGATGCCGGCGAGCCAGAGAACGAGATCGAGCGCGTACGACGCCATGGCCTATCTCCAGAAGCGATGATCAGACACCATTTTGGGTCACATCCGGTGCGCGGACTTTGAGCGAGCGCAAGGTCGCCGGCCCGGAAGCGGGTAATCTGATGCCATCCGAGATTTGCCGCACCGCGCGGCATCGATTTACGAATGGGTAAGACATGAGATTCGATCTCGCGGCCCGCTACGGCGACGAACGGTTGCCGCGCTACACGAGCTATCCGACCGCACCGCATTTTTCCCCCGCGATCGGTGGGGACACCTACGCCGGGTGGCTCGCCGAACTCCCCGCGGGCGCCAGCGCATCGCTTTATCTGCACGTGCCGTTCTGCCGCGAGATGTGCTGGTATTGCGGCTGCCATACCCAGATCGTCCGCCGCGACGATCTGATCGCGGCCTATCAACGCACGTTGCGCAGCGAGATCGAGCAGGTGGCCGACACCATCGGCCATCGCATGAAGGTCGAGCACATTCATTTCGGCGGCGGCACGCCGACGATCATGGCGCCGGAGGCTTTCGCCGAGTTGATGGCCGTGATGCGTCAGGCGTTCTTCGTGTTGCCGACGGCCGAGATCGCAGTCGAGATCGATCCGCGAACGCTGACCGCCGACATGGTGGAGGCGATGCAGCTCTCGGGCGTCAACCGCGCCAGCCTCGGGGTTCAGAGCTTCGACCCGGTCGTGCAGCGCGCGATCAACCGCGTGCAGAGTTTCGAGCAGACGGCGTCCGTCGTCGACATGCTCCGGCGTGCCGGTATCGCGGGCGTCAATTTCGACCTGATCTACGGGCTGCCGCACCAGACCGTCGCCTCGTGCCTCGACACCGTCCGGCGCGCGCTCGCGCTGGCGCCCGACCGCTTCTCGGTGTTCGGCTATGCCCACGTGCCTGACTTCAAGAAGCACCAGCGCATGATCAACGAGGACGTCCTGCCCGACGGTCCTGCGCGCCACGACCAGGCTTGCGCGATCGCGAATGCGCTGAAGGAGGCCGGCTACGTGCAGATCGGCCTCGATCACTTCGCGCGACCCGAGGATTCCATGGCCGTGGCCTTCGAGGACGGAACGCTACGGCGTAACTTCCAGGGCTACACCACGGACAAGGGTAACGTCCTGCTCGGCTTCGGTGCGAGCGCGATCGGACATTTGCCGCAGGGCTACGTCCAGAACGAGGTGCAGATCGGCGCCTATGCGCAGAGCATCAAAGCCGGCCATCTCGCCACCGCGAAAGGCTACGGGCTCACCGACGACGACCGGCTGCGCGCCGACATCATCGAGCGCATCATGTGCGAGTTCAGCGCCGATCTCGGCGACATCTGCGCCCGTCATGGCGCAGAGCCCGAGGCGATGTTGAAGTCGGCCTCGCGTCTGAAGCCGCTGATCTCCGATGGCGTTGTCAGGCTTGATGGCGCCCGGCTCGCGGTCGCAAGGGATTCGCGCTTCCTCGTCCGCAGCGTCGCGGCGGCATTCGACGCGCATCTGGATCCCGGCAAGCAAATGCACAGCCGGGCGGTGTGAGCCACGCCTCAGAATGACAATCAGCTTGCGCTCCGACAAAGAAACACGGGTCACCTCCGCTATCGTCGCTTCGGAACGGAGTTGTCCATGTCTTTCCGATCCGACGATCTGGTCGATGACATCATGCGCACGGCGCCGCACACGATCCGCGTGTTTCTCGCCTTCAAGATGGCCTGTGTCGGCTGTCCGATCGCGACCTTCCACACGGTGGACGACGCCTGCCGCGAGCACGGCATCGATCGCGAGACATTCCTCGCCGCGCTGTGCGACTGCGTGCCAGCGTAACAGGTTTCGGAATTCGCACGGGCGCGTGCGGATTCCCGGGTGAGGGCGCGCGTCCGCCGTAAGTGGAGCGCCCTCGCCCCTATCTTCGCAGGAATCGTTCTGGAGGCGCTCTCACGCCGCGCCGCTGTCGGGACTGCGCTCGGCGAGCACCACGATCCTGTGCGGCTCGCGCAGGATGATTCGCTGACGGCCGCTCTCGACCAAGCCCTGGCTCTCCCAGCCGCTCAGGATTCGGCTGACGGTGTGCAGCGTGGTGCCGGTCATCTGCGCGATGTCCTGGCGGCTGATCGGGAAGTCGATCTCAATGCCGTGCTCGAGCTTCTTGCCGGACTGCTTGGCGAGGCGCAGCAGCACATGCGCGACGCGCTGCTCGACCTGCTGGGTCGACATCTCCACGATGCGGGTGTGGCTTTCCTGCAGGCGCGTGCCGACGGTCTGGAGCGTGTTGGCGGCGAGCGAGGGAAACCGCTCGATCAGCCGCGGCCAGGCCGAGGTCGGCCAGATCAGCACCACGCTGTCGTCGACCGCCATGGCCGTCGCCGGATAGCGCGCGGCTCCGATCGCCATGGCGAGGCCGAACGTCTCGCCGGGCGCGACGTAACGCACCACGATCTGCTCGCCGGTGGGCGTCGTCTTGGCGGCGCGGACGTGGCCGTGCAGCAGCAGGAAGAACGACTGCGCGTCCGCTCCCTGCTCGAAGATGGTGCTGTTCCTGGGGTAACGTGCCGAGCGGGCCTCGCGCAGGATCTCCTCGAGATCCTCCGGCTTGACGCCCCCAAACAGCGGCAAATGCGCAACCAGCGATGTGTCGACCTTGGCCATTACGTCTCCTTGGCGCTGGGGAGTGTGATGGCACCTGCAATCGTCGAGCAGTTTGCGATAGCGCAAAACGGACCGGCCGGACGGCAGTATTTTTCCAGACGCAGTGTGAACTTCCAGGAGTTGATCCCATGGCTGGTACCCGATCCCGCACCTTCGAGGGCTGGCCGCTGTTTGCGAACAGTTTTCGGCCCTTTTTCCTGTTCGCCGCGATCCAGGCCGCCGTGTCGATCCTGGCCTGGCTGCCGATGTTTTACGGCGAGCTGTCAGTGACGTCAGCCTTTGACCCGCGCGACTGGCATGTCCACGAGATGCTCTACGGCTTCCTGCCGGCGGTGATCACCGGATTCCTGTTCACGGCCATCCCCAACTGGACCGGGCGGCTTCCGATCCAGGGCACCTCGCTCGGAGCGCTACTGGTGGTCTGGTTTGCCGGGCGTGTCGCGGTGACGCTGTCGGCCGATATCGGCTGGCTGTTCGCGCTCCTCGTCGATGCCGCCTTCCTGGCGCTGGTCGTCGCCGCCGCGGCGCGTGAGATCATGGCAGGCGGCAGCTGGCGCAACCTGCCCGTGGTGGCGCTCGTGCTGGTGCTGCTCGCCGGCAACGTCGCCTTTCATCTCGAAGCCCATGTCGAAGGCGCGGCCGATGTCAGCATCCGCGTCGGCATCGGCGTGGTCGTGCTGCTGATCGCGCTGATCGGCGGCCGCATCATCCCGAGCTTTACCCGCAACTGGCTGGTCAAGTTCAACCCCGGCCGCCTGCCGGTGCCGTTCGGACGCTTCGACGGCGTGGTGATCGGATGTAGCGCGCTCGCGCTCATCGCGTGGATCGTGGCGCCGTTGAATGCCGTCACCGGTGTTGTGATGGGGCTCGTGGGCGTGCTGCATCTGTTGCGGCTGACGCGCTGGGCCGGCGACCGCACCTGGCGCGAGCGCCTGCTGCTGATCCTCCATGTCGGCTACGTCTTCGTGCCGCTCGGCTTCCTCCTGAATGCGTTGGCGGGCTTCGGCGTGCTGGCGCCGAGCGCGGGCATTCATGCCTGGATGACAGGCGCGGCCGGAATCATGACGCTCGCGGTGATGACCCGCGCAAGCCTGGGCCATACCGGACAGGCGCTGACCGCGTCACCCGCGACACAAGGGATTTATCTTGCGATCATCGTCGCAGCGCTCGCGCGCGTTGCCGCGGTGGCGTTGCCCGCTCATGGCGATGCGTTGTTGCACGTTGCCGCTTGCGGCTGGGTGGTCGCATTCCTCGGATTTGCGATCGCATTCGGTCCGCTGCTGGCGGGCAGTCGTCGGCGCGCGCTCGCCATCATGGGAATGCCCGCACCGGCGCGCTGAACTCACGCAGGCACGATCTCACGTTCCGCAGCCACCGTGCCGCCGCATCGGTGCCCCAGGGAAACCTTAATCGAACCAGTTTCTTCCCTGCCGCGTCCAACCACGATGGCGAGGCATTTGATCGCGCGTCCGGCTGGCGACGTGGCGATCCCGGCAGGAGGGACTTTATGCGCATCACCGCAAGCTATCTGGCAACGACGAGCCTGGTTCTGGTAACCATGGCAATGGCATCGCCGTCATGGGCAGCCAATGTGGACGCGACGTCGGCGATCGACACCGTCACCGTCTATCCCGATGGCGCCACCGTCACGCGTATCATCAATGTTGACCTGCCGTCCGGAGAATCGACCCTCGTCGCCAAGGACTTTCCACTGACCCTCGATACGTCCTCCATCCGGGTCGAGGGAGAAGGCGGCGCAAAGCTCACCATCGGCACGATCGATGCGCGGTCGCCGCGCGCGGCACCGGTCAACCTGCCCGAGCTGGAAAAACGCATCGAAGCTCTGAACGACCAGCGCGCCGATTTGCAAGGCGCGATCGACTCGGCCAACGCGCGGCGCAAGTTCGCGGAGCACTTTGCCGAAGCGTCCCCCGCGGGCATCGGCGAGAAGGGTGAGGCGCGTCCGATCGCCGAATGGCGCACGGCCTTTGCGGCGGTCGGTGAGGAAATTGCGAACGCCGATGCCGCCATTCGTGATGCGACGCGCAAGCAGCGCGAGATCGATCGTCAGATCGTCCAGCTCGAAGCCGAGCGCAAGGCCAAGCCGCCGAGCAAGCTCGAGGTCCGCATGGACGTTGCCGCGCCGGCGGCGACCAAGGCGACGCTGAGGGTCACTTACAATGTGCGTAATGCGCGTTGGTTGCCGCTCTACGACGCCCGGCTCGACACCGGCGCCAAGGACCGCAAGCCGCAACTGGAACTGGTCCGTCGTGCCGAGATCACGCAATCGACCGGCGAGGACTGGTCCAACGTCACGCTCGGCGTCTCCACAGTCCGCATCAGCCGCGGCGGCAGCGCGCCGGAGCTGGGCTCGCTCGTGGCGCAATATCCGCAGGTGCCGAAGCCGCTGGCGGCGGGCACGGTCTCCGATATGGCACGGCCCGCTCCGGTCGCACGTCAGATGCAACCGCACCTTTCGAAGATGGCCGAGTCGGCCGAGCCGCGTGAGCGCGCCGAGGAGCAGCAGGCGGTCGCCGAGATCGGCGACTTCCAAGCCACCTTCAGGATTCCCGGCCGCGTCAGTCTCGGCGCCGCCGAGGGGGCCAAGAGCCTGAAGATCGCGGCGACGACGGCGCCCGCCGATCTCTCGGTGCGCGCCGCGCCCGTGATGGACCCGACTGCCTTCCTCGAAGCCAGCTTCAAACAGACCGACGACACGACCTTGCTGCCCGGCAAGGTTGCGATCTACCGCGACGGCGTCTTCGTTGGCCGCGGCAAGATCACGGCGTCGGCCAAGGACGACATCGTGCGGCTCGGCTTCGGCGCCGACGACAAGGTTCGAATCGAGCGCGCAGTGCTCAAGCGCAACGAGGGCTCGGCCGGCCTGCTGGTTACGACCTCGAAGACCGACGAGCGTTCGTTCAAGACGACGATCCGCAATGGCCACGATTTCCCGATCAAGGTTGCGATCGAGGACCAATTGCCGGTCAGCGAGAACGAAGAGATCGTGGTCGAGATGCTGCCGGCGACCACGCCGCCGACCGCGAGCAACATCCGCGACAAGCGCGGCGTGCTGGAATGGTCGTTCGACGCCAAGCCCGGCGAGGCCCGCGATATCAACTTCGCCTGGCGCATCCGCTGGCCGAAGGATAAGGGCATGGTGATCGTGCCGTCGGGCTAGGTTTGCCAGGCAGGAGCGAGGTGCGCTCCCTCTCCCGCTTGCGGGAGAGGGCTGGGGTGAGGGCTCTCTCCTCTGGGGGATTGCTCCCTTGTGGAGATACCCTCTCCCCAACCTGCCGTCGCAGGCGAGGGAGGAAGCGCACCGTTTTTGCAGAAACAGGATCGGCTAAATTCCAGTCCCAATTGCCCGCATCGACTGCGGCAGCACATACGGTACGCCGTCAGCCTGATGCACGACCGCGTCGATCTCGAAAATATTCCGGATGATCTCACGCGTCACGACCTCGATGCGCGGGCCGTCGGCGGCGAGCCGGCCGCCGTTCAGCACGACCAGCCGGTCAGCGAAACGGATCGCGAGATTGAGATCGTGCAGGATCGCGACCACGGCCGTGCCGCGGCCAGCGCGGCGGCGCGCCGCTTCGACGAGCTCGATCTGGTGGCGCAGGTCGAGGCTCGAGGTCGGCTCGTCCAGCAGCAGAAGTCCCGGACCATGCTCGGCCTCGCCGCAAGCGAGCTGCACCAGCACGCGGGCGAAATGGGCGCGCTGCTGCTCGCCGCCGGACAGGGTCGGCAATTGCCGGTCCCTGAAATGGGAGAGGCCGACCTCGTCCAGCGCGGCATCGACCAGCGCGCCCGCCTCGTGCAAGCTGCGATCGCCCGCGCCCATCAGCACGATCTCCTCGACCGTGAAGGGGAAGGTGACGTTGATGTGCTGGGACAGCATGGCGCGGTGCGCGGCGAGCTCGCGCGGCCTGTAGCTGCCGAGGGCGCGCTGCTTCAGCCGGACCTCGCCCGCGTTTGGGCGGAGATCGCCGGAGAGCAGCCGCAGCAGCGTCGACTTGCCGGCCCCGTTCGGACCGATAATGGCGACCATCTCACCGGCTTCAACCGTCAGGCCGACACCGTCGAGCAGCGTCGCGCGGGCGGCGCGTTTGCTCAAGGAGCGCGCCTCGATCACGATGCTCATAGTGAGGCGAGCCCGCGCTGCCGTAGCAGGATGACGAGGAAAACCGGCGCGCCCACGACCGCGGTCAGGATGCCGATCGGCATTTCCGCCGGCGCCACGATGGTGCGCGCCAGCGTGTCGGCGCCCACCATCAGGATCGCGCCTGACAGCACCGAGGCCGGCAGCAGCAGGCGATGCGCCGGCCCGATGACGAGACGGAGCAGATGCGGCACGACGATGCCGACGAAGCCGATGACGCCGCTGATCGACACCGCGACCCCGGTCATGGCGGACACCATGACGATCGAGATCCGCTTCAGCCGCTCGACGTCGACGCCGCCGTGAAACGCGTCGGCCTCGCCGAGCACCAAAAGATCGAGCCCGCGCGCGATGAAGGCGCAGGCGACGAGCCCAATGATCAGGATCGGCGCAAGCACGGCGGCCTTGGTCCAGGTCGCGCCGCTCATCGAGCCCAGCAGCCAGAACGTGATGTCACGGAGCTGGCGGTCGTCGGCGATGAACACCAGAAGCCCGATGCCGGCATTGGCGATGGCGGTGATGGCGACACCGGCGAGCAGGAAGACCGCGATCGAGGTTCGCCCGGAGCGGCTGGAGATGCCGTAGAGGACCGCGGTGGTGACGAGCGAGCCTGCAAAGGCCGCGAGCGGCAACAGCTCGGTCTGGAGGAAGCGTAGCGCTTCGCCGAAGCGGGAATCCGTGAACACGATCGCGCTCGCCGCCGCGAGTGCGCCGCCGCTGGAGACGCCGACCAGCGCGGGATCGGCGAGCGGATTGCGAAACAGTCCTTGCATGATCGCGCCGGCGGCCGCGAGCAGGCCGCCCACCATCGCGGTGGCCACGATCCGGGGAATGCGGATCGACCACAGCACGAGCTGGTCGCGGGCGGCCATGCCCTCGCCCGCCGTGTTGCCGGCAAGGCCAAGCGCGGCGGGCAGCCGCGAGAGAGGAATGCCGGCCGCGCCAACCGTCAACGCAACGATGGCGGTGAGCGCGAGCAGCACGAGCAGCAGGGAAAGCGCGAAGGAGGCCGAACGTCGTCCTACAGCGGCGCGTCGCCGCGGGCTTTGCGCGTCCGTCCCGAGCGCCACGCTCATTGCCGGCAATTCGCCGCCGACAGGGCCGACGTGAAGGTGCTGCCCTGGTCGGCCAGCGCCGGATAGAGCTTGACCGAGAGATCACGCGCCGCAGCCGCCGTGCGCGGCCCGAAGCCGAGCAGATAGAGCCCATCCATGGTGATGAAGCTCTTGTTGGCCGCGACCAGCGTCAGCGCAAAGCCGGGATGGGCATAGACTGCGTCGGCCTGGAGGGAATCCTTGCCGCGCTCGATCGACAGCACGACATCCGGCTTGGCGGCCACGATCGCTTCGTCGCCGATGATCTTGTAGCCGTCGTATTCGTCGATGGCATTGGCGGCGCCGGCGAGCTGGATGATCTCGTCGGCCGCGGTCTTGTGGCCGGCGACCATGGCGCGCCCGTTCTGCAGCGACATCACGAACATCACGCGCACCGGCTTCGTCACCTTGGCACGCAGCGAGCGAAGCTGCGCCAGGTCGGCGTTGACCGCAGCGCTCAGGCATGCGGCGCGCGCGTCGACACCCATGGCATGGCCGACCAGCTTGATCTTCTCGACCAGGCCGTCTTCCGAGAACGTCTCGGGCACCAGCACCAGCGGCACCTTCGCCGTCTCGAGGATGTCCATGGTCTCGGGCGGGCCGGATCCCTGGATCGCCAGGATCAGCGAGGGGTTGAGGCCGAGCACGCCTTCGGCCGAAATTTTGCGCATGTAGCCGACATTGGGCTTGTCGTGCAGCGCCGCCGGCGGATAGAGGCTCGTCGTGTCGACGCCGACCAGGCGGCTCTCCAATCCGAGCGCATAGAGGATTTCGGTGATCGCGCCGCCGATCGAGACCGTGCGCGCGACGTCGATGACGGCGACGTCGCGATTGCGCGCATCATGCACGATGATACCGGCAGCATGCGCGCCTGATACGAGCGCGAATGTGCCGGAGATCAGGAGACTTGCGATGCTGCGACGAAATGTCATTGCGGTTTACTTGGTCAGGATCAGCTTGTTCTGCGAGGTCAGGCGCAAGCGATAGCTGTCCTCGCCATGCGCGATGATGATCTCACGCTCGGCCGCAAACAGCTCGCGGCTGTCGATCCGGCTCCCTCGTATGGTGAGGGTTCTCGTTGTCGCAGAAGGGCTTCCCGCCGGCCCTGCCGCGACGCTGCCGCTGTCTCCGGACGTTGCTGACATTGTGCTGTGATGCGCTTTCGAAATTTCAGATGCGTCCTGCTTTGTATAAGCGGCGCACGGCGCATTCCAACGGCGGCAGTTTACAATCGATATAAACTGCAACGTGGTGTCATTGACCGTCAGAGTGTTGCCACGTAACCAATTGTGGCAGCGGGGTGACGTCCCCGCGTTAAGAAAACAAGCCAGCCAGTCGTTCGCGTTGCGAACGCACGCCAGCCAAAGACGCCAACATCAAAGTGAAGTGCAGGCTGGGGCTGATATGGCTGACGGGGCTAGGTATTCGCGCGCGCTGATTTTGGGCGCGTCGGTGGTGACAATCGCGGCAATGACGGCGGAGCGCGGTGTTGCGCAGACCGCATCGCCGCAAGCCGAAAGTGCATCGTCGGAAAGGGCGTCGTCGCAAAGAGCGAAGCAGGCCAAGCGCAAGCCGGCGACCGCGCAAGTCGCGCAGCAGGAGGCCAGCGCCGGCGTGCGCGATGCGCACGCGCAGGTGGTTGTCGGCGTCCAGGCACTCGATACCATCACGGCTGCCGCCACGAAGATCAAGGAGCGCGCGATCGACTCGCTCGCGCCCGTCAGCTCCATTTCGCTCGACCAGATCCAGGGGCTTCAGCCGAACCGGCTGTCCGGCATCTTCTATGCCGTGCCCGGCGTCTCGTTTCAGGAGCGCGGCGACGATCCCGCGACGGTCATCAACATCCGCGGCTTGCAGGATTTCGGTCGCGTCGCGGTCGTCGTCGACGGTGCGCGGCAGAACTACCAGCGCACCGGCCACAACGCCAACGGCTCCTTCTTCCTCGATCCTGAACTGATCGGCGGCGTCGACGTGGTGCGCGGCCCCACCGCCAACATCTACGGCTCCGGTGCAATCGGCGGCCTGGTCTCGTTCCGTACCAAGGACATCAATGACGTGCTGCGTCCCGGCGAGCGTTGGGGCGTCGATCTCTCGGGCTCCTACGGGTCCAACAACAATCGCGGCCTCGGCTCCGTATTCGGCGGCGTCCGCGCCACGCCTGACGTCGACATCTTCGGCGGCGCGGTCTATCGCACGCAGGGCAACTACAAGGACGGCAACGGCACCGAGATCGGTAACACGGGCAACCAGGTCGAGGCCGGGTTGATGAAGGTCACGGTGCGTCCTGCTCTCGGTCACGAGGTCAAGTTCGGCGCCGTGTTCCAGGACTATCAGTACGACATCGGCCAGTTCAACCGAGGCCCGGTGGCAACTGCGGCGCAGCGCGCGCTCTATCAGGGCTCGTCGGTCTATGCGTCCGACGTCAAGAACTACACCGGCACCGTCACCTGGAAATATTCGCTGCCGAGCGACAATCTGTTCGACTGGCAGATGTCGGTCTACGGCAACCGCGTCGATAGCGACCAGACCAAGACCTATCACTATTCGACCGCAGGCGGGGCCCTTTGTGGAGCGGGCAATTTCGGCAACAACATCTCCGGCTGCGTCGGCGATAGGCGCGGCTATGTTCTCAATACCTACGGCATCGACGTCAACAACACCACGCGCTTCAATGTCGGCGACTGGCGCAATGCCGTCACCTGGGGCGTCGACGCGTTCCAGGACGACGTGATTACCACCGACAGCCGCGGCAATTCCAACATCACGACGCCGAGCGGCATTCGTACCGTGTCGGGCGGTTTCGTTCAGCTCAAGCAGAATTACAGCACCTGGTTCGAGGCAGTGAGCGCGATCCGCTATGACCGCTATGACCTCGATTCCGGCAGGACCAGCGCTGGCGGCGATCGCTTCTCGCCGAAGATCACCCTCGGCGTCACGCCGGTCCCTGGCTTTCAGCCGTATGTTAGCTATGCCGAAGGCTATCGTGCGCCGTCGATCACCGAGACCGTGATTTCGGGTGCGCACGCGACTGGTGGTGGACCGGCCTTCTTCCCCTGTCCCAATGGCACGGTGGGCCTGTTCTGCTTCCTGCCCAATCCGAATCTTCGTCCTGAGGTCGGCAAGAACAAGGAAGTCGGCTTCAACCTGAAATATGACAGCATCTTCAGCGCCAACGATTCGTTCCGCGGCAAGATCAACCTGTTCCGCAACGACGTCAGCGACTATATCGACCTGGTCGCCTCGGCGCCCGTCCCGGTGCCGCCGTTCGGCTCGTTCAGCCAATTCTATCAGTATCAGAACATCGCTAATGCCCGCATTCAGGGCTTCGAGGCGGAGACGATGTACGACGCTGGCGATTGGTTCATCGGCGTCGCCGGCCACTACATCCAGGGCAAGAACGTCCAGACCAATATCGGGCTGGCGACCATCACGCCGACCAAGGTCGTCACGACCGGTGGTGTCCGCCTGCTCGATCGCACGCTGATCCTGTCGGCGCAGTGGGCCTCGTTCGGTCCCAACAATGACGTGCCTGCCAACTATGTCCGGTCGACCGGCTACGATCTGGTCAACCTCTATATGACCTACAACGCGACCAGGGACATCGTGTTCACGGCCTCGATCGACAATCTCTTGAACCAGTACTACCGGCCTTACGCCATTCCCGGCAGTTCGACCGACGGCACCTCGCAGAACGACGTGCTGTGGACGAGCCCAGGGCCGGGCAGGGTCTACAAGGCCGGCATGAAGATCCACTTCGGAGGTGCGTAAGCCGAGAGGGCCCGCAACGCCAGTAATCTCCGCCGGCCGCGCTGATGCTCCAGCGCGGCTTCGGCGCGTTTTCATCCAGATCAGAAGGAGAGACTTTCATGTTCATCGCAATGAATCGTTTTCAAGTGAAGCTCGGCTCGGAAGCTGCGTTCGAGACCGTCTGGCGCACCCGGGAGTCCTATCTCGGCAGCATGGCCGGCTTCGTCGAATTCCATTTGCTCAAGGGACCGGTGCTGGAGGACCATACGTTGTATTCCTCGCACACGGTTTGGGTCGATAAGGCCGCCTTCGAAGCCTGGACGCGCTCGGAGGAATTCCGCCGCGCGCACGCGCGCGCCGACAACAAGACCGGTGAGAGCCTCTATCTCGGCCATCCCAAGTTCGAGGGCTTCGAGGTCATACTGACCGAGCGCAAGACGAACGCAGCCGCCTAGATCGCGGCCAGCTAGGGAGCCGGACATGCTGAGCACCGATCTTGCCGATCTCAAGGCGTACATGGCCGACAATGCCGGCGCGGTGATCGAGGACGTCGCGCGCGTGCGCAAGGTCACCCCGCGTGCTGTGATCGAGGCACTGCCGTCGTCCATGGTGCGCGTGGGAGGTGGCGAGCATTTCGCCGCCGCCATGCAGGACATCGCACAATGGGGCGAGGTCACGTTGATCGTGCATACGGACGATGCGATCTTCGAGTTCACAGGTAGCATTCCCGCGGGCGAGATCGGCCGCGGCTATTTCAATCTGATGCAGCCGAAGGGGCTGCACGGCCATCTCCGCCACGAGCGCTGCGCGGCCATTGCGTTCGTCGAGCGTCCCTTCATGGGCAAGACGTCGGCCTTCGTCGCGTTCGTCAATGCCGACGGCGGCATCATGTTCAAGGTGTTCGTCGGCCGCGACGAGGCGCGGGCGCTGCGCGCGGATCAGCTGGCGCGGTTCCGGCAGCTTGCGGACCGGATCGCGATGCAGCCCACATAGCTTCTTTCTGTCTGCCGGGAGGTCAAGATGCAGAGCAATTGCAGGCTTCGGCATGTGATCCTAACCATTGCGCTGGCGTTGGCGCCGGCACCTGCCTTGGCGATCGACGAGGCATTGTTGCCGCGCAATCTGTCGCCCTGGGGCATGTTCCAGGGCGCCGACATCGTTGTGAAGACGGTGATGGTGGGACTGGCCATCGCCTCGCTGGTGACGTGGACGGTATGGCTGGCCAAGTCCATCGAGCTGCGCCGCAAGGGCGCACTTGCCCTGCAGCGCACGCGTGCGCTCGAAGGCAACATCAGGCTGGCCGAAGCCGCCGATCGTGCTGGCGATGCGCGTGACGCGGTCGCTCAGCTCATCCAGTCCTGCGCCAGGGAGGCCGAGCTCTCCGGCGGCATCCTCGACGACGGACTGCAGGAACGGGTGGCGCTGCGGCTGGAGCGGGTCGAGGCGGCGATGTCGAGGCAGATCGCGCGCGGCACCGGCGTGCTCGCGACCATCGGCGCCACGGCGCCGTTCGTCGGCCTGTTCGGCACGGTCTGGGGCATCATGAACGCGTTCATCGGCATCTCCGAGAGCCACACCACCAGCCTCGCCGTGGTCGCGCCCGGCATCGCGGAGGCGCTGCTCGCCACCGCGCTCGGCCTCGTCGCCGCGATCCCGGCGGTCGTAATATACAATCACCTCGTCCGCGGCATCGCCAATTATCGCGCACTGCTCGGCGATGCCTCGGCGCAGCTCATGCTGCTGGTCAGCCGTCAGCGCGACCACAGGACGTTCAGCCTGGCGCGGGCGGCGGAGTAGGTCATGGCCGCGAAGCTTGGCGCACGTTCGGGATCACCGCTCAGGCCGCGCGGCGATCCTGGCGACCTCGACGTCACCCATGAGATCAACGTCACGCCGTTCATCGACGTGATGCTGGTGCTGCTGATCATCTTCATGGTGGCCGCGCCGCTCGCCACGGTCGACATCGGCGTCGATCTGCCGGCGACCGCCGCCGAACCTGCGCCACGACCGGACAAGCCGACCTTCGTGACGGTAAAGCCGGATCTCACTGTTGCCGTCGGCGAGGACACCATGACCCGCGACGGTCTTGTCAACGCGCTCACCGCCGCCACCAAGGGCCGCAAGGACGAGCGCATCTATCTGCGCGCCGACAAGTCCGTCTCCTATGGCGACTTGATGGAGGTGATGAACAGCCTGCGCAATGCGGGCTATCTCAAGGTCGCCCTGGTCGGCCTCGACGGACGCAGCTGATGGCTGCCACTAACGCGTTTGCGCTGCACGAGCCGCTCGGTGAGCGCGATACCGCGCGCTGGGGCGTATCGGCTGCAGTGATCGTTGCATTGCATGTCGCCGCGGCGTTACTGGCGATGAACTGGCTCAGATCGCAACCGGAGCAGGGCGTCAGCCTGCCGGCGATCATGGTCGACATGACGCCCGTGACGTCGGCACCGCAGTCCACGCCGGTTGATACGGCGCCGGGCCCCGTGATGCAGGAGGCCGACGCCTCTCCGCCGGAGCCCATGCAACGGCAGACGGTCGAGGAGACCATTGCGCCCACGCCGCCGCAGGAAAAGCCGGACGTGGTTGCGCCGCCGGAGCAGAAATTGGAGCCGGCGCCCGCCAAACCCGAGCCCGCGAAGATCGTGCCGCAGGAAAAACCTGCGCCTGAAAAGCCGAAGGTGGTTCGTCGCGAGGCCAGAAAGCCGTCGGAGGCGCCGCCTGCGCCGCGCACCAGCGCACCGCCACGCGCCGAGCGCGAGGCGCCCGCGGCGTCAGCCATGAGCGCGGGCGCTCTCGCGTCTCTGGTTGCGACCTATAACCAGCGCGTGCGAGCGCACTTGATGCGCTTCCATTCCTATCCGTCGGGCGGTAATGACCAGCGGGGACTGGTCCGGGTGAGTTTCACGATCGGACGCAGCGGCCAGATCATGTCCAGCCGTATCAGTTCGTCCGGCGTTGCCGCGTTCGACGCCAAGGCGTTGTCGATGATCCGGCAGGCCGCGCCGTTCCCGCCGATTCCGCCGGAAATCAAGAACAGCTCGATGGACTTCACGATTCCCGTGGACTTTACGGTGCGCTGATGGCTTTCACGTCCTATCCCATCCTTAGGAATGAGAAGCTGTCTCTGCGAGTCCATCGTGAGCGCGGGAATGGAGTGCCATCCACGTCATTGCGAGCGTAGCGAAGCAATCCAGGCTGCTGCCGCGGAAAGATTCTGGATTGCTTCGCTACGCTCGCAATGACGGATGACGAGGAGCCACTGTCGTTCCAACCCTCCTCCCGCAAGAACGGGAGGAGGGAGAAGAGAGCGCTTCCGCTCACTTCGCCTTCAGGAAGTCCGCGACTTCCAGCAGTATGAACTCGTCGTCGTCGGCCTTGTTGGGATCGCGGCTGGACGAGAACGGCAGGTTGTTGTCGTTGCCGACGATGATGTGGGTGTCGTCGACGCGATCGACGTTCTCGATGGTGAAGAACGGGAAGGTGTAGACGCCGTCGTTGAGCGGCTTCCTCGCCTTCTTGTCGGGATCCCTGATCTTCATGAGATCGATATAGCCGATCTTGCGCACGGGCTTGCCGACATTGGCGTCGGTGAGCTCGATCTTGTAGATGCGCTTGAACTTGGCGAGATCAGGGAAGCAATTGTCGCCGCGGGTGCCTTGCGGGCAGGCCTTGTCGGCGGTGCCTTCGCCGTTGTCGCGCTCGATGATGAGGCCGGAGGCCTGATCGATCATGTTGAAGTCGCCGATGGCGTTGCCGTTTTGCTCGAACACATACTGCCAGTAGCGGCCGGTGAACTTCTCGGCGGCGACGTCGAATTCGAGGATACGGGCGGCTTCCTTGCCGTCGACCTTCTCCCAGTCCTTCTTGTCGGCATCCCAGAGCGGCCCTTCGAGCAGGCCGTAGAGGAATTTTCCGTCCTTGGACGCGGCAAAGCCCTCATAGCCCTTGGAGCGGCGGAGGTTGACGTTGGTGTAGGTCGCACCCGGCGCGGCCGGCGTTCCCACCGCCCAATTGTCCGGCGAGCGCATCGGCTTGCCGTCGGCAACCGTATCGAACACGCCGAGGATCTTGCCGGTCTTGTCGGCCTTCAGGATGTAGGGACCGAACTCGTCGCTGATCCAGATGGTGTCGCCGACAATCTGGAAGCCCTCGGTGTCGAAATCCGAGCCGGTCAGGTAACGCTTCTGCGTGTCCTCATGCACGATGCGGAAGGGGACGCGTTTGTCGGGATCGTGCAGGAAGATGGTCTCCAGCCGCTCTATCTTGCCGCCGGCCCAATCCATTTTGTAGCGGTTCAGATACAGCATCGAATCCGGCGAGTTGGCGCGGGCGCCCATGCCGTTGTCGGTGATCACCCAGAACGTGCCGTCGGGCATGGTCTTGATGCCGGAATGGCCCTGCAGCGGCTGGCCCTTGAACGGCAGCGACACGCCGGTCGCCCGTTCGTAGGACTTGCCCATCACGGTGCCGGGCGCATCGACGCGCTTGCCGGTCGTGTATTTGCCGGATGTCTTCAGGTCGGCGGGCGCATCGGCCGGAGCATCGATGAATGATTCGGCCGGCATCACCACGTGGCCGGCGAGCTTGGCCGGGAATTCACCTTCGCTCTGTGCGAGCGCGGAGCTCGCGGTGAGAATGATCGTTGCGACGGTGCTGAGAAAAGTCGCGCGCATGTGCGTCTCCTGTTGGCGGACGACGCCTTATGCGGTTCGCGTGTTGCAGTTTTGTGAAGCCGGGCCAAAGGCCGCAGAACAAACCCCGACGCGATGCCGGGGCTTGTTCGCCTGCCAGCCTCATCCGCCGTAACACGGTTTTCCGGACATCTTCATCGCCCGGCTGCAGCGGGGCAAATTCTTCGTCTGCTGCTGCTGCGGCGGCTGCTTGGCGCTCTTGGTTGCAGTGGTGCTTCCAGTCTGCGCCTGCACACTTGATGCGGCAGGCATGAGAAGCAGGGGAGCGACAACGATCAATGCCAACGTTTTCATGTCAAATGCTCCAGAAACAAAAAAATAACGCTTTGGAGCCTATGCAGGCGGTCGTTGAGTGTAAAGTCCCGACGCGAGCCAGGCGCGTTTCGCGCCGCATCATCGCTGGTGCATGTCTGGTCTCGACTACTCCTTTACCGCGCCCGTCAGCGAGGACACGTAATAGTCCACGAACAGCGAGTAGAAGATCGCAACCGGCAGCGAGCCGAGCAGCGAGCCCGCCATCAGCGCACCCCACTGATAGACGTCGCCGGTGACGAGTTCGGTCAGGATGGCGACCGGCACGGTCTTGTTGGCGCCGCTCTGGATGAAGGCGAGCGCGTAGATGAACTCGTTCCAGGACAGCGTGAAGGAGAAGATGCCGGCCGAGATCAGGCCGGGCACTGCGAGCGGCAGCGTGATCCGCCGCAGGATCTGGAGCCGCGTCGCCCCGTCGACCAGCGCGCATTCCTCGAGCTCGTAGGGGATCGACTTGAAATAGCCGATCAGGAGCCAGGTGCAGAACGGCACCAGGAACGTCGGGTAGACCAGGATCAACGCGATCGGGCTGTCGAACAGGCCGAACTGCACCACGACGGTAGCGAGCGGAATGAACAGGATCGACGGAGGCACGAGATAAGCGAGATAGATGCCGAGGCCGACATAAGGGCTGCCGCGGAAGCGCAGGCGTTCGATCGCATAGGCCGCCAGCGTCGAGGCGATCAGCGACAGCGTGGTCGAACCGATCGCGACCAGCATCGTGGTCTTCAGCCAGTGCGGATAGGCGGTGTTGAACAGGAGGTGCTTGATATGAGCGAGCGTCGGTGAGGAGATCCAGAACGGGTTGTGGTCCTTGTAGTTCATCAGCTCCGCGTTCGGCTTGAACGACGTGATCGCCATCCAGTAGAACGGGAACAGCAGGATCAGCACGAAGCAGCCGAGCGGCAGGTAGATCATCATCAGCCGCCGCAGCCCGGAATCCCAGGCCATGGTGTCGGGCGCGGCTTTGGCGTCCGCGGTCGGTTGCGCGACGGTCTCAGTCATTGGCTTCTCCCTGCTGCCATTTGCGGCGCGCCAGGCCGAAATAGGAAAACAGCGTCGCGAACACCAGGAACGGGATCATCGAGACGGCGATCGCCGCACCCTCGCCGAGCTCGCCGCCGGCGATGCCGCGCTGGAACGCCAGCGTCGCCAAGAGATGAGTCGAGTTCACGGGACCGCCGCGGGTGATGGCATAGACGAGCTGGAAGTCGGTGAAGGTGAAGATGATCGAGAAGGTCATGACGATGGCGAGGATCGGCATCATCATCGGGAAGGTGATGTAGCGGAAGCGCTGCCAGGCGCTGGCCCCGTCCAGCATCGCGGCCTCGTAGAGCGAGGGCGAGATGGTCTGGAGCCCCGCCAGCAGCGAGATCGCAACGAAGGGGATGCCGCGCCAGATGTTGGCGGCGATCAGCGAGAAGCGCGCCGGCCAGGGCGAGCCGAGGAAGTCGATATTGCTCGACTTCCAATGCAGCACGTCGACCAGCAGGTAGGAGATGATCGAGAATTGCGGATCGTAGATCCACCAGAACGCCAGCGCCGAGAGCACGGTCGGCACGATCCAGGGCAGCAGCACGATGGCGCGGAGCAGGCTCTTGAACGGGAAATGGTTGTTGAGCAGCAGCGCGAGCCAGAAGCCGAGCGCGAACTTCCCGAAGGTCGCGATACCCGTGTAGAACACGCTGTAGAAAACCGCGTTCCACCACAAGGGATCGGTGAGCAAATATTGGAAATTCTCCAGCCCGATATAGATGCCGCGACGGCCGATCGTGGTGTCGGTGAAGGCGAGCCAGATGCCGAGGCCGAGCGGGTAGGTCAGGAAGACGGCGAGCAGCCCGAGCGCCGGGGCCAGGCACATCACGATCAGGAACGGCTTGTAGTCGAACAGCCGCACCAGCCAGTTCGGCTGCCGGGCTGCCAGTGCGTGAGA
Source organism: Bradyrhizobium sp. CCGE-LA001 (assembly GCF_000296215.2). NCBI lineage: Bacteria > Pseudomonadati > Pseudomonadota > Alphaproteobacteria > Hyphomicrobiales > Nitrobacteraceae > Bradyrhizobium > Bradyrhizobium sp. CCGE-LA001. Next base: position 6,975,291 of record NZ_CP013949.1, on the reverse strand, counting down.
GGAAAGTGTCGTCACGGACATTGGGTCGTTGTCCTGTCTGTGAAAGTCACCACATCCGTCATTGCGAGCGAAGCGAAGCAATCCAGTCTGCTTCCGCGGTTACGGCCTGGATTGCTTCGCCGCAAGTGCTCCTCGCAATGACGGCGTTTCGATCGGGCGCTACCGCTGCCGGCGGAAGTAGCGCTTGCAGCGTTGCTCGGCTTCCGCGGCCGCCGCTTCCGGCGTGGCCGCGCCGGTCGCAACGGACGCGAACATCTGAACCGTGACATAGTCCGCCCGCACCGCACCGGTGGCCGTCGATATCGGACCTTTATAGCCGGCGTAGTAGCCGTTGTTCATGGTGTTCTTGAAGATTGCGACCTTCGGATCACCTGACCACACTGCTGCATCGGCATAGGCTGCGAGCGGCTGCGACCAGTAGCCGCTATTGGCGTTGAGCCAGGGCTCGTACTGATCTTTTTCCAGCATGAATTGCAGAAATGCCTTCGCTGCGTTCGGGTACGGGCTGTGCTTGAACACCATTGCGTTGAGCGTCAGGCCAGACATCGGCGGGGCCGGCGCAAAGAACTTCGGCAACAACTGATGCTCCGAATCTTCGGCGATGGCGGCGGTCGCGGGATCGTTCTTCAACGAGAAGTACAGGGACACCCCGTTCGCCGTCAGCGCGATTTCCTGGGAGGAATAGGCGCGATTGTTGCTGACGTCGTTCCAAGACGGCGTGCCGGCGATGAAGGTCGGGTAAAGCTGCTTCACGAAGTTCAGTGCCGCGATCGTCTCCTTGCTGTTGATTGTGACATTGCCCTCCTCGTCCAGCAGCGCCGCGTTGTGCGCCCACATCATCCAGTCCGCAAAGCCGTTTCCGTCGCCGACCGCGTTGCCCAGTGCGAAGCCGGCTGGCTTGCCCGCCTGCTGAAGCTTCTTGCAGAGATCGAGGAAGCCGGCTGGATCTTCCGGAGCCTTGTCGAACCCGACTGACTTAAGAATGGACTTGCGATAGATCAGGGGGCCAGCTGTGGCGCCGAACGGCAGCCCGATCCACGTATCGCTCTTGGCCTTCTTCCCATAGGTCTTCGCAAGAGTCTGCCAGCCGCCGTACTTCTTGCCGAGATAGTCGGCGACGTCGGTGAGCTCGATCAGCTTGTCGATGTAGATATGCGGCGCGTCGGAGAAGCCGATGATGATATCGGGGCCGGCGCCGGAATTCGAGGTCACCGCGGTCTGCTGGTTGATGTCTTCCCAGCCGACGAAGTCGACCTTGACCTCGACCCCGGTGTCCTTGGTGAACTTTGCCGCATTGGCGCGGAACACGTCCTCGTCGGCCTGGACGAAGCGGACCGGGCGCAGCATGCGCAAGGACGCGCCCTTCTCGATCTCGCGCTTGGGTGCCGGGACGTCGGCAGCCTTGATATTGGATGTTTGCGCTGCAGCACCGGTGGCCGCGAGCGTTGCAGCGGACAGGCCCAGCGCCAAGGCATCACGACGTGTGATGTCGTTCCTCATCAGTTCCTCCCTATGATGTCTCCCTTCCCGGCGTTGATCGCCGGTGAAGGGCCGTTCCTATCGTCCGGCGCGCCGCGCCGGGCCGCCTAGCTGTTCGGTCCGCGGTCCATGCTGACGGGCTGCCAGCGGCGGAGCGCGGTGTTCTGCAGCACCGACGGATTGACGCAGCTTACCGGCCACATGCCCTGAAGCACCAGTGACAATTCGTAGCCCACGCGGCGCTTGCGCGCCTCGTCGAACCGTGCCGAGGCCGAGGCGACATGTGCGGTGAGCGTCACGTTCTCCATGCCGAGCAGCGGATTGTTGTGCGAGGGCGGTTCCTTCTCCAGCACGTCGAGGGCGGCATGCGCGATCCAGCCCTCCTGCAGCGCCTTGATCAGGCTCTCCTCGTCCACCGTAGCACCGCGGCCGGTGTTGATGAAGATCGAGCCCTTCTTCATCTGCCGGAAGTGCTTCTCGGTCAGCATGTGATGCACCTCGGGCCTCGCGGGGGCATGCATCGAGACGAAGTCGGATTGCGACAACACCTCGTTCAGCGTCGCCGGGACCACGCCGTGGTCGTACATCAGCGTTTCCTGGATGAAGGGATCGTAGGCCATCATGCGCAGGCCGAAAGGCGCGGCGCGTTTGGCAACCGCACGCGCGACGCGTCCGAACGAGACGAAGCCGAGCGTCTGGCCCATCAGCCTCGGGATCTTGAGCAGCGCCGGCCGGCCCTCGGCCCAACGTCCGTCGCGCACCATGCGGTCCTGCTCGACCAGGCGGCGGAAGCCCGCGAGCAGCAGCATCATGGCGTGGTCGGCGACCTCCTCGATGAAGGTGTCGGGAATGTTGGTGACAGGAATGCCGCGGGCGGTGGCGGCCTTGACGTCGACGCTGTCGACGCCGACCGAGCCGAGCGTGATGACCTTGCAGCTCTCCAGCGCGTCGATGATGGTCTTGGTGATCGGAATGCCCTTGGCATAGATGGCGTCGGCATTTTTCGCGGCGGCGATGAACCCGGCCTCGTCGGCCGGCGCCTCGACGATCTCGGCATCGATCGGATCGAGCGCTTCCTGCTCGAAGGAATAATCGCTGCCCGCGACCGTGAAGCTCGCGCCCTTCGGCGTCACCACCCTGTATTTCGGCATTTTCGGCTCCCGATTTGGTTTGTCGGTTGTTGTTGCGACCCGCGCTTTGAGGGGCGAGCCTTGCCTCTTTTACGCGAAATCGAGGGCAGGGCGTACAATTCCCGGTTGCTGATGCGGAGATAAATTCGCGATTCGAGGGGCCGTTTCCGGGCTTCTACGGAGGCTCGTAAGTAACTTGCTAAGGCATCGCCCCCTAAAAGTTGATTCGATTCCTATCGATCTGATCGCGCGCCCGTATCCCATTATTGCCGGAGCCCTCCCGTGAAGTTGAGCAATCTGAAGATCGTCCCGAAGCTCGGCATTCTTGTCGGCGTCACCTTGTTCGGCCTGTGCATCTCCGGTGTCCTCGCCGGCTACCTGATGAAGCAGGAGATGGTGAACGCGCGCATCGACCAAGCCAAGGCGATTGTCGAGATGGGCCGCAATTACGCGCTCACACTGAAGAAGCGAGTCGACGCAGGTGAGATGACGAAGGACGCCGCAATGGCCGAGCTTCGTCGCTACGGCAACGCGATGACCTACGACAAGGGCTCCGGCTATCTGTTCGGCACCTCCTATGACGGCATCACGCAGCTCGCGCCCGATCCCAAGCAGGTCGGTATCAACCGAATGGACGTCGAAACCAACGGCCGCAAGCTGAACCGCGAACTAATGGCGGGGGTGAAAGCCAACGGCGACACGATGCTTTACTACGAGTACGTGAAGCCGGGCGAGAACACGTTGATCCGCAAGATCGGCTACGCGATGGCCGTTCCCGGTCTCGACATGTTCATCGGCACCGGCGCCTATCTCGACGACATCGACGCGAAGATGGGACCGGTCTATTGGATGCTCGGCCTGGCCATGCTCGGCATCATGATCGTTGCAGGCAGCGTCGCCTGGCTGCTTGGGCGCAGCATCAGCCGTCCGCTGGCGCTGCTCGGCGCACGGATGAAGGATCTCGCCGACGGCAAGCTCGAAGGCGACATCCCGGGTGTCGGTCGCGGCGACGAAGTCGGTGCGATGGCTGCCACCGTCCAGACCTTCAAGGACAACGCCGTTCGCATCCGCGACCTCGAGAAGACCGAGGCCGATGCCAAGGACCGTGCCGCGGCGGAACGTCGCAGTGCGATGGAGGGCATCGCCAGCGACTTCGAGCGCAGCGTCAACGGCATCGTCCGCTCGGTGTCCTCGGCCGCCGCCGGCATGCAGAGCACGGCGCAGTCGATGACCGCGACTGCGAGCGACGCCTCCTCGCGCGCCGCGACGGTCGGTGCGGCCTCGCAAAAGGCCTCCGGCAATGTCGGGACGGTTGCGGCTGCCGCCGAAGAGCTGTCGAGCTCGGTTGCGGAGATCTCCCGCCAAGTCACCCGCTCGACCGAAGTGGCGAGCCGCGCCGTCAGCGACGCCGAGCGCACCAACGCCACCGTGCAGGTGCTCTCCACCGGCGCCGAGAAGATCGGCGAGGTCGTCAAGCTGATCCATTCGATCGCCGCGCAGACCAATCTGCTCGCGCTCAATGCCACCATCGAGGCGGCCCGCGCCGGTGAATCCGGCCGCGGTTTCGCCGTCGTAGCTTCCGAGGTCAAGGCGCTCGCCAACCAGACCGCGAAGGCAACCGAGGAGATCTCCGCGCAGGTCGCGGCGATGCAGACCTCGACCAGCGACGCGGTCACGGCCATCTCCGGCATCACCCAGACCATCGCCGAGATGAGCGAGATCACCGCCGGCATTTCCGCATCGATCGAGCAGCAGGGCGAGGCCACCCGCGAGATCGCCCGCAACATCCAGTCGGTCGCGGCCGGTTCGAGCGAGATCAACGCCCATATCGGCAGCGTCACCTCGGCGGCGGAGGCGACCGGAAGTGCGGCCACCGACGTGCTCACCAACGCTCGCGAGCTGGACAACCAGTCCGGCGCGCTGCGCAGCGCCGTCGACAGCTTCCTCGCTAAGGTGCGCGCGGCGTAAGGCCTTGCGCTGAATTCGTCGGGTGGGCAAAGACGCGCAAGCGCGTTGTGCCCACCTTTTTCCATCCTCTCGCCGTCATGCCCCGCGCAGGCGGGGCATCCAGTACGCCGTAGCTTCTCGGTTCTAGCCGCGCCGTCTCGAAGTACTGGATCGCCCGCCTGCGCGGGCGATGACAGTAGCAGTGGCGGACCCTACTGCTTCTCGATCTTCGCGTTCGTGATCAGCTTCTCCCACAGCACGAGCTGCTCGTTCACGAAGGTGCCGAGCTGCTCCGGCGTGCCCGAGAAGGCGTCCATGCCGAGGGTGGCGAGCTTGGCCTTGATCTCGGGATTCTCGACGATCTTCCTGATCTCGGCGTTGAGCCGCGTCACGATCTCCTTCGGCATGCCGGCCGGGCCGAAATAGCCCTGCCACGACGAGATGTCGAAATCGGGCACGCCGGCCTCCTGCATCGACGGCAGATGCGGCACCAGCGGCGTGCGCTCCTTGGTGGTGACTGCGAGCGCACGCAGAGCGTTGCCCTGGACGTGGGGCAGGCCGGTGAGGATGTCCACGAACATCATCGAGACGCGGCCGCCCATGACGTCGTTGAGCGCCGGCGGCGAGCTCTTGTAGGGCACGTGCAGGAGGTCGAGCCCGGCATTGTGCGCAAAGGTCGCGCCCGACACGATCGCTGAGGACGAACCGGAGGCGTAGCTCAGCTTGCCTGGATTGGCCTTGCCATAGGCAACGAGCTCGCCGACGGTCTTGGCCGGAACTTCGGGATTGACGACCAGCATGAAGGGCAGATCGCCGGTGCGCGCGATCGGGGTGAAATCCTTGACCGGATCGTAAGTGAGGCTCTTGAGCAGATAGGGATTGGCCGAATGCGTGGTGTTGGTGGTCACCAGCAGCGTGTAGCCGTCGGGCGCGGCCTTGGCGACATAGGTTGCGGCCAGCATGCCGTTGGCGCCGGCCTTGTTCTCGATCACGATGCCGACGCCGAGTGCCTGCGACAGATGCTGCGAGATCAGCCGCGTGGTGGTGTCGGTGCCGCTGCCGGCCGCAAACGGCAGCACCAGCGTGATGTTGCGGCTGGGATAATTGTCGGCCTGCGCCGTGGATGCGGCGGTAAGGCACAAGGCGACTGCGCCGATGGTGCGCAGGTGTCGAATCAATGCTGAAATCATCTTTGGACGTTCCCTCTTTTTGGTTGGCCGGAACGTAGCTTCTCTTCGTCAAAATCGGAAGACGGGAGTTTGTCTCGTGCCCCGGGCGCAGTGCAGCGCGCCGCTTTTCGCGGCGTGATGCACTGCTGAACCGGGGCCCATGCTTGCGGCAGACTGGGTCCCGGCTCTGCGTCGCACCGCTTCGCGCTGCGCCGCGTCCGGGACACGATAGTGCATCGTCCGCGGCGCGGAATTACTTCACCGCAGAGCCCTGGCGCGAGGCGATCACGACGCCGGCGAGCACCAGCGCGTAGCCGATCAGGTGGAACGCCTGCAGCTTTTCGCCGAGCAGGACGATCGCCATCGCCGAGCCGAACACCGGCACCAGATGAAAGAACGGCGCGGCGCGGTTCGGCCCGATCAGCGCCACGCCGCGGTTGAAGAAGAGATAGGCCAGCGTCGAGGGAAATATCAGGATATAGCCCAGCGTCGCCAGCGTGATCCCATCAAAATGCAGCACGTAGCCGCTGGCCGCCTCCCAGATCGCAGCGGGCAGCAGCATCGTGGCGCCGCAGCAGGTGGTGAAGGACAGAAAGGAGAGCTGGTGGATCTTCGGCCGCCGCGGGATGAAGGCCGAGTAGAGCCCGAACGCCACCAGCGAGGAGGCGAACATGAGGTCACCCCGGTTGAAGCTGATGCCGGCGAGCGCGGCAAGATCGCCGCGCAGGATGATGATCAGCACGCCGACCAGCGAGATCGCGATGCCGGCGAGCTGCGCGCCGGTCAGCCGCACGCCGAACAGCACCAGCGACCACAGCGCCACGAACAGGGGGCCTGCCGACTGGATCAGGAGCGCGTTCAACGCCTCCGTATATTGCATCGCCCAGTACGAGATCGCGTTGTTGAAGGCGAAGCCCACCAGCGACAGGAACAGCATCAGACGCAGGCTGCCCCGCAAGGCGGGCCAGTCGCGCTTCAGGTGCGGCCAGGCGAACGGCAACAGGATCAGGAACACGCCGAACCAGCGGATCGTGGTGATGGTCAACGGCGGCACATGTGCACCGACATGGCGCGCGAGCACGATGTTGCCGGCCCAGAACAGCGAGGTCAGGCTGAGCAGCAGATATGGTTGGTTGTTGAGCCAACTGGCCGGATTCGAGGCCGGTGGCGCGGGCGAAGCGATCGTCATTGGCGTCGGATGCGAGCTTGCGCCGGATTGCCGGCATGACACAAGTCACGGCGCCGCAATGCTACAATGCAGCCAAGCCCTGAGGAGGTGCCATTGGCGGTCAATATGTTGAACATCGAGGGCCTCGAGCGGCTCGACCCGAACGCACCGGTGGTGATGCTGAACCTGATGCGCTTCCACGCGCGTTCGCGCGATGGCGATGGATCGGGCTGGGATGCCTATCTGCGCTACAGCGCCATCACCGTGCCCATGATCAAGGCGCGCGGCGGCACGCTGCTCTGGACCGGTGATGCGAAGGCCATCGCACTCGGTCCTCACGCTGGCAACGACTGGGACTTCGTCGCGCTGGTCTATTACCCGACTGTCTCGGCTTTTCTCGATATGATGACGTCGGAAGCCTACGAGCGAGAAGCCGATCCGCATCGCGTCAATGGCTGCGCCGAGCATGTGATCATCGCGACCAGCGAGGCCTACAGCAAGTTCAGGATGAAGTAGCGAGTGCCCTTTCTCACCCCTGGAGAGTAGAGCAATCGCCTATGGGAGCGATTTCGCCTGTGGCCATCCTTCGAGACGCCCGCCCTTGGCGGGCCCTCAGGATGAGGATCGAGTTCGCAGCTGTCGTCTCCATGCGCACCGATGCTGCTTAGCCTCATCCTGAGGAGACCGCGAAGCGGTCGTCTCGAAGGACGAGACGCGCGCCAGGTCGCGCAAAATGCGCCCTGTGCTTAACCCTTACGTCGCCTGCTTTCGCGAAGCCACGAACACGCCCGACAGCACCAAGGCAAAGCCGATGAAATGGAAGATCTGCGGGTGCTCGCCGAGGAATGCGATCGCCATGATCGAACCGAACACCGGCACGACGTGGAAGAACGGGGCGGCGCGGTTGGCGCCGATCAGGCGGACACCGCGATTGAAGCAGAGATAGGCCAGCGTCGAGGGGAACACCGCGACGTAGAACAGCGTCAACAGGTTCGGTCCGTCGAGCTTCATCACGGGGCGCGCGAGCAGCTCCCAGATCTCCAGCGGAATGAGACAGGCGGCGCCGCAGCCGAAGGTGAAGGCGAGGAACGACAGGCCGTGCATCGGCGGCCGCTTCAACGTCAGCACCGAATAGAGCCCGAAGATCACGAGCGCGACGATGAAAATGAGGTCACCCTTGTTGAACTCGATGTTCGAAAGCGTGGTGAAATCGCCATGCAGCAGGATCGTCAGTACGCCGCACATCGACAGCAGCACGCCGAAGGCCTGCGCCGCGGTGAGTCGGACGCCGAGGATGGCCAGCGACCACAGCGCCACGATCAACGGCGCGGCCGACTGCAGCAGCAGCGTGTTCAGCGCCTGGGTGTGCTCCAGCGCCCAATATTGCAGCGTGTTGAAGGCGCCGATGCCGGTGATCGAGAGCGTCACCATCAGGCCGAGCCGCCCGCGGATCGCGGGCCAGTCCTGCGCAAGATGCTTCCAGGCGAACGGCAGCACCAGGAGGAAGGCGAAGAACCAGCGCAGGAAGGAGAGGGTAACCGGCGGGATGTGGCCGGCGGCGAGACGGCCGACGATGGCGTTGCCGGCCCAGCACAGCGCGGTGATGCTGAGCAGCAGGTATGGCTGGTTGGCGATCCAGCCGTGACCGGAGGTGTCGGCGGCGGTGGTCTGGCCGGTGGCGGACATTGTGATCGTTATGGCCCCGCGGATGCGCCGAGGCCTCCGGCCCGGCGAGGTCCGGGCCGGTCGATCACCCGGCCCTGCTCAAAGACACGGAAATCGAGATGGCATCAACGGGGGCGGACGCATCGCGACCATGCAGCGGCGGACACGGCCTCTCAGGCTTTGGTCGAAGCCGTCGCGCCGATCTGGAAGATTTCTGGATTTTCAGGGGATATCAAAGGCTTGGGTCGGGCTTTGGTCCCCGAAAAAGCCCCGTTCTTGCTTGCCTAGAGGGGCTGCTTCCTTTATCCGGTTGGCTGCCTTGCGTGCGGGCGGCTCCGGCCGCCGCTTGGGCTGGGCGCAGGCATGATCCCGGAAGAGTGGGCACCGGTTTTCCGCGAGGATCATGCCTTCTAGAGACAGATTGATAGGGATTACCCGCGAATGGCCAATGTTGTCGTCGTCGGCGCCCAGTGGGGCGACGAAGGGAAGGGCAAGATCGTCGACTGGTTGTCGGAGCAGGCGGATATCGTCGTCCGCTTCCAGGGCGGCCATAACGCCGGCCACACGCTGGTGATCAACGGCAAGACCTACAAGCTCGCGCTGCTGCCCTCCGGCGTGCTGCGCGAGGGCAAGCTGTCGGTGATCGGCAACGGCGTGGTGTTCGATCCCGCGGCCTTCCTCGACGAGGTCGCCAGGCTCCGGTCGCAGGGCGTCGATGTCAGCCCCGACAACCTGCGTGTCGCGGAAAACGTCACCTTGATCCTGCCGCTGCATCGCGAGCTCGATGCGCACCGCGAATCCGCCAGTGCGGCGACCGCGATCGGCACCACGCGGCGCGGCATTGGGCCAGCCTATGAAGACAAGGTCGGCCGCCGCGCCATCCGCCTGATGGACCTTGCCGATCATCAGACGCTGCCGCACAAGATCGACCGCCTGCTGGCGCATCACAACGCGCTGCGCCGCGGCCTCAATCTGCCGGAATTCGACGGCGCGGTGATCCTGAAGGAGCTGATGGCCATGGCGCCGCAGCTGTTGCCCTATGCCGAGACGGTCTGGCGGCTGCTCGACATCAAGCGGCGCGAGGGCAAGCGCATGCTGTTCGAGGGCGCGCAGGGCGCGCTGCTCGACGTCGACCATGGCACCTATCCTTACGTCACCTCGTCCAACACGGTGGCGGCGCAGGCCGCGACCGGCGCCGGCCTCGGGCCGGGCGCGGTCGGCTACGTGCTCGGCCTGTGCAAGGCCTACACGACCCGCGTCGGCCAGGGCCCGTTCCCGACCGAGCAGGACAACGAGACCGGCCGCAAGATCGGCGAGCGCGGCCGCGAGTTCGGCACCAACACCGGGCGGCCCCGCCGCTGTGGCTGGTTCGATGCCGTGCTGGTCCGCCAGGCGGTCCGTACCTGCGGCATCAACGGCCTGGCGCTGACCAAGCTCGACATCCTCGACGGCTTCGACACCATCGAGGTCTGCACCGGCTACAAGCTCGACGGCAAGGAGATCGATCATTTCCCGGCCGGCGAGGGCGCGCAAAGCCGGGTCGAGCCGATCTACGAGACCATCGAGGGCTGGAAGGAGCCGACCGCCAGCGCGCGGTCCTGGGCCGACCTGCCGGCCCAGGCCATCAAATATGTCCGCCGGATCGAGGAATTGGTGGGGTGCCCGGTCGCACTGCTTTCCACCAGCCCCGAACGCGAGGATACTATCCTGGTGCAAAACCCGTTTGAGGCTTAACGATATCTTACCAGGACGCGCGTATAGTTGAGTTGAAATGGCTGATTACTATCCGCTGATCGCCCGCGCTATTGCCGCCCTGGACCCCAACGCTCCCGGCGAAAGCCGTCGCGCGCTCTATGAGCGGGCGCGCACGGCGCTGATCGCGCAGCTGCGCAGCGTGCAGCCGCCGCTCTCCGAATCCGAGATCACCCGCGAACGGCTGTCGCTGGAAGAGGCCGTCCGCAAGGTCGAATCGGAGGCCGCCCAGCGTGCCCGCGAGGCCTCGCGCCCCGGTGGCGGCACCCGCGCCAGCGGCAGCGGCGATGCCTTCCGCCGGGCCAGCGCCCGCGCCGCCGAGGGCAACGCTTCGGCATCCCAGCCGGCCCCGCCGCGCACGCGTCCGGCTCCGACGCCGCCCCGGGCCGACCGGCCGTCCTTCAACGTCGATGACCAGGGCGAGGCGCCGCGGCCGCCGCGCGCGCCGCGTTTCGACGCCCCGCGCCAGCCTGGCCCATCCGCGCCGCCACCAATGCCCGAGCCGCCCGCGGGCGGACGCGATCGCGGGGGTGCGCGCCGTCCGCCGGACATGGGCCCGCCGCCCCCGCCACCATCGGCGCCGGGCGTGCGCGGCTTCCGCGACATCACGGCCGATGCCAACGATCTCGGCGGCGCCGCCGCGCAGGCCAGCCGCGCTGCGCGCCGCACCTACGCCAACGTGCCTTCACCCACGCCGGAGTTCGACCGGCTGGAGCCGAGCCTGGAAAATCGCTCCGGCGAGGCCGAGGCGCCCTATTCCTACGACGAGTCGATCGAGGAGGCCGAGCGCTACACGCCGCAGCCGCCCTCGCCCCGTCCGCGCGTCGCCGCCGAGCGCGACGTCAAGAAGCGCGTCCGCACCGGCTCCGCCTTCCCGTTCAAGAGCGCGATCGCCGTCGGCATCGTGCTGATCCTCGTCGGCGCCGGCATCCTCTGGGGCAAGCAACTGGTCCAGATCGTCAACGGCTTCCTCAAGCCGTCCGCGACGCAAGTGACGGACACGCCGACCCCGGCGCAGCCGCAGAGCAAGCCCAAGATTCCGGATCGGGTTGGCCAGCCTTCGGCGGACCAGCCGGTCGCGCCGGTGGCGCAGAAGGTCGTGCTCTATGACGAGGATCCGTCCGATCCGAAGGGCAAGCAATATGTCGGCTCGGTGGTGTGGCGGCTGGAGCCGATCAAGGCGTCCGGCAACCAGAAGGCCGACCTCGCCGTGCGCGCCGACATCGAGATTCCCGACCGCAAGTTCAAGATGACGATGTCGTTCCGTCGCAACACCGATTCGTCGCTGCCGGCGAGCCATACCGCAGAATTGACCTTCATCCTGCCGCAGGACTTTCCGGGTGGCAGCGTCTCCAACGTGCCGGGCATCCTGATGAAGTCGAACGAGCAGGCGCGCGGCACGCCGCTCGCCGGCCTCGCGGTCAAGGTCACTGACGGCTTCTTCCTGGTCGGCCTGTCCAATGTCGACGCCGACCGCTCTCGCAACGTCCAGCTCCTGAAGGAGCGCTCGTGGTTCGACGTGCCGCTGGTCTACGCCAACCAGCGCCGCGCCATCATCGCCATCGAGAAGGGCGCCCCCGGCGAGCGCGCTTTCAACGACGCCTTCGCGCAGTGGGGCGATTGAGGTCTTTCTTCCGACTTAGCGACAATCGTCATGCCCGGGCTTGTCCCGGGCATCCACGTTCTCTGTACGCTGAGGTAAGCCATGGATGGCCGGGACAAGCCCGGCCATGACGCTGCTGATGATCCGACCCCTACTGCGCGGCCGCTTCCCGCTTGCGCGATGCGGTGGCCTCGCGGTCCATCACGGCGCGGCAGCCGGGGCTGACATTCGCCTTGTTCCGCACCATGCAGGCCCTGACCCGCGGGATGTCGGGAATTTCACTGGAGCACAGCCGCATCGCATCGCCCGTGCACATCTGCTGCGCTTCGGACGAGAAGGCGAGGCCGGGTGATGTCTGCAGTGCGAGGGCGCTGGCGACGACGGCCAACAGCGAAGCGGTGGACTTAAACAGAGTTGCCATGGTCTGATTGCGTGTCATGCGGAATGGGTCCCCGATTTCCCTTGGGCTTGAGCCACTTGGTTTTTGGGGCGCCGCACGCGGCTTGATCTGCCGCATGTCACAGCCTTCACGCCGGGAACTTAAGTCCCGCATGTGGTCGCTCGATTTCTTGATGTTCGAATCGAAAAGTGCTGCGCCGCCCGAGCGAAGTATGCGCCATTGCCCGGCGGCTGCAATGGTCAGCGCGAAGGAATTCGCAATTGTTGCACGCGAGTCACGTCGCGCGTGCTCACATCAGCCGATCCGAGGATGCACCCGCTTGCTCCGCATCGCTCGCGCCGAGTGATGCGGCATGTTCCTCGACCGCGGTGACGCCCTTGGCCGTGAGTTCGAACAGGTCGCCGTCCTTCATCACGTAACCGTCGGCGATCAATTGGCCTACCTTGCCTTGGCGGTCGTCGGCGAAGGCAACGGATTGGCTGATATCCCGGAGGATGGAGAGTTGTTCATCGCGTAACATGGCTTCACGCTCCATTCGCCGGGATGGTGCCGGTCTTCACATGCCGTGGCTCTTGAATACATTGCTGCAGGACTTCGACAGCTTGGCGCGATTGGCTTGCAGGCAACCTTGTACCGCCATGTCGTTGCCGAGGTCCTTGCGGCAGAAGCGCTGTGCGTCTCGCGTGCAGGCCTTCTGTTCCTGCGGCGTGCCCATGTGGCCTTGCGCGAAAGCAGGCCCCTCCGAAACACCGGTCAAGGCTGCCAGCATGATCGTCGCCAGGAGAATTTTGCGGGCCATCGGCGCTCCAATCGGACAGAGGTAAATTCAGGTCATGCATGAACTCGTCGCCCTGCCACTTGTTCCCCCTTCAGGGGCCGGCGCCCGCTGTTCAAGGTTCCCGCGGCGCTGCTATAAAGCTGTGGAAGTCCAAGAGGTGGCTCGATGAAACGCTATCTGGTGTTTGCGCTGGTCGGTCCGTTCGTCGGCGGGTTCCTGCTGCTGCTGACGACGACCTATCAGTCCGGCTATTGGGCCCAGACCAGCCTCGGCGAGGTCGGAAAGCTGTTCGCGGTGTTCTTCAAGACGCTGCAATACAGCTATCTGTTCGGCTTCCTGCCCGCGCTGATGATCGGCGCGGTCGACGACATCCTGGTCCATATAAGGCGGATCGGCCCGGGCGTGCGAATGCTGCTGGTCGGCCTGTTCGCCTTCATCCTGGCCTCGATGACCTACTCCTCCCGCGGGCCGGATTCGGGTGCGGTGCAGTTCATCCTGTACGGCCTGGTCGGCTTCGTGCCGGCGGTGATTTCGTCCTGGCTCGTGCATAGATATGTCGAGGAGCCGCCGGCGGTGGCGGCGCCGACCTGAGCGCGCGACTTTCGGGCGCGGCGCAGCAACCTCCGCCGCGGCGGCGCGTTCCCTAGAGACCATGACCATGTCCGACGACGATATCATTGCCCCGCGCCGATCCCGTTCGGGAGGCGGCTCGCGCGCAACCTTCTCCGGCAAGGAGACGCGCGGGCCGATCATCGATCAGGAGGGACACGAGATCCGCCCCGAAACGCTGGAGCAGAGATTTCGCGAGTTTCGCTTTGAGTTCGGCAGGGACAATCCGTTTGCTGGCAATCCGTTCGGCAATCTGACGCGCGAGCAGCGGATTGCGCGGCTCGAGGCGATCGCGAAACTGCTCGACGTCGCCTTCATCCTGCCCGGCACCAATATCCGTTACGGCATCGACGGGCTGATCGGTCTGATCCCGGTCGTCGGCGACATCATCACCACCGCGATCTCGCTGTGGCTGGTGCGCGAGGCGCGAGCGCTCGGCGCGCCCTGGTACATCACCGCGCGCATGCTCGGCAATGTCGCAGTCGACGGCGTGGTCGGCCTGGTCCCCTTCGCGGGCGACGCCTTCGACGTCATGTTCCGCGCCAATATGCGCAATGTGCGCCTGCTCCAGCGCTGGCTGGAGAAGCAGCCGCGGATGTAGAAGCGTTCCTCTTCGCAATTGATGAGTAGGCATGACGGGTCGTCATGCCCGGGCTTGTTCCGGGCATCCACGTTCGTCGTGCTGCGGCGCAAGGCGCGGATGGCCGGGACAAGCCGGGCCATGACGTTGTGGAAGCACGAAAGCCGAAAACACAAAAGGCGCGACAGCCTTTCAGCCATCGCGCCTTTTGCGCACATCGAACGGTGTTGGGAAAAGTTACGCCGCGTCGGCGTCGGTCTCGGTGTCCAGCTTGCGGCGGCGGGGTAGCGGGAAGGCCTCGCTCTCATAGAGCGAGCGGATGCCGTTCTGGTCGAAGCGCGCTTCCTCGACCTGCAGATAGGCGCCGTTCAACGAATCCGTCGGCAATTGCTCCATCGCGAACTGCACGGCCTCGGCGGCGGTGCCGAACCGGCGATAGGTGAAGCCCGCGCGCTTCTTCTTGCGGATCGCGGCGGGGAAGAGTTCGGCGGAGGTGTTGAAGTTAAACGGACGCAGTGGACGCATGGTCAAAGACCTCGTGATCTTCTCTGGGGCTTTAAGCGCGTGGGGTTTGGGAGGGGAGGGGCCGCAATCGAGCGGGCCCGCCGCACATGTCATTTTCGTCCTCTAATATAGCCCGATTTGACAAAAATGCGACCCCCGCGATGCGAGATGATGAATCCACGCATGGCAGCCCCGCGCGGGCGATAACTTCAGCAATTTCAATAAGTTGTACGGCTTACAGTTTGCCGAGAAGCAGCAGCACGACCAACACCACCAGCACGACGCCGCCGATTCCCATGCCGGAATGGCCAAGGCCATAGCCATAGCCGCCGATCCGGCCGGACAGGCCCCCCAGCAGATAGATGATCACCAGGATGATCAGGATGGTCCCGAGTGACATGGCATCCTCCCTGGCGGCCGCCAAATGCGAGGACGGCCGCGCCGCCGGGAGAGAAAAGCACATCGCCACAGCGGGTTCCAACTCGGAACCCGCCGTGGCCTTGGGTTTATTTCGGCTCCAGCTTGAGTGCCGCCGAATTGATGCAATAGCGCAGGCCGGTCGGCCCGGGACCGTCGGGGAAGACATGGCCGAGATGGCCGCTGCACTTGGAGCACAGCACCTCGGTGCGGATCATGCCGTGGCTAACGTCGCGCTCCTCGTCGATATGGCTCTCGACCGCCGGCTGAGTGAAGCTCGGCCAGCCGCAGCCGGAATCGAACTTGGCATCCGACTCGAACAGCACGTTGCCGCAGCCGGCGCACACGTAAGTGCCGGCACGGTGGTCGTGCTCATACTCGCCGGAGAAGGGCCGCTCGGTCGCCTTCTCGCGCAGCACCGCGTACTGCATCGGCGTCAGCTCGCGCCGCCACTGCTCGTCGCTCTTGATGACCTTGTCTTCGGTGGTTTTCGTCCTGGTGTCGGGCATGGGTCTCCCGTTCTTTGATGGATCTCGCGATCAGTTGGTGGCCTTGCTGGCATTCACCAGCGTCGGCTTTTCAATGTAGTTATCCGCGAACAGCTTTTTCAGGTTCTCGACCTTCGGGATGTCGTTATAGGCGATGTAGGGCTGGTTCGGGTGCAGCGTCAGATAATCCTGGTGGTAGGCTTCCGCCGGATAGAACGCCTCCAGCGCGCCGACCTTGGTCACGATCGGCTTCTTGAAGACCTTCGCGCCGTTGAGCTGGGCGATATAGGCCTCTGCCACCTTCTTCTGCTCGTCGGAGGTGGTGAAGATCGCCGAGCGATATTGCGGGCCGACGTCAGGGCCCTGGCGGTTCAGCTGGGTCGGGTCGTGCACCACCGAGAAATAGATCTGGAGGATCTTGCCGTAAGAGATCTTCTGCGGATCGTATTTGATCTCGACGGCCTCGGCATGGCCGGTGCGGCCGCTCGAGACGCTCTGGTAGTCGGCGGTCGCCTTGGTGCCGCCGGCGTAGCCGGACACGGCGTTGACCACGCCCGCAGTGTGCTGGAAGACGCCTTGGACGCCCCAGAAGCAGCCGCCGGCGATGACGGCAGTCTGGATTCCGCTCGCGGACGCTGTATCGGTGGCGGGGGCGGGGATCACGACCGCATCCTCGGCAGCCCGGGACGGCATGGCAAAGGCCAGCGAGAGCGCGGCGGTTGCGGCGAGCAGGGACAGGACGGCAGGTCGGCGCATGGCGATCCTCTTTCCGAAGGTCTGACAGTCTAAGGCGGCCGGGCCCGGGCGAACAGCCTGCCCGGCGGCATTTGCATCATTCGAGATACGGACATCGCTTGCGATTGTTACGCTGGGGCGGACACGAGACCGTGAGGACGCTTAGCGGGGCGGGACGGGCCGGCTTGGCGGGACGTGGAACTCCGCGCTAGATGAACCCGCGCGATCGACGATCGACTATAGGAATGGTGACTGGAGCTGACCTGACAACATGCTGCGCGTCGTTTCCCTGACCCTCGCCGCTCTGGCCGCCTTTGTCTCCACTGCCGCAGCCGATCAAGCCGGCGACGATCTCGCCATTTGCCGCGACCGCCAGGCGGAGCTGCCGGCCCGCGCCGCCGCCTGCGACAATCTGCTCAGCGCCGACCGGGTCGCCGGCAAGGACAAGGCGATCGCGCTCTCCGTGCGCGGCAGCACGCTGCTCAACAAGCGCGACTACGTGCGCGCGATCGAGGTCTTGTCCACCGCGCTCGACCTCGATCCCGACTATGTAGTGACCCTCAACCTGCGCGGCCTCGCCTATGAGCGCAGCGGGAAGGAGGATCTCGCGATGGCCGACTACAACCTCGCGCTCCAGAAGCGGCCGGCCTACGGCGTCCCCTACAACAATCGCGGGGTCATCCACCTGCGCCGGGGCGCGCTGCAAAGCGCGCTCGACGATTTCAGCCTGTCGATCAAATACACGCCGAAATTCCTGCTCGCCTGGACCAACCGCGCCCGCGTGCGCACGCTGATGAAGGATTTCGACGGCGCCCTCGCCGATTTCGCCGAGGCCGAGAAGATCGATGCGGCCGCGCCGCAGATCGCCGGCAGCCGCTGCATCACCTACGGCATGATGGGGAAGTACGCGCAGGCCCTTGCCGACTGCAGCGGCCTGATCGAGAAGCAGCCGAAGAACGTGTTCGTGATCAACAATCGCGCCGACGTCAACATGATGAAGGGCGACCTCGATGCGGCGCTCAAGGACTACAACGCGGCCCTCCAGATCAATCCCAACAATGTCCGCGCCCATTCCGGCCGTGGCCAGATCTACGAGCGGAGGAAGGATCTCGCCCAGGCCCGCGCCGATTACCGCGCCGCGGCCTATTCGCTGACCAGGTTGGACGAGATCGACGTCGCGCGCGCCCGCGCCATCGCCCAGGAGCGGCTCGCCGCGTTGACGCCGCAAACGCCGGGCGGCGCACCCGCCGGGCGCCGCGTCGCGCTGGTGATCGGCAATGGCGCCTACAAGAACGTCCATGCCCTGCCCAATCCACTGCGCGACTCCAAACTGATCGCCGGCGTGCTGCGCGATGTCGGCTTCCAGACCGTGATATCCGTCAGCGATCTCACCCGCGACAAGTTCTTCGAGGCGTTGCAGACCTTTGCCAATGAGGCGGAAAAGGCCGATTGGGCCGTGGTCTATTATGCCGGCCACGGTTTCGAGATCGGCGGGGTGAACTATCTCGTTCCTGTTGATGCCAAGCTCGCCGCCGACAAGGACGCCGAGACCCAGGCGGTTGCCCTGGAGCAGGTGATCGCCGCGGTCGGCGCCGCACGAAAGATGCGGCTCGTGGTCCTGGATGCCTGCCGCGACAATCCGTTCGCGCCGACCATGCAGCGCACGCTGGCGCTGAAGCTCGTCGACAAGGGTTTTTCCAACATCGAGCCCGGCGACGGATTCATGGTGGTCTATGCCGCCAAGCACGGCGAGACCGCGATGGACGGCGATGGTGCCGCCAACAGCCCGTTCGCCACCGCGCTCGCCCGCGAGATCAAGCAGCCGCGCGTCGAGATCCGAAAGCTGTTCGACATCGTCCGCGACGATGTCTGGGCCGCGACCAAGCACGAGCAGCAGCCGTTCACCTACGGCTCACCGCCGGGAAGAGAGGACTTTTATTTTGTCGCGGGGAAATGACGAGCAATCAGGTCTCGTAGGGTGGGCAAAGCGAAGCGTGCCCACCATTTCTAGTGCGTGTGGAGAGATGGTGGGCACGGCGCGTTGCGCCTTTGCCCACCCTACGGGAGCGGAGTCTTAAACGACAATACTCAACCGCTTCGCCGCGCGCGTAATCCCCGTATACAGCCACCGCGCCCGGGATTCCCCGAACGCGAAGCTCTCGTCGAACAGCACGACGTCGTCCCATTGCGAGCCCTGCGACTTGTGCACGGTCAGCACATAGCCGTAGTCGAACTCGTCATAAGGCTTGCGCTGCTCCCAGGCGATCTGCTCGATGCCGCCCTCGAAGCAGTCGGCGCGCACCGAGACCTTGGTCACCTTGTGCCCGAAATCCTCGTCCGGCATCAGGCGCATCGAGAGGATGCGCGACTTCGAGCGCGACGTGTTGCGCGACTTGACGCGCCACAGCCCGCCGTTGAACAAGCCCTTCTTGCGGTTGTTGCGCAGGCACACCAGCTTGTCGCCGGCGACGGGAAACTGGTCCTCGATGTTCTGGCGCTGGCGCACCCGCATGTTGTAGGCGCGGCGCGTGTTGTTGCGGCCGACCAGCACCTGGTCGGCGCCCATGACGCGGTCGGGATCGAGCTCCTTGCGCGAGACCACCTCGCTCTCGCCATAGCGGCCGATGTCGAGCTCGCGGCCCTCGCGGACGTCCATCGACATCCGCACGATCGGATCGTCCTGGGCCTGGCGATGCACCTCGGTCAGCATTGCGTCCGGCTCCGAATTGGTGAAGAAGCCGCCGCCCTGGATCGGCGGCAGCTGCGCGGGGTCGCCGAGCACCAGCAGCGGACAGTCGAACGACATCAGGTCGCGCCCCAGCTCGGCGTCGACCATCGAGCATTCGTCGATCACGATCAGCTTGGCCTTGGAGGCCGGCGCGTCATCCCACAACTCGAAGCTCGGCTGCTCCTCACCGGATTCCCGGGCACGGTAGATCAGGGAATGGATGGTGGAGGCCTCGTCGCAACCCTTGTTGCGCATGACGAGGGCCGCCTTGCCGGTGAAGGCGGCGAACTTCACCTCGCCATCGACGCCCTCGGCGATGTGCCGCGCCAGCGTGGTCTTGCCGGTGCCGGCAAAGCCGAACAGGCGGAACACCGGCGGCGTGCCGTTCCGGCCGGGCTTTGCTTTGAGCCAGTCGCCGACGGCCTTGAGCGCGGCATCCTGATGCGGGGTGAAGGTGGCCATGTCTGTCTTGAGGGAAGGCGAATGAGGCGATTCGCTACCCGCCAAAACTAACCATTCGTACCGCCCATTCAAGCCGCCGGGATAGTCCTACTGCCAGCCGGGAACGCCGCGCATGTCGGGCAATTGGTGGGCGATGCCCTTGTGGCAGTCGATGCAGGTCTTTTCCTTCGTGAACAGGAAGCGCTGGTGCGCCACTGAGGCCCGCGGCGACTGCTTGGTGATGTCCATGGAATCGGCGCTGTGGCAGTTGCGGCATTCCAGTGAATCGTTGGCCTTGAAGCGCGCCCATTCATGCGCCGCGAGCTCGAGGCGGTGCTCTTGGAATTTCTCCCTCGTGTCGATGGTGCCGAAGATCTTGCCCCAGACCTCCTTGGAGGCCTGCATCTTGCGCGCGATCTTGTCGGTCCAGTTGTGCGGCACGTGGCAATCCGGGCAGGTCGCGCGCACGCCCGAGCGGTTGGAGAAGTGGATGGTCGACTTCAGCTCGGCGTAGACGTTGTCCTTCATCTCGTGGCAGCTGGTGCAGAATTTTTCTGTGTTGGTGATTTCCAGCGCGGTGTTGAAGCCGCCCCAGAAGATCACGCCGGCAACGAAGCCGGCCAGCACCAGGGTGCCGAGGGCGAACACCGAGCTCGGCCGGGTCAGCACCTGCCAGAGCTCGAGCGCGAAGGCCCAGCTCCGCGCGATGAAGCCGCGCTTGGCTTTCAGCTCTGCGTTGGGCTCGTCAGCGGTCGTCGTCATCGCCGGCCACCCGGACTTGCGCGCGACAGCAGCGTGTCGATGTCGGTGAAATCGTTGCTGACGGGCGGATTGGCGGTGTTCTGCGGCACGTGGCATTCGGTGCAGAAGAAGCGCCGCGGTGAGACCGAGCCGAGAAACTGGCCGTCACGGTCCATGAAATGCGTGATCGAGACCATCGGCGCCTGCGATTCCGCCGTGCGCGCACGCGCGTGGCAGGACAGGCACTTGTTGCCGTTGAGGTCGACCTGATAGCCGTCGATATTGTGCGGGATCACCGGCGGCTGCTCCGGATAGTTGCGCACCTCCTTCTCGGAGGTGTTGCGGTTCGGCAGCATCGGTGGCGCGGGCCCCTCGTCGTTGAGCGGGGTCGGGCCGCGCAGGCCCGAGCTGACGGTCTGCGCCGTCAGCGAGCTCGTGCCCATGGCGATCGCGATCGCCAGCAGGGCGATACCAAATCGTTTCATCATGACAGGTTCACCCGCTCGATGCGCACGGCGCATTTCTTGAAGTCGGTCTGCAGCGAGATCGGATCGGTGGCGTCGAGCGTCACCTTGTTGATCAGCTTGGATTCGTCGAACCACGGCACGAACACGAGGCCCTTCGGCGGCCGGTCGCGGCCGCGCGTCTCGACGCGGGCGCGGATGAAGCCGCGGCGGGAGACCACCTTCACTTCATCCCCGCGGCGGAGCTTGGCTTCCTGCGCGTCGTCCGGATGCATGAAGCACACCGCTTCGGGGAAGGCCTTGTAGAGCTCGGGCACACGGCGCGTCATGGTGCCGGAATGCCAGTGCTCCAGCACGCGGCCGGTCGACAGCCAGAACGGGTAGTCCTTGTCGGGCGATTCAGCCGGCGGCTCGTAGGGCAGGGCGAACACGCGCGCCTTGCCGTCCGGGAAGCCGTAGAATTGCACGTCGGCGCCCTGCTTGACGTAGGGATCGCTGCCCTCGCGAAAGCGCCACTTCGTTTCCTGCCCGTTGACGACCGGCCAGCGCAGGCCGCGCTCGCGGTGGTAAGTGTCGAACGGCGCGAGGTCGTGGCCGTGGCCGCGGCCGAACTGCGCGTATTCCTCGAACAGGCCCTTCTGCACGTAGAAGCCGAACGCCTTCGCTTCCTCGTTGGCGTAGCCGGCCTCGATCTCCGAGGTCGGATACTTGTCGATCTGGCCGTTCTTGTAGAGCACGTCGAACAGCGTCTTGCCACGCACGTCCGGCTTCTTGGCAATCAGCTCCGCGGGCCACACTTCCTCGATCTTGAAGCGCTTGGAGAATTCCATCAGCTGCCAGAGATCGGATTTGGCCTCGCCCGGCGCGGTGACGAGCTGGTGCCAGAACTGCGTGCGCCGCTCGGCATTGCCGTAAGCGCCTTCCTTCTCGACCCACATCGCGGTCGGCAGGATGAGGTCGGCGGCAAGCGCCGTCACCGTCGGATAGGCATCCGACACCACGATGAAATTGTCGGGGTTGCGGAAGCCGGGATAGGTCTCTTCGTTGATGTTGGGACCGGCCTGCAGGTTGTTGTTGACCTGCACCCAATAGGCGTTGATCAGGCCGTCCTTCAGCATCCGGCTTTGCAGCACGGCATGCGCCCCGTTCTTGTCGGGGATGGTGCCCTCGGGCAGCTGCCAGATGTGCTCGGCGTGATCGCGATGCGCCTTGTTGGTCACGACCATGTCGGCGGGCAGGCGATGCGAGAAGGTGCCGACCTCGCGCGCGGTGCCGCAGGCGGAGGGCTGGCCGGTCAGCGAGAACGGGCTGTTGCCGGGCGAGGAGATCTTCCCGGTCAGAAGATGGATGTTGTAGACGAGGTTGTTGCACCAGACGCCGCGGGTGTGCTGGTTGAAGCCCATGGTCCAGAACGAGACCACTTTTGTCTTGGGATCGGCGTAGAGCTCGGCGAGCGCCGTGAGGCGGTTGAGCGGCACGCCCGACATTTCGGCTGCCTTCTCCAGCGTGTACTCCGACACGAACTTGACGAACTCGTCATAGCTCATGTCGGTGGCGTCGTTGGGCTTCGCCGCACCCGTCGCCGCCTTCTGCAGCGGATGCTCGGGCCGCAGGCCGTAACCGATGTCGGTCTGGCCGCGCTTGAACACGGTATGCTTGGCGACGAAGTCCTTGTTGACCCGTCCGGTCTTGATGATGTGGTTGGCGATGGCGTTGAGGATGTAGAGGTCGGTGTGCGGCGCAAACACTATGCCGATGTCGGCGAGGTCGAACGAGCGGTGCTCGAAGGTCGAGAGCACCGCGACGCGAACATGCGGCGCTGAGAGCCGGCGGTCGGCGATGCGCGTCCACAGAATGGGGTGCATTTCCGCCATGTTGGAGCCCCACAGCACGAAGGCGTCGGTGGCCTCGATGTCGTCATAGCAGCCGGACGGCTCGTCGATGCCGAAAGTGCGCATCATGCCGGCCACGGCCGAGGCCATGCAGTGCCGCGCATTGGGATCGATGTTGTTCGTGCGGAAGCCGGCCTTGAACAGCTTCGAGGCGGCATAGCCCTCCCAGATCGTCCACTGGCCGGAGCCGAACATGGCGACGCCGTTCGGCCCGCGCTTCTTGATCGCCTCCTTCCACTTCAGTTCCATGATGTCGAAGGCTTCGGTCCACGACACGGGCGTGAACTCGCCGTTCTTGTCGTATTTGCCGCCGGTTTTGCGCAACATCGGCTGGGTCAGGCGGTCATGGCCGTACATGATCTTGGAGAGGAAGTAGCCCTTGACGCAGTTGAGGCCGCGATTGACCTCGGCCTTGATGTCGCCATGGGTGGCGACGACGCGATTGTCCTTGGTCGCGACCATCACCGAGCAGCCGGTGCCGCAGAAGCGGCAGGCAGCCTTGTCCCACTTCATCTCGCTGTTGTTGCGCTCGGTGACGAGATTGGCGGCGAGCGCCGGAGCCGGCATGCCCGCGGCGGCGGCCGCGATGGCGGCGGCCTCGAGCTTGAGCATCTGGCGGCGGTCGAGCTTGGGCGATGACATGACGGCTCTTCCTGACTTAGGCGGTTTCGATGGCGTGGAAGACGAGTGCTGCGGAATAGACGTTCGGCAGCGACTGGATGGTGTTGAGCAGGGTGCCGAGGCTGCCGCTATCTGGCGCTTCGGTCACGACGACGAGCTTGCCGCGCGGATCGCGGCCGTGGATCTCGCAGCCCGGCAGCGCGGTGATCTCGGCTTCGAGCTCGGCGAGACGTTCGGGACGTGCCTGGACGATGATGCTGGCGATTTCGGCGCCTGGCGGCGCGATGATGCAATCGGCACTGAGCACGCGGCCGGTGATCAAGGCGCGGCGATTGAGTGTGGCGTGAGCCATGATGCCTGTCCTTCGCTGGTGAGGAATCAATGCTGGGGCGGCGGGCCGGGCGGTCCGGCAAACATCTGGTAGATCCAGACGCCGAGCCCATAAGAGCCGACGGTTCCGACCGCGAGCACGGGCATCACGACCGCGGTCAGGAACAGGAAGGCGAAAATCTCCATGCGCTTACGGCGCACGCGCGAAGTCGTGTCGTCAGGGGCCGACATATTCGGTCTCTCTGAAATGATACTGGGAATAGGGACGGCATCCGGGCCGTTGCCTTGCCGCACTTTAGATCCGTTCGAGCCGCTAACGCGTTGATCTGAATCAATCTGTCCAGTTGGCAGTACCCTGTAGTGCGTGCCGGTATCGGGCTTTCATTGCCACACGCGCGGCGGAAGAAGCGATCTGCCGCGCGACGGAATTGCGTTCGCGTAGACAGCGCCGCCTCACGCACTAAGATGTTCTTAACAACAACAAGTGCGGGAGAGCGACGCCATGAAGTTCGGCATCTTCTATGAGCTGCAATTGCCCCGGCCCTGGGTGGCCGGTGACGAGCTCGCCCTCTACCAGAACGCGCTGTCGCAGATGGAGCTTGCCGACAAGCTCGGCTACGACCATGCCTGGGTCGTCGAGCATCATTTCCTGGAAGAATATTCGCACTCGCCTTCGCCGGAATCTTTCCTCGCCGCGGCCAGCCAGCGCACGAAGAATATCCGGCTCGGTCACGGCATCCTCCAGCTCACCACCAATCATCCGGCGCGCGTCGCCGAGCGCGTCGCGGTGCTGGATCTGCTCTCGAACGGCCGCTGCGAATTCGGCATGGGCGAGAGCGCCTCGATCACGGAGCTCACCCCGTTCGGCCGCGACATGGAGACCAAGAAGGAGGTGTTCGAGGAGGCCGTCGCTGCGATCTTCCCGATGTTCAAGGACGCCGGCAGCGAGCATCACGGCAAGTATTTCGACATCCCCTTGCGCAACGTGGTGCCGAAGCCGGTGCAGAAGCCGCATCCGCCGCTGTGGATGGCCTGCTCGCAGCTGCCGACCATCGAGCGCGCCGGCCGCCACGGCTTTGGCGCGCTCGGCTTCCAGTTCGTCAGCGCCGATGCCGCGCATGCATGGGTGCACGCCTATTACAACGCGATGACGAAGCGGCTGCACAAGCTCGCGGATTACCAGATCAATCCGAACATGGCGCTGGTCTCGTTCTTCATGTGCGCCAAGACCGACGAGGAGGCGCGTGCGCGTGCCGACGGCGCCACCTTCTTCCAGTTCGCGCTGCGCTTCTACGGCGCCTCGCAGAACCGCCAGCGTCCCGCGCCCTACACCGTCAACATGTGGGACGAGTACAACAAATGGAAGCGCGACAATCCGGAAGCGCAGGAGGCGGCGCTGCGCGGGGGCCTGATCGGCTCGCCCGAGACCATCCGCAGGAAGCTGAAGCGCTTCCAGTCCTCGCATATCGATCAGGTCATCCTGCTCAACCAGGCCGGCAAGAACAGCCACGAGCACATCTGCGAATCGCTGGAACTGTTCGGCCGCGAGGTGATGCCGGAATTTCAGAACGACCCGGCGCAAGCGGCCTGGAAGCAGGGCGTGATGAGCGGCGAGATCAAGCTGGAGGAGATCGACACCGAGGCCTTCACCGACCGCTACGGCAAGCTCGCGATCAATGTGGCGCCAGTGAAGGTGGCGGGATAGAAGTCCGAACCTAATCCCAGTATGGAATGGCCGGACGGGCGATCATCAGCCAGAAGATCATCAGCACGGCCGCGAACGCCGGAAAGCCGAAGGCGAACCACCATCGGAACAGTTGGTGATACCGGACGGGCAATTTGGTGTTGCTCGCAACCGCTGCGACGGCGAGATCGCGCATCTGCATCTGCATCCATACCACCGGCAGCCAGAAGGCGCCGGTCACGAGATACAGTGCGATGGACGCCGCCACCCAGCCGTCGCCGAGGGAATAGCCGCTCGACCAGGCCAGCCATGTCCCGGTGATCGGCTGCAGGATCACGGCACTCGCCGTAAACAGGAAGTCGGCCAGCACAACGGTCCGCGCAACGCCGGCGATCTCGCGCGGGTCGCCGCGCAGATGCGCTACCAGCATGAAGAAGGCGATGCCGGCCCCGGTGCCGAGCAGCACTGCGGCACCGATGATGTGCGCCATCTTAACCAGGAAATAGAGCATCAGCGATCCTCCCGGATCGCCATGGCGACCAGGTTGAGCATGATCACCGGCCAGATCTTCAGCATCGGCCCCAGCGGATCAGCCCACAGCCGCGGCACCAGGGCGGTGCCGATCACGGCATAGGTGAGCGAGATGATCAATGCGGCCCACAGGCCGTAGCGGCTTAGAGGCCGGTAAAGGATGGCGAGGCCGATGGCGATGTCGGCGAGCGCGCCTGCGGTCACGGTGAGCGCCGCGACGTTTTCCTGTAGCCCGCCTTCCCGCAGCAACGACATGCCGATGTTCCAGCCGGCGGTCAGCGAAATGATGCCCGTGGCGATCCAGAACGCGCCGAAGACGCCGAAGATCAGCGGCTTGAGCGCATAGAGCTGTGCAAACCAGCGCTCCTGCACCGAGGCAGGCTCGCGTGCGAGCGCCGCTTCGAGATCGCGCGGTGGAATGCCGGTCGTGTTGCGCCAAGGCTCGGGGTCGCCGGTTGCGCCGCGCCGCATTTCCGCCTGTGCCGTCGCGTTGATGGGCGTTCGCCATCCCAGCATCTGCGCAACGTCGCCCGCGCGGTACGCGATCGAAGCCGCCCAGGATGGCAGCTGCAGGCGGTAAGCCGGCCTCCAGCGCAGCCAGGCGCGAAACAGCGCGACCGCGTCGCTGAAGGCGATCCGCCGCGGACCGGCCAGATCCAGCGCGACCCGTGAAGGCGCGCCGGGTTGCAGGAAGAACAGCACCGTTTCGACGACGTCGTCGAGATGCACCGGCTGGATTGCCGCCGTGTCTGGCATCACCGGCATCACCGGCAGTGCCGCCAGCCCGCGCAGCAGCGCGCTGCCGCCATAGGCTGGCCGGCCGACCACGACGGAAGGCCGCAGCACGACCCAGTCGAGCTCCCGCGCCGTCAAGGCGGCTTCGCCCGCGCGCTTGGTGCGAGAAAACTCGCTGAGTGCATCGACATTGCTGCCGATCGCCGAGAACAGGATGACCCGGCGCACGCCCGCGCTTTCGCAGGCCGCATAGAGCGCCGCGCTGCCGGCGACATGGACGCCTTGCATATCCTGTCCCTGCAACGCACCCGCCGCATTGATCACGGCATCTACGCCGCCAAGGAGGCCCTTCCATTTCGACGCATCGGTGGTCCGGGCGACGTCGAGCGTGACGTGGCGAGGATCGTGCGCCGCCGCGGCGTGGCGCGACACCAGGACGCAGTCATGTCCTTCGGCGGACAGCCTGGCGTGGATCGCCGATCCGATGAGTCCAGTGCCCCCGACGAGAAGGATGCGCATTGACTGATCCTTCCATAGCGGCCCGAGCAGACATGACGGATGGAAGACAAGGCAACGCAGACGCAATCGTTCCTCGGCATGGAACAGAGCGCTCTTTTCTTAACACAGGTAATAGCCGCGAACGGTCGATCTACAAAAGCAGGGCAAGAGTCTCAAATGATACAGCTCACTTTCCAGTCTTGTGATGGGTGTGGGAGATCGCACGGGAAGAGTGGAAAACATCGTGATGCTCGGACCAAACGTTCTTGCGCCTGAAGATCTGTCGCTGCTCGGGGCGATCTACGATCTGGTCGTCGACTCCCTGCCGGGCCGGATGCGCACGCCTCGCAACAGGCGCCAGGTTGCTCTCAACCTGCTCTGTCTCAGCCTGCGTGGCGAGCGCGATCCGCTGGAACTGGAGCTTGGCGCGGCCGCCGGTCTGACCTGTTGATGCAAGATCTCGCGCACATGACCGTGCCTGCACGCGGAGCGCCAAGGCGACCAATCCAATCGATCGTCCTCTTTGACAATCTAAATGTCTGGGCTGGTTCTTACCGCTACAGCGGGACATGCGGCGCCGTACCTGACGACTATTTTCCAAGGTGAAGGCGATCATGCAAGACCGCACCAAGAAACGCCGCCGCGTCAAGCAAACGCAGAGCCTGACCGAGCGCCTGCTTGCGACCGCTACCCTCGCCAAAGCCAAGGCGCAAGCGATGTCGCCGGGACATGACCGCGACCTCCTGCTGCGCAAGGCCCGCGAGGCCGAAGCTGCTGTCGCACTCGAGAGCTGGATTCGCGGGCGAGGCTCGCCGCGCTGATCTCTATCGATGACTACGCAACTCTTGCTGCTGTTGAGTCAGCCAGAATTGCGGCCACGGCCTTCCTGAGCTCCAGCATACCGTAAGGCTTGCGCAGGAGAAGGAAGCCTTCATCGGAGGCAGACTGCGCCTGCCCGCTGTAGCCGGTCGCGAGAATGATCGGCAGGCTCTTGTTTGCGAATCCTCGCACTCTGCGCGCGAGCTCGAGCCCGTTCATGTGGCCGGGCATCACGATGTCGGAAAGGAGGAATCGATAGGCCTGATCCGACGTCTGCAGATGCCGAAGCGCGCTCTCCGCGTCACTGATCAAGTCGACGTTGAACCCCAAGTCTTCGAGCAAACCGCGGGTGACTTCCGAAACATCGCGATTGTCTTCAACCAGCAAGACCTTTCCCGAGAACCGCAGCTCTTCCGCTGTCTCGGCGAGGCTCACTGACGTGCCTTCGTCGAGGGTCTTCGGAAGATAGATGGTCACGCGCGTGCCCTGGCCTTGCGCGCTTTCGACTGTCGCGGTCCCGCCGGACTGCCGGGCAAATCCATAAACTTGGGAAAGCCCCAGCCCGGTTCCCTTTCCCACCTCCTTGGTCGTGAAGAAGGGCTCAAATACGCGATCCAGAAGCTGTTCCGGGATGCCACAGCCGGTGTCCTGAACGGCAATTGCGACGTACTCGCCGGACAGGTCAGAGGGAGCTTGAGCAGCATCGACGTTGCTGGCCGACACCACAAGTTGGCCACCGGCGGACATCGCGTCGCGCGCGTTGACCGCCAGGTTGAGCAGTGCCAGTTCGAGTTCATTGACGTCAATCTTGACCCGTCCCAGATCGGGAGCGATTTCGGTTCGCACGACGATATCGCCACGAAGGCTTGCCTGAAGCATCTCCTGAATTTGCGGAAGCCGAAATTTGAGGTCGACGACAACGGCGTCTTGAGGCTGCCGGCGCGAGAAGGACAGCAACTGCCTCGTCAGCGTGCTGCCGCGATTCACTGCCTCTTCGATCGCCTGCAGGGATCGTGTCAGCCGCGTGTCTTCTACGAGCGTGCGCTTGATTCTCTGCGCGCTGCCCTGAATGACCATGAGCAGGTTGTTGAAGTCGTGCGCAACCCCTCCCGTCAGCTGCCCCAGCGCCTCCAGGCGCTGCCCCTGCTTCAGCGCAGCTTCCGCAGCTTCCCGGCGCACGACCTCGTCCCGATAGCTCTCGGCACGTCGCAGCGCATACATCGACAATGCGAAAAGACTGAGCGCAATCGGAATGCCGATCGCGAGCTGAAGCAGCGTCGTGCGCCAGAATTCCTCGGTGATGGCGACTTTCTCGATCCCGGCGACTACATAAACGTCATAGCCGCGGACCTTCTGATAGCCGATGACACGATCCAGTCCATCCAGTGGTGATTGCGTCTCCAGGAAGCCGCCGGCCGGGTCTCTTTCCATGGCACGGGACATATCGTTTGGTCCGCGGATGTCTTCGAAACGGCCCTCCGGGTAGCGGGCGAGCACCGTGCCGTCGGAGCGGACCAGGCCGAACGCATCTCGTCCCCGGGACAGCTTTCTGTAGAACTCTGAAAAGCTCTCGGGAGAAACGGTTATGCCGATCACGCCATGGAAGCCGGCGGCCGGCTCCCCCGTTCGTCGTCCGCTGACGACGAAGAAGCGCTGCGTTCCTACGCGCGCGCGAAGAATCTCGCTGACATAGGTATCGAAGGAGTTCAACTGGGCACGGAAGTAGCTGCGGTCCGAGTTGTTCAGATTGCGTGGAACAGGCAGGATCGTGCTCGACACCAAGGGTGAGCCATTCCGATCGAAGGCCCAGATTGACTCGATCTGTGGCAAGGCTTGCTGCGTGCGCTTGAGTCGGAGATATAGCGCCGATTCCGAGGCGCGGATCGCATCGTCGGACATGCCTCGGAGCACTTCATTGGTTTCCGAGATTGATCGCTCGACCGTTTGCAGCGACTTCTGCGTCTGCTCATGGAGCACGTCGAGAGAGCTTTGGATGCGTTCGCGGGCTTGGACATGTATTGACCGCCAGGTCTGCCAACCTGAAAATGCCAGAGTCCCCGCGGGTAACGCGAGGCTCAGGAAGGCGATCAGCCGCAGCGGCCAAAAAAGGCTCTGTTTGGATGGACTCACACGTGCCCCGGCACCTTTTGAGGAACATGGAACCCTGCTATCGTCGGTTGGTTCCATATTGCCGCGATTTCCTTGCACGGAGCGGGTCGGTGGGTAAGGGGGGAGGGCTTTGGCGGGTCGCCGCGGTGATCGCTTTCATTCTGTGGGGCTGCCGGGCGAACATCGCCCAGGAGGGGCCGATTGGACCGCTGCCACTTTCGGCGAGAGGACAGCCGGTCGTCGGATTTCCCGAGGGCGCCCCCGCAATCGCGCCCGTGCCGCCGGTTTTCACGACGGAGGAATTGACACGGCTGCGTAACGGAAATTATCGCGCGGCCATCTCCATGCAGGCCCTCGATTCCCCCTGGAATTCGCTCCAGGTCCAGGGCATCTCCGAAACATTGGGCAAATACGGCGTCGAGCTCGTGGCCGTGACCGATGCGGCTCAAGATCCTGGGCGGCAGGCAGCGCAGTTGCGCGCATTGGCCGACCAGAAAATCCAAGTCCTGTTTTCTGTCCCGATTGATCCGGCAACTCAGACGCTGGCTTACAGGCGCGTCAGCGAAGCCGGTATCAAGCTCATCTTGATGGACAACGTGCCTCACGGCCTTCAGCCCGGCAAGGACTATGTCACCGTCGTCGGCTCCGACAATGAGCAGAACGCGGTATTTGCGACCGAGGAATTGCTGAAGGCAATCGGCGGCCGGGGGGAGGTCGCGCTCATCACCTATAGCTACGAGTCCTATTACTCGATTGCGGCGCGGCGCCGCGGTTTCGAGCAGACATTGGCCGGCCACCCCGACGTCCGTCTGGCGGCAGTTGTCAAGTTCACCCAGCCGAGCGAGGTGTATCAGAAAACGATTGCGATGCTGACAGCGCACCCGAACATCAAGGGTATCTTCGCTGTCTGGAGTGATCCCGCCATGCAAGCAATCGCGGGTGCGCAGGCGGTGGGACGAGAGGACATCGTCGTGACGACGAACGATCTGGGACCCGACAGCGCGCTCTATGTCGCCCGCGGCCAGATAAAGGCTATCGGCGCCCAATTGCCTTACGATTTGGGCGTCGCAGAAGCCAATGCGGCGTTGTATGCCCTTCTGGGCAAGCCGGTCGCCCCTTACATATCGATTGCGGCACTCGGCGTCAGGCAAAGCAATCTGCTATCTGCCCTGGAGATGGTGACGAAGCGCAGCCCTCCTCCTGAAATCAGTGCTGCTTGTGGTGATAAATGCAAGGCTGAAACGGGCAGGTGACCTGCGCAAAACAACGCTCGAGACGTTGATGAGAGTGGAGGAAGCGATGCAAACCCACCGGATAGTCCTCGATCCGCCGGCTGGCGACGTTACGCCCGCGGTGCTCGCGATCGGCCGCTCGGATTTCCCCACGGTGCTGATAGACACACTGCGCCGGCAGGCCGATGTCGGCCATTGCATGGTATTTGCGCTGTCGCGCGCCGGTGCTGCGCGCTGCCTGCTCGATGCCGGCAACATCCCGATCGGTGGGGACCTCGGCGCGGCCTATGCCGGCCAGTTCCACGAATCCGATCCGAACCGCGATGCGCTGTTCGAAGGCGAGGGCAGTGCGCCGATCATGCTGCCGTCCTTCGCGCCGCGCATGTACGGCGCGCGCTATCGGAAGATCTTCTTCCAGGATTCCGGCATCGTCGACAAATGCGCGACCGCGATCTGGACCGAGGACACTTGCTTCTACGTCAATTTCTACCGCATCGCCGCGCAGGGCCGCTTCAGCGCCGCGCAGCGCGAGCGGCTCGGGACGATCGCACCGGCGATCGCGGCGAGTGTCGCGCGGCACTTCCAGGAGAAGCCGACGCCCGATCTCGCAACGCTGTTCGCAACGCGCGCGCCGCTGGCATCGCTGACGCCGCGCGAACAGGAGGTCTGCCGCCGCATCCTCGCAGGCTTCAGCTCCGAGGCGATCTCGCAAGACCTCGGCATCAGCCTGCATTCGACGCTGACCTACCGCAAGCGCGCCTATGAGCGGCTCGGCATCTCCTCGCAGAGCGAGCTGTTCGCGATCGTGCTGCGCCTGCTCGCAGGGCCGCGCGGCCTGAACTGAGGCACCCTAAGTCCGCGATATCTGCACTCCGCGAGCAAGGCGGATGTGTGATCCTGTCGGAGCTGTCGCCCTGTCTGACGCACATCCCTGAGGAGTGGACCGCCGCTGCACAACGGGTATGATTGGTTTGCTGACGGTTCAACCAAAAAGGGAGGGCGTGATGTACGCCAATATTCTCTTGAGCACGGATGGATCAGAGCTCGCGAACAAGGGCGTGAAGCATGGCATTGCCCTGGCAAAGGCCGTTGGCGCTAGAGCGACAATCATCACCGTCACTGAAGGGATGTACATCGACTATGGGAGCGGACACGCCGGAGGGTACATTCCTACGCAGGAGGAAATGGATCGATTCAATACCGCTCAGAGAGAAGGCGCGAGCAAAGTTCTCCATGAGGCTCGAACTGTCGCGGAGCAGTCCGGTGTATCTGCCGAACTGTTGCACGTTCCAGACGCCCATCCAGCCACCGCGATCGTCGAAACTGCCAAGTCCAGAGGGTGCGATTTGATCGTGATGTCGTCTCACGGGCGACGCGGACTCAAAAGGCTCTTTCTGGGAAGTCAGACATCTGAGGTCCTGGCTAACGGAAGCGTGCCGGTGCTGGTGGTGGTATAGTCAAACAGGCAGTCCTGATGGAGCGGATCGGCCTGGTCATCTCTGTCCCCCTTAACTGACCTGCGGCCAGCAAGAACTCGGCATCAGCCTGCATTCGACGCTAACCTACCGCAAGCGCGCCTATGAGCGGCTCGGCATCTCCTCGCAGAGCGAGCTGTTCGCGATCGTGCTGCGCCTGCTCGCAGGGCCCCGAGGCCTGAACTGAACCCACTCTCAGGCCGCGATATCTGCCTCCCAACGCAAAGCGGACATGCAATCAGTCCGCTGAGCCGCCGCGTTGTGACCCGCTGCGGATTAAAAAGGGCGATCCGATCCAAGATCACAGTTCGATGGGGCGTTGGCGCCGATCGGGGGAAGCCGGGAGGCATTTTGTGTCATTCGAGTAGCCGTCAATCGCAGGAAGTACAACGATAAGCCAGGATTGCGCTCGCAGAGCTTTTTCAATGCTTCGTCGCTGATGCAAAGCAGATCCACATTGGTTGCTGCAACCGCGGTCTGCGTGCGTCGTCTTTCTAAAGAGAACAATCCAATCTCACCGAAGAGATCACCTGCCGAGAGTCGCTGGTCAATCTCCGGAAGCCCAACTTCGCCCGATACGACCATATAAAGCAAATCGGCATGCTGGCCCTTTCTGAAGATCGTCTCCCCAGCCTTGAAATGCTTTGGCCACATGAATGGCTGCATCCACAATGGTGATAGATCCGTGGCCGCCGCGAGCTTCGCTTTCCGGAGCAAAATCACCATGCGAACGAGCAATACGATGTTCAAAGGAAGCAGCACGACGTGCAGAACAAGAACAGGGTACAGCCCGGCCCCGAAACCGTAGCTGATGAACGCGAAGTTACTGCAAATTGCCACCGCACGCAGGCTCAACATGGTGCTCATGCAGAACGTGAGCAGGACGAGAGCCGATGCCAAATAGCCGATAGCCTCAATCAAGGTCATGTCAGTACCCGACCGGCGCAATCAATATCAGAAAGAATGCTGCTAGAATCGCTTGCGATATCGGGCGGAAGTGAGGCTGGCGGAGAGCTTCGAGGTCTGCTCCCGAATTTCATCAGTCACTCTGAACGCCGGCATCTGAGCCCGTGCAAACCTCAGCTCAGAGCGCCCCGAGGGTTCGCTTACTGCAGGTGACCCGAACAAGCGGAGCGTGTGCTCTCCGGCGGGCGATTGAGACCTCGGCCCGTTTCCGCGATGAGACGCGCGTCTCTACATCGCGACCTGAAATGATGTCGTCGAG
Source organism: Bradyrhizobium sp. CCGE-LA001 (assembly GCF_000296215.2). Taxonomy (NCBI): domain Bacteria; kingdom Pseudomonadati; phylum Pseudomonadota; class Alphaproteobacteria; order Hyphomicrobiales; family Nitrobacteraceae; genus Bradyrhizobium; species Bradyrhizobium sp. CCGE-LA001. The sequence goes on along the minus strand of NZ_CP013949.1, from coordinate 6,941,342 downwards.
CACGAATCCCGCGTTAACCATCGCAGACGGTTCCAGCCCCAGCCACATCGCTTCGAAGTTTCTTAAATTTTGCTGGGTACCTCTCTTGGGCGTGGTGACCTGGGAGAAGACATGAGCAAGCGTGCCAAGCGTGGAAAGGCGGAGCCGCTCGCCCTGCCGATGGCCGCGCGAGTTGCAATTGGCGCGGTGGCCGTCGCCGCTTTGGGATACGGTTTGTTGTCTCGCCCTTGGAGCGCGCAACCGGTGCGGAAGCCGACCGCGCAGGAAGCCCGGGCATCGTCGAGCCCGGTGTACGTGGCACCTCCGGTCCATGCAGCGGCGCCGGCTCCTGCTCCGGCTCCGGCTCCGATTCCAGCCCCGGCGCCTCTGGCCGAGCCACCAAAAGCCGACGCTGATGCTCCCGGGGCATTGGTCCGGCAGGTGGTCGACTATGCCAGCCGCCAGACGCCGGGCACCGTGATCATCGATACCGGGAACACATTCCTTTATCTCGTCCTGAACGACAGGCAGGCGATGCGCTACGGCATCGGTGTCGGCCGCGAAGGATTCACATGGTCCGGCGAGCAGACCGTGGCCCGCAAGGCCGAATGGCCGGATTGGCATCCGCCGACCGAGATGATCGGGCGTCAGCCTTATCTGCCGCGGTTCATGGCAGGCGGCCCCGGCAATCCGCTCGGCGCGCGCGCGATGTATCTGGGCGAGACCGAATATCGCATTCACGGCACCAACAAGCCCGATACGATCGGCAAGCGGGTGTCGTCCGGCTGCATCCGGCTGACCAATGACGACGTCACGGACCTCTATGAGCGGGTGAAGGTCGGCGCGAAAGTGATCGTGCTTCCGGGAAATGCTGCCCGCCGGCCATCCCAGGGAGCGCCGTCCGACGCCGCGTCCCGCTTCCCGGAGCCGGCTTCGCCCTCGAACCGGCCCTTGGCAGCCAACGCTCAGATGGTGTCACCTGAGCCGAGGATCGCCGCGGCCCGGTAACGGCAGTCCTCGGTTCTCGGTCTGCGTTCCAATTCCGTCCGTCCCTATCGCTGGGGACAGACGCCCGCGGCGGAGTCCGCTAGTCTCCCTGAAGCACGAGAAACCGGGAGACACCGCCTTTGAGCACGGCGCCGCGCATCGACATCGACCCGGCCGCGTTCTGGGCCGACCCCTATCCGATGCTCGCGAAAATGCGCAAGGAAGCGCCGATCGCTTTCGTGCCGCAGCTCGGCTCGACGCTGCTGACGAGCCGCGATGACATCTCGATCTCCGAGAAACAGATCGACGTGTTCTCTTCGCACCAGCCCGCAGGCCTGATGAACCGGCTGATGGGCCACAACATGATGCGCAAGGACGGCGAGGCGCATCAGGTCGAGCGCCGCGCCATGTTCCCGACGGTGTCGCCGAGGACGGTGAAGGCGCACTGGACCGCGCAGTTCCAGGCTCATGCCGACCGCATTCTCGATGCCATCGAGCCCGGCCGGATCGATTTCATGCGCGACTTCGCGCTGCCGTTCTCCGGCGAATGCCTGAAGTCGATCACCGGCCTCACCAATATCGGCTTTCAGGACATGGATGCGTGGTCGCAAGGCATGATCGAGGGCATTGCCAATTATGGCGGTGACCCCGCGGTCGAGGCGCGCTGTCATGCGGCGACCTCAGGCATTGATGCTGCGATCGACGACATCCTGCCGGTGAAGCGCAAACATCCCGACCAGAGCATCCTCGGCGTGCTCCTCGCATCGGGCATGGCGATGGAAAGCGTGCGCGCAAATGTCAAACTCGCGATCTCCGGCGGCCAGAACGAGCCGCGCAAGGCGATCGCCGGCACGGTGTGGGCGCTGCTCACCCATCCCGACCAGCTCGATCTTATCAGGCGCGGTGAGGTGTCCTGGCTCCAGGCCTTCGAAGAATATGCCCGCTGGATCTCGCCGATCGGCATGTCGCCGCGCCGCATCGCCAAGCCCTGGACTATCCGCGACGTGGCGTTCGAGCTCGATGAGCGCGTGTTCCTGATGTTCGGCTCGGCCAATCGCGACGAGAAACATTTCCAACGCGCTGACCATTTCGACGTGCGGCGCGATACGTCGAAGAGCGTTGCCTTCGGCGCAGGACCGCATTTCTGCGCCGGCGCCTCGGCTTCGCGCGCGATGATCGCCGACGTCGCGCTGCCCACGGTGTTCGCGCGCGCCAAACAGCTCGAGATCGCCGATGACGAGGAGGTGCGGATCGGCGGCTGGGCCTTCCGCGGGCTGCAGAATTTGCCGGTGAGATGGCGGCACTAGCCGGCGAGGAGCCCCCAATCCTTCCGCGGCATGATGACCTTCTGCCACTGTTTTGCCCGACGGGTCAAAGTCAAATTCGTAAAATACGAAACGCGTTTCAGAACAAGACCTTGCCTACTGTGCATGGGGTTGTTTTCGCAGTTTGGGTTTGAGCCCCGCGATTGTCACATTCGCGTGCGGAAAAAATTCGCCCTGCATCAGCTCCGCCGATTGAAATATTAATCATGCCCTTTGCCTCACGCGCAGTGCGCGCATCGCTATTTTTCCGCATGTCTCGACACCTCCACTGACCCGCCCCATCATCCCCTCATCGCAGGGAATGACGGCCGCACGCGGCCGGGAGTGTGGAATGCAGCGTCGCGACTTTCTGAAATTGTCCGTTGGAACCGCCGCTTCCGCAGCGTTCGTCTCGCGCGCCAACGCGCAGAGCGCGGTGAAGGAAATTCGTGTCGGCTACCAGAAGACCGGCGTGCTGGTCATCACGCGCCAGCAGGCCGCCTTGGAAAAACATTTCACGCCCCTCGGCATCGACGTGAAATGGATCGAGTTCTCCTCGGGGCCGCCGATGATGGAGGCGATGAATGTCGGCAGCGTCGATTTCGGCGCGGTCGGCGATTCCCCGCCGGTGTTCGCGCAGGCCGCGGGCGCCGCGATCGTCTATGCCGCCGGTCAGCCCATCACCAACGGCCAGGGCATCCTGGTGCCGAAGGATTCGCCGATCCGCACCATCGCCGATCTCAAGGGCAAGCGCATCGGCTTCACCAAGGGCTCCAGCGCCCACAACATGGTGGTGCAGACCCTGGAGAAGGCGGGCCTCACCTATGCCGACATCACGCCGGTCTATCTAACGCCGCCGGACGCCGGCCCCGCCTTCGCCAATGGTAGCATCGAGGCTTGGGCGATCTGGGACCCGTATTTCGCGATCGGCGAGACCAAGCAGAACGGCCGCATCCTGATCAATTCGCGCGAGGTCACCAAGACGAACTCCTTCTACATCGCCAATCGCGAGTTCGCGAAGAATCATGGCGCGATCCTTCAGCAGATCGTCGACGTGACGACCGCGGCAGGCAAATGGGCTGAGCAGCACCGCGACGAGGTCGCCAAATCGCTCGCTGCCATCACCGGCGTCCCACTTGATATCCAGACCTTGGCCGCCAACCGCGCGAACTTCGTGGTCGGCCCCGTCACCGACGAGATCGTCGCGACCCAGCAGGGCGTCGCCGACCGCTTCTACAAGCTCGGCCTGATCCCGAAGCCGATCGTCATTCGCGACATCGTCTGGCGCTATCAGGCAGCCTGACCGTGCCGATCACTCTTCCCATCCACAAGGGTTTGAACATGAGGCGTATCATCCAGCGTCTGATCGCGGCCATCGTGCTGTCGATCGGCATCGTCGCCGCCGCGGTCGGCACCTCCTATGGCCAGGACAAGGTGGTCCGCATCGGCTACCAGAAATACGGCAAGCTGGTGCTGCTCAAGAGCAAGGGCACGCTGGAGCCGAAGCTCGCCGCAGACGGCTACAAGGTGGTGTGGACCGAATTCCCGTCGGGCCCGCCGCTGCTCGAGGCGCTCAATGTCGGCGCCATCGATTTTGGCAACACCGGCGAAGCCCCGCCGATCTTCGCGCAGGCCGCGGGCGCGCCGATCCAGTACGTCGCCTATGAGCCGCCGGCGCCGAAGGGCGAGGCGATCCTGGTGCCGAAGGACAGCCCGCTGAAATCGGTCGCCGACCTCAAGGGCAAGAAGGTCGCGCTCAACAAGGGCTCCAACGTCCACTATCTCCTGGTCAAGGCGTTGGAGAAGGCGGGCGTCAAATATAACGAGATCGAGCCCGTGTTCCTGGCGCCCGCCGATGCCCGCGCCGCCTTCGAGCGTGGCGCGGTCGATGCCTGGGTGATCTGGGATCCGTTCCAGGCCGCGGCGGAGGCCGCCACCGGCGCGCGGACGCTCTCGGACGGCACCGGCATCGTCGCCAACTACCAGTTCTATTTCTCCTCGAAGAAATTCCTCGACGCCAACCCGAAGATCGTCGACGCCGTGCTCGCTGAGTTGAGCGCAGTCGACGACTGGGCCAAGGGCGACATCCATGCTGTGGCGGAACAGCTGGCGCCGTCAATCGGCCTCCCGGTCCCCGTGGTCGAGGTCGCCTTGAAGCGGCAGTCCTACGGCATCAAGCCGATCACCGATGCCGTCGTCGCCGACCAGCAGCAGGTGGCCGACGCGTTCTTCGCGCTGGGCCTCATCCCCAAATCCATCAAGATTTCCGACGTCGCCCGGAAGTCAGGATCGTGAGTACGACCATGAGCAAGCAGTCTAGCCCCAACATCCTCTGGTTCCTGCCGACCCACGGCGACGGCCGCTATCTCGGCACCGGCATCGGCGGCCGCGAGGTCAACTTCAATTATCTGCGGCAGATCGCGCAGGCCGCCGACCAGCTCGGCTATTTCGGCGTGCTGTTGCCGACCGGGCGATCCTGCGAGGATTCCTGGATCGTTGCGTCGAGCGTCGCACCGTTCACCGAGCGGCTGCGCTATCTCGTCGCCGTCCGCCCCGGCCTGCAATCGCCGAGCGTGGCCGCGCGCATGACCGCGACGCTCGACCGCATCACGAACGGCCGGCTCCTCGTTAACGTCGTCACCGGCGGCGATCCCGTCGAGAACAAGGGCGACGGCATATTCCTGTCCCATGACGAGCGCTACGAGGTCACCCGCGAGTTCCTGGGCGTCTATGGCGATCTGCTCGCCGGCAAGACGGTGAATGCCGAAGGCAAGCACATCCATGTCGAGGGCAGCAGGCTCCTGTTTCCGCCGGTGCAGTCGCCGCGGCCGCCGCTCTATTTCGGCGGCTCGTCCGATGCCGGCATCGACGTCGCAGTCGACACCGTCGACAAATATCTCACCTGGGGCGAGCCGCCGGCGCTGGTCGCCGAGAAGATCGCGAAGGTGAGGGAGGTCGCCGCAGCGCGCGGCAGAAAGCTCTCCTTCGGCATCCGCCTTCACGTGATCGTCCGCGAGACCAATGAGGCGGCCTGGCGCGATGCGAACGAGCTGATCAAGCATGTCAGCGACGAGACCATTGCGCTGGCGCAGAAGAATTTTGCCCGCATGGACTCCGTCGGCCAGCAGCGCATGGCGCAGCTCCACGGCGGCAAGCGCGACAAGCTCGAGATCGCGCCGAACCTGTGGGCCGGCGTCGGCCTCGTGCGCGGCGGTGCCGGCACCGCGCTGGTCGGCGACGCCGAAACGGTCGCGGCCCGGATCAGGGAATATCAGGATCTCGGCATCGATACGTTCATCATGTCGGGCTATCCGCATCTGGAGGAAGCCTATCGCTTTGCCGAGCTGGTGTTCCCGCTGCTCGCGCTGGAGCAGCCGAGCAACGTCACCAAGCTGCATTTCAACGGCGGTCCGTTCGGCGAGACGGTCGGCAGCGATTTCCGTCCGCAGCATCGGGTGTCGCAGTCATGAGCCTGATCGACAGCATCTCGCTTCCGCGCGGCGTCCGCCTGCCGCGCGTCGACGGCCTGATCCAGTGGATCGTTCCGCTCGCCATCATCGCGATCTGGCAGGTCGCGAGCGTCACCGGCTTCGTGCCGACCCGCGTGCTACCGGCGCCGAGCGACGTCGTGCTCGCGGGTTGGAAGCTTCTGCTCTCGGGCGAGCTCGTCCGCAACATCTGGGTCTCGTTCTGGCGCGCCTCGATCGGCTTCCTGATCGGCGGCAGCATCGGCTTCGCCTTCGGGCTTGCCAACGGCCTGTCGCAGCTCTCGGCCAAGCTCACCGACACCACGCTGCAGATGGTGCGTAACGTGCCGCATCTGGCGCTGATCCCGCTGGTGATCCTGTGGTTCGGCATCGACGAGAGCGCAAAGCTGTTCCTGGTGGCGCTCGGCGTGTTCTTCCCGATCTACCTCAACACGCTGCACGGCATCCGCACCGTCGATCCGCAACTGATCGAGATGGGCCGCACCTACGGCATGACCGATGGCGAGCTGTTCCGACGGGTGATCTTTCCGGGCGCGCTGCCCTCGATCTTCGTCGGCATCCGCTTCGCGCTCGGCATCATGTGGCTGACCCTGATCGTCGCCGAGACCATCGCGGCATCCTCGGGCCTCGGCTACATGGCGATGCAGGCGCGCGAGTTCATGCTGATCGACGTCGTTGTGCTCTCGATCCTGATCTACGCCCTGCTCGGCAAGCTCGCCGACAGCGCCTCACGCGTGCTGGAGCGCCTGACGCTCTCCTGGCATCCCGCCTTTCAGAAACGTTGAGCAGAAATACTGGGAATCACATGCAGACAGCGCTTCGTACCTCCCTTCCCGAGTCCGAGCTCGCCAGCCGCGCCAATTTCGCGCCGCACGCCCGTGTCGTGCGCGAGGAGCGCCCGGTGCAGACCGCCGGCCTCCCGCTCAGCATCCGCAGCTTGCGCAAATCCTACGGCAGCAACGAGGTGCTACGCGGCATCGACCTGCACATCCCGGCCGGCCAGTTCGTCGCCATCGTGGGAAAAAGCGGTTGCGGCAAGAGCACGCTGCTGCGTCTGATCGCGGGACTGGAAAAAGTCGATGCCGGCAGCATTAGCTTCGGCCAAGACATGCAGCCAAAAGACATCCAGCCCGAGGACATCCGCGTGATGTTCCAGGAGCCGCGGCTGTTGCCCTGGGCTCGGGTGCTCGCCAATGTCGAGGTCGGCCTCGGCCGCGAGCGCGCCTCCACCGATGCGCAGGCGCGCGCCGAGAAGGCGCTGAGTGAGGTCGGGCTGACCGACAAGCGCGACCAATGGCCCTCGGTGCTGTCGGGTGGCCAGAAGCAGCGCGTCGCGCTCGGCCGCGCGCTGGTCTCCCGGCCGCGCGTGCTCGCCTTCGACGAGCCGCTCGGCGCGCTGGATGCGCTGACCCGGATCTCGATGCAGCGTCTCCTGGAGCGCGTCTGGCGCGACCAGGGCATTACCGCCATCCTCGTCACCCACGACGTCGCCGAGGCGGTCGCGCTGGCCGACCGCGTGCTCGTGATCGAGGAGGGCCGTATCGCCCATGACGTCACGGTTAACGTGGCCCGGCCCCGCCAGCGCGGGTCGGTCGAGCTGGCCGGCCTCGAAGGCTCGATCCTGAGCCACCTGTTGTCGGCGGACGATCGTACCTAAATAAGGGAACCCCGGTTCGGGGAGCAACGCCATGAATGTAGTCCCCCGCGATCTCATGACTGAAATCCCCGTCTCGTCCGCCGATTTCCGCGGCGCCATGCGCCATCTCACCGGCGGCGTCAGCGTCATCACCGCCGGGCGCGGCAAGGACATTACCGGCATGACGGTCACCTCGGTGACCTCGCTGTCGGTGGAGCCGCCGACGCTGCTGGTCAGCATCAACAGGGATGCCTCGTCGTTTCCGTTGATCCGCCGCTACGGCGCCTTCGGCGTGAACATCCTCAACGCCGACCAGCTCGATGTGGCCGAGCGCTTTGCGGGGAAGGGCGGGCTGAAGGGCGCCGATCGCTTTGCAGGCAGCCAATGGGTGACCTCGGTTTCGGGCGTTCCGCTGCTGGTCGGCGCGTTGTCGGCCGTCGATTGCGAGGTCGAGGAGATCGTCGAGCGTCACTCGCACGGCATCGTCATCGGCCGCGTCAGGGACATCAGGAGCTCGCCGCGCACCGCCGCGCTGGCCTATTGGCACGGCCAGTATGTGGCGGTCGACCAGGACGAGGACGCGGTTAGGCTCGCCGACGTCAGTGTTCCCACGCGCAGCCGCCGCGGGGCTTGACCGCCGCAGGCTGACGCAGAGGCTGGCCTTTTCGGCGTCGTCGCTCTAGAAGCGCGATGAGCCTTCCCGCTGGAAGGCGTGGGGAGCGGAATGATGAAGCGCGTTGCGACCTGGGCCTTCTACGCCATCGGCGCGCTCGCGATCGCCTATCTCGCACTCTACGCCTACGCGATGTTCTCGGGATCGCCGATCGTGCCGGGCGACCCAATCCACATCTTCCGCAAGCCCGACGCGCCGAGTTATTCGTAGGTCAGCCCGCGCGCAGGCCTCGGGGTGGGCAAAGCGAAGCGTGCCCACCCCTTCTAACAGCGAAGAGAAATCGTGGGCACGGCGCAAGCGCGCCTTTGCCCACCCTACGGCACCGGTGCTCTTACGGCTCCCGTTCACCCCCTCAAGATCGCCAGCGCCAGCGCCTGTGCACGCGGCACGATGCTGTCGACCTCGAGATATTCCTCCGGCGTGTGCGCGAGCCCGCCGACCGGGCCGAGGCCGCAGATGGTCGGCGTGCCCACGGCGGCGGTGAAGCCGGAATCGGCGCAGCCGCCGGAGAACTCGCCCTGGAGCGTGGTGAGGCCCGCGTCCCTCGCGGCGGCCTGATAGGTCTCGAACAGCGCCTTCGAGTCGGCGCTCTGCACCACCGGCACGAACTCGCCTTTGATCGACAGCATCGCGCTGGTGCCTGGCACGTAGGACGTCGCGACGATCGTCTCGATCGCAGCCATGATCCGCGCACGATCCGCCGAATCGACGTAACGCAGGTCGATCTGTCCCTCGGCGTAAGGCGCCGTGGTGTTGACGGACTGCCCGCCCGAGACCAGCCCGACATTGAGCGTGATGCCCTTGTCGAGATCGGTCAGCGCATGGATCTGCACGATCTTGTGCGCGAGCTCGCCGATCGCGCTGATGCCGGCGGCGAAATTGGCGCCGGAATGCGCCGCCTTGCCGGTGATGGCGAGATGCATGAAGATGCCGCCCTTGCGTCCGGTGACGACGTTGCCGGTGGGGCGGCCAGGCTCGGAATTGAACACGGCGCGCGCGCCGCGTCCCTCACGCTCGATCACGGGCCGCGAGGACGGCGAGCCGATCTCCTCGTCCGAGGTGATCAGCAGCTTGATCGGATGCGGATGGCCGCCGAATTTGTGGAAGGCGGTGGCCACGAACACGTTCATGACGAGCCCGGACTTCATGTCGGAGACACCCGGCCCATAGGCACGGCCGTCTCGAATGGTGAACGGCCGCCGGCCGGCCTCGCCCTTGCCGAACACGGTGTCGCGATGCCCCATCAACAGCACCGGCTTCTCGTTGCTCCCGGGCTTTGCGACCTCGGCATGGATCGCGTCGCCGAACGTGCCATGGCTTTCGCGCCTGACGGGAATGCCGTGCTCGGCAAAGTGCCGCTCGAACCGCGCCCCGACCGCATCGACACCCTCCTTGTCGTAGGAGCCGGAATCGATGTTCACGACGCCGCGGAGCAGATCGATCATCGCCTGCCGCTGCGACGCCAGCCAGTCCGTAATTTGAGCTTCCGACATGTTCATCCTCGCGTAGGTTGTCAGCCGGGGTTTATAGGGCGTCGTGCTGGCGCGACCTAGTCGGAGAACGCGATGCCGCCATGTCTACTCCTGTCGTCCCTGCGAACGCAGGGACCCATACCGCGGAATCGATCGGTTGAAAGCGGTAGGAGTTACCGGACCATAGTCGTCGTCAAACTCCTCTCTGGGGTTATGGGTCCCTGCGTTCGCAGGGACGACACTGAGGGTGTGGCGCCAACCTTTGTCTCACCCCAAAACAAAATGCCCGAGCCAAGCCCGGGCATTCTGCATTCTCAATCAGCGTATACCGCCTCACGCTCCCATCGGCATCCGGGGATATTCCCCCGGCATGCCCGCCGGCGTGATCGGGATGCCGCCGTCGGCGTATTCGTTGAGCTTGTTGCGCAGCGTGCGGATCGAGATCCCCAGGATGTTGGCGGCGTGGGTGCGGTTGCCGAGGCAGTGCTTCAGTGTCTCCAGGATCAGGTCGCGTTCGACATCGGCGACGGTGCGCCCCACCAGCGCGCGCGTCACCTGCTCGGCGGCCATGGTCGCGTGCGCGACCGCCGGGGGCGTCTTGGCGAGGTCGAGGCGGTCGCCGTCGGGCGTGATGATCGCGTCGGCGCCGATCTCGTCGCCTTGCGCCATCAGCACCGCGCGATGCATGGTGTTCTCGAGCTCGCGGACGTTGCCCTGCCAGCGATTGGTTGAGAGCACGCGGCGCGCCTCCGCCGAGATCGGGCGCAGCGGCACGCCGTTGGCCTCGGCATATTTCTTCGCGAAATGCTGGGCGAGCTCCAGGATGTCGGCAGGCCGCTCGCGCAGCGGCGGAATCTTCAGGTTCACGACATTCAGGCGGAACAGCAGATCCTCGCGGAAGGTGCCTTCGCGCACGGCCTCGGCGAGGTTGCGGTTCGAGGTTGCGATGATGCGGATGTCCACGGCTACAGGCTTGGTGCCGCCGACGCGGTCGATCACGCGCTCCTGGATGGCGCGCAGGAGCTTGGATTGCAGGCGGACATCCATCTCCGAGATTTCGTCGAGCAGCAGCGTGCCGCCGGTTGCCTCCTCGAACTTGCCGATGCGGCGGGCGACCGCGCCGGTGAAGGCGCCCTTCTCGTGGCCGAACAGCTCGGATTCCAGCAGATGCTCGGGGATCGCGGCGCAGTTGATGGAAATGAACGGACGCTTGGCCCGTGCCGAGCGGGTGTGGACGTAGCGCGCCAGCACTTCCTTGCCGGTGCCGGATTCGCCGGTGATCATCACCGAGGCGTCGGAGCCCGCAATCTGCTGGGCGAGCTTGATCACGCGCGCCATGGCGTCGTCGCGATAGACCAGCTCTCGGGAATCGTTGGCGACGGCAGCCAGCACCGCAGCGATCAGCTCCGGCTCCGGCGGCAGCGGGATGTATTCCTTGGCGCCGGCATGGATCGCGGCAACCGCGGCGCGAGCATCGTTGGTGATGCCGCAGGCGACGATCGGAGCATGGATGTGCTCGGCTTCCAGCCGCATCACGAGGTCGCGGATGTCGAGCGCGACGTCGACCAGCAGGAGGTCGGCGCCCTTGCCGCCGCGCAGGACGCGGATGGCCTGCTCGTGATCCTCGGCATGGGTCACGGTGGCGCCGTTCTCCATCGCGATCTTGGTGGCGGTGGTGAGCTGGCCCTTCAGTGTGCCAACGATGAGAAGCCGCATGTCAGTCTCCTGTCCGTCTGTTCGCGCTGCCGCGCGTCATTCCTGTGTTCGCTAGCCGCGATCGGTCTTGATGATTTCGGTCATGGTCACGCCGAGCTTGTCTTCGACCAGCACCACCTCGCCGCGGGCGACGAGACGGTTGTTGACGTAGATGTCGATGGCCTCGCCGACGCGCCGGTCAAGCTCGAGCACGGTGCCGGGCCCGAGCTTCAACAGCTCGCCCACGTCCATCTTGGAACGGCCGAGCACGGCCGAGACCTGCACCGGCACGTCGAACACGGCTTCGAGGTCGGCCGCGACGCGCGCCGCGTATTCGTCCTCGGTATAGCCGACATCGGTGCCGGTGGGCGGCATCGGGCCGTTGAGATCGGGCAGCGGGACCTGTCCGTCGGTGTCGCTCATGGCTTAATTCCCCCTGCGGGACGCGATGTAGCGTCCGACCATTTCGTCGATCTTGGCCGCGATGGCGTTGCGCTCCAGCACGACGCCGCCATCGGCCCATTCGATCCGGCAATCGCCGGTCGCGATCTCCGGCTCGGCCAGGATCACCAGCCGGCCCTCGAAGCCGCTCTGCTTGGCGAGCCGCTCGATCTTGTCGCGCGCCGCATCGTAGAGCGCGTCGTTGATGCGGACGACGAGATGCGGCGTCGCGACCAGATGCGAGAAGCAGTCCTTGACCAGTGCCATGATCTCGCCGAGCGGCTCGGCCGCGACCAGATCGGCGCACAGCTTGCGGGCGACCGCGACCGCGACCTCGACCGCCTCGGTCTCCATCTTGGTCTCGATGCTGCCGATGCCGGAGGCGACACCGCGAATTGCGATGTTGATCTCTTCCATGGCGAGCGCGACGCGGCGGTCGCTCTCCGCCTTGGCCTCGCGCTGGCCGGCGGCAAAGCCGTCCTGATAGGCCCGGGCCTCGGCTTCCGCGACCTTCTGGGCGATCTCGGCCGCGGTCGCGCCCTTCTCGCGCGTCGACCGTTCGGGCGCCGCGAAGTCGGTATCGAACAGGAATTTCGCCGGAGCGGCCATCAGTACACCAGCTCGTCGTCGGCGCGGTTCTTGGTCAGCATGATCTCGCCCTTGGCGGCGAGGTCCTTGGCGAGATTGACGAGCAGCGCCTGGGCCTCGTCGACGTCGCGCAGGCGCACCGGGCCCATCGCTGCCATGTCATCCTGGAGCATCTTGGCAGCGCGCGAGGACATGTTGCCGAAGAAGAAGTTGCGGACGTCCTCGTTGGCGCTCTTGAGCGCGACGCCGAGCTTGTCCTTGTCGACGTTGCGCATCAGGGTCTGGGCCGAGCCTGAATCCAGCTTCACGAGGTCGTCGAAGGTGAACATCAGCGCCTTGATGCGCTCGGCCGATTCCCGGTTGTCCTCTTCCAGCGAGGTGATGAAGCGGGTCTCGGTCTGGCGGTCGAAATTGTTGAAGATCTCCGCCATCACCTCGTGGGCATCGCGGCGGCGGGTCTGCGACAGATTGGACATGAACTCGGTGCGCAGCGTCTTCTCCACGCTCTCGATCACCTCCTTCTGCACCGCCTCCATCTTCAGCATGCGGTTGATGACGTCCAGCGCGAGCTCTTCGGGCAGGATGCCGAGCACGCGGGCGGCATGCTCCGACTTCAGCTTCGAGAGCACCACGGCAATGGTCTGCGGGTATTCGTTCTTGAGGTAGTTGGCGAGGACCTCTTCCTGCACGTTGGAGAGCTTCTCCCACATGTTGCGGCCGGCAGGGCCGCGGATCTCGTCCATGATGCCGTTGACGCGCTCGGGCGGCAGGTACTGCTGGAGCAGGCGCTCGGTGGCGTCGAAATTGCCCATCAGCGCGCCCGAGGCCGACATGCGCGAGACGAATTCGAGCAGCATGTCCTCGACGGTGTCGACCTCGACGGTACCGAGCGTCGACATCTCCAGCGAGAGCTGGCGCACCTCGTCGTCGTCGAGCAGCGACCAGATCTTGCCGCCATATTGCTCACCGAGCGCCAGCATCAGGATCGCGGCACGCTTGGGGCCCGCAAGCGCTTCAGCCTTGGCGCCGCCTGCACGGCTGCCGGCGCGCTGACCGAGCGTGGAGATCACGCTGGTGATGTCGTTGGAGTTGGCGTTCTGCAGATTGGCGGCCATGTCAGATCACTTCTTGATGCACTTGGCAGAGTTGGTTTGGGTTATTTCGCGGGTTCGGTCAGCCATTGGCGGATGATGGCAACGGTTTCGTTGGGGTTGCGTTCGGCGAGCTCGCCGACGCGGTGGACGGATTGAGCGTGGACCTGGCCCTGAATGGTGGCGACGTCGATCGCGCTGGCGGCGCCGCTCGGCAGCAGTGGCTGGCCGGCGGCCGGCGCAGCCTCTTCCGAAGGTGCGGGTCCCGTCAGCACGCCGGAGATGGCGGCGGCGACTTCGTCGGAAGCGAGGATGCGCTTGACCAGCGGGCGGATCACCAGGAACAGCACGACGAGGCCGAGCAGCATCATCACGCCGAGCTCGACGAAGTACATGAGGTCGTCCTTGGTGAACTGGAGCATGCCAAGAAAGCCCGAGGGTTCGCCGATCGGGGCGGTGGAGGGCGCGTCGGCGAAGCGGAGGTTGACGACCTCGACCTGGTCGCCGCGCTTCTGGTCGAAGCCGATCGCCGAGCGCACCAGCGCGGCGATGCGGTCGAGCTGCTCCTTGGTGCGGTCCTGATAAGCGAGCTCGCCCTTGTCGTTCTTTGAATAGATGCCGTCGACGAGCACCGCGACCGAGATGCGATTGACCCGCCCGGCCTCGGTCACCTCGGTCTTGGTGGTGCGGGAAATCTCGTAATTGTTGGTCTCTTCGGTCTTCTTGCTCTGGTCCTTGGCCGCCACGCCGTTGTTCTGCTGGTTGCCGGGCAGCTCGTTGTTGACGGTGACCTGGCCGGTATTGTCGGCGGTCATGCTCTGCTCTTCGCGGGTCTGGCTCGAGCGCAGCACGCGGCCTTCGGGATCGAACTTGTCCGAGGTCTGGGTGACCTTGTTGAAGTCGAAATCGGCGGAGAGTTGCACGCGGGCGCGGCCCGAGCCGACCACGGAGGAAACGATGTCCTCGACCTGCTTGCGTATCCGCTTCTCGAAGGCGATGCGGCGTTCGTCGCCGAGCGCCTGCTCCGGATCGGTCTGGGCGCCATCGGCCAGCAGCTGGCCGGCCTCGTCGACGATCGAGACCCGCTGCGGCTTCAGCCCGTTGACCGCGGAGGCGACGAGGTGGCGGATGGCGCGGATCTGCTGGGCTTCGAGCGCGCCGCGGACGCGGACCACGATCGAGGCCGACGGCTCCGGCGCCTCGCGCGCGAACAGCGGACGCTCCGGCAGCACCAGATGGACGCGGGCGTTCTGGATGCGGTCGATGGCGCGGATGGTGCGGGCGAGCTCGCCCTCCAGCGCGCGCAAATGATTGATGTTCTGGACGAAGGAGGTGGTGCCGAGCGCGTCCGACTTGTCGAACACCTCATAGCCGACGCCGCCGCCCTTGGGCAGGCCGCCCTCGGCCAGCTTCATCCTCAGCCGCGTGACCTTGTCCTTGGGCACCATGATGATGGAGCCCTCATTGCGGATCTCGAATTGGATGCCCTGGCGCTCCAGATCCTTGATGATGCTGGAGGAGTCCTCGACGCTGAGGTCGGTGAACAGCGTCGTCATCTGCGGCGTGGTGACGCGCATGATGACGAACGCGAAGAAGCCGATGAGCGCGGCAGTGACCGCGATCATGGCCCCGAACCGGGCGGCGCCGATACTTTTCAGAAAGTCCGCAAGACCTTGCAAGCAACCGCCCCAACAGATTCGGCCGCTTTCACCGGAAAGGCCGAGTGGGCAATTATTGCCTAGGTGATGGTTTCGATATGGTTAACGAAGGTTAAGAGGTCGGACAAAAGTTAACGCCATGAAAAAATCGGCCTCGCAGGGCGGGGCCGATTTTCGTCAAAAGCCGCAGATTTCCGGATCGCTTACTGGCGATATTGCTGGATGCGGGTGGTGCGAAGACCCGCCAGACCGTGCTGGTCGATGGAAAACTGCCAGGAGAGGAATTCGTCGACCGTCAGGGTATAACGGCTGCAGGCCTCCTCAAGGGAGAGAAGTCCACCGCGGACAGCGGCGACGACTTCAGCCTTGCGGCGGATGACCCAGCGTTTGGTGCCGGGTGCAGGCAGATCCGCGATCGTCAACGGACTGCCGTCCGGCCCGATGACGTATTTTACCCTCGGGCGATGGGGTTCTGTCATGGCGTACTCACAAACTCTCAACCACTGAACTCACGCCGTAACCGTAACCCCCGCGGCTTAAAAATCCGCTAAGCCTAAGGCTTCAATACAATTCTCGTTGAAACTGGCGGGAACACGGGCGGCCCGGGGCGCTGAAAACGCGATTTAGCAGGCCAGGCAGGGGTGTTCGTTAATACTTTACTAACGAATGAGGGCCTGAACGCGATGTTGCAAGGCTCTCTACTGTCGTCCCGGGGCGCGCGGAGCGCCAGCCTGGGATCCATAACCCCAGGGAGTAGTTTGACGACGACTCGGAAGTTACCGCTTCATGCGAAAACGACGTCCTGGGGTTATGGATCCCCGCCCCCCGTGCGCAATTGCGCACTAGGCGGGGATGACACCTCATATGTGGCGCGCGTGCGCGCCCTCAATTGCTGCTGGTCGCGATGATGCTCTTGACCTGGCTCAGGGTGTAGCTGGCGCCGTCGATGGTGAGCAGCGGCGGCGACTGGGTCAGGTCGACCGAGGACACCACGCCCTGCACCTGGGCGGCGATGCCGACATTGTTGTTCGCGATGTCCTTGCCCGTGGCCGAGATCGTGTACTTGCCGTCGGGCCATTGCGTGCCGTCGTTGCCCTGCCCGTTCCAGGTGAAGGGGATGTCGGTGCCGGCGGCGGCGGTATATTTGCCGGTGAACACGGTCTGGCCGCTGGCATTGGCGACGGTGATGTCGACGGTCGAGTCGGTGGGAACGTTGAGGTGCCAGGTCGCAGACGAGTTGGTCATGGTCGCGGTCGTGCCGTCGACGAGAGCGGTCTTGCCGACGAAGCCCAGCGCCTGTGTCGCCTGCGTGGTCTGCTGCAGGGTAACGAGCTGGGCCAGCGCATCGTTGGTCTTGAGCTGTTGCTCGACGCCGGCGAACTGCACCAGCTGCTGCGTGAACTGGTTGGTGTCGAGCGGATCCAGCGGGTTCTGATTCTGGAGCTGCGTCGTCAGCAGCGTCAGGAAGGTCTGGAAATTGCCGGCGAGCGTCGATCCCGTGGTCGAGCTCATCGAGTTCGACGAGGAGGATTTCGGAAGGTCCGTCGTTCCGGAGACGACGGGCGAGGAGGTCGCGGCGTTCGTGGTAGCCATGTCCAATACTCCTTACACTCTGATGTCGACGCCGCTGCTCGATCCGAGCATGCGGCCGTAGCCGCGCCCGACGGGCGCTGCTGCAATGGTTTCGTCCTCACTGATGACCAGCCGGCGGGCATTGCCGCCATTGTCCTGGTTCTGGCCGGAGTTCTGGCCCGACGAATTCTGGTCGCGCAGGCTGAAGGACAGCCCGTTGCTGCCGGTCTTGAAGCCGGCATCGTCGAGCGCGCGCTGCAATTGCGGTGCGTCCTGACGCAGCATCTGCAGCGTTTCCGGCTTCTCGACGGTGAGGTGCGAGGTGACCTGGCCGTTGCGGTCGATATTGATGCGGACATCGATCTTGCCGAGTTCGGCCGGATCGAGGCTGATGTCGAAGCGCGACTTGCCGGAGCGGATCGCAGCCGCGATCTCGATCGGGATGCCGCTGATGGGCACGGCCGTGTGGGTCGCCGCGGTCGCGGTCAGCGTCGCGGTCGAGGCGGTGGCGGCCGAGATCGTATTGGTCAGCGGCGCCTGCACGGCCGAGGCCGCCTGCGCGCTGGTGTCGGTTGCGGGCAGGCTCGCCTGCGCCGTTGCATGAGCGTGGGTATTGGCCGTCGCCGGCCCGGCATCGGCGCTGCGGTCGGCGGCGCCGGCCTTGGCCTCGGCCAGGCCGACGTCGGCCTGCGACTTGGCGGCCTGGGCATGCGCGGCGTTGGTGCCGGCGGCAGTTGCATGCGTCGGCGTCGCAGCGGCGGTGTCGGTCTTGCCGGTGTCCTGGCCGATATTGGAGACGTCGGTCTGGGCCTGCGCTGTGGCCGCATCGCTAAACGAGGTCTTCGGCGTGCCCTGGTTGACGGCGGCGATCAGGCCGCCATTGGCCTTCGCATCGGTCGCGGTTGCCTCAATGGTGCCGGTCGCGGTCTCACCGAGCGTCGTCGTGGTCTCGGCATCGATCACCGCGCCCGCGGTCTTGGCGCTCTTGTCGCCGGCCGTGGCGGTATCGGTCTTGGTGCCGGCAATCTGCGCCGCGGTGGAGGCGCTGGCGGCAAGGCCGGCGGCGGCGATGGTCAGCGGTGAGGCGGTGCTGGGGGCGGTCTGGTTTGCCGCTGCATTCGGATCGGCCGGCACGACCGGCGCGGCAACGACGATCGCGTTGGGATCGGGGATTGCGGTCTGGCCCGCATCGGCCGGCGTGGCGGCAGCCACATCGACGGCAGCGGTCGCGGGGTCGGTGCCGTCGACGGTGTCGGTCTTGTCACCCTTCGCCTCGTCGGATTTATCGGTCGATTTGGTGTCGGAGGCCTCGACCTTATCCTTGTCCTTGGTCTTGCCGGCTTCCTTGCTCGGATCCGCCGCCGTCTCACTCACCTGATCGTCGTCGTCGTTCCTGGCGGGCGCGGACCTATCGGACTCGTCGCTCGCCCGACTCTGCGCGGGCTCATCCCTGGACGCGGTGTCGCGCGCGCGATCCGCGGCGGACGAGGAGGCGGACTCGCTCCGGCGCGGCGCGGTGTCCTGCGCCTGCGCGTTGTTGTCGATCGCCTGGGTGTTGCTGTCGACCAGCGAGCCGAAGGAATCGGTCGCGGAACTCTCTTTCGGCGCCTGCGAGCGGGCAGGCTTTTGCTGCGCGCTCGGGACCTGCACGCTTGCCACAATATCTGACGTCCGACCGACCACAGGCGACCTCATGGAAACATTCTCGGCATAGAAGGGAGCAAGGAGCGGGCCAGCCTCTCGGGTGGTAAATTTAAACAATGAAATCAATGTCTTGTAGAATTTGTACCGCGGCGGCGCCGCCGCTGCGACCCCGGCATTTCTGCCGCCCCGGCAAGAATTGCCCTAAGCAGGCGCCCGCGTGATTGCTTCACTGGAATGCCGCCTATATTAAAGAGGTCACTCTCAGCCGCTTTCGACAGGGCCTTGTGCCTCCCGGGGGAACCAGCATCCCCAAGGGATTGCCGATGTCCCGCCGGAGGCACGCAAATCGCGGATGCGCCGCACGCCGCCGTCAGAACGCCAAGGCGCTGCTCACAAGGCACTGTTCACAAGGCCCATGCTCAACAGTCTGGATCTCGAAGGCCGTCCTGAGGACACCAGGGTCGTCGTCGCCATGTCGGGCGGCGTCGATTCCTCGACGACGGCTGCGCTGCTCAAGGCTGAAGGTTACGACGTCGTCGGCATCACGCTGCAGCTCTACGACCATGGCGCGGCGACTCACCGCAAGGGCGCCTGCTGCGCCGGCCAGGACATCCACGACGCCCGCGACGTCGCGGCCAAGCTCGGCATTCCCCATTACGTGCTCGACTACGAGGACCGCTTTCGCGAGTCCGTCATCGACAACTTTGCCGATAGCTACGCGCTCGGCGAGACGCCGGTGCCCTGCATCGAGTGCAACCGCAGCGTCAAGTTCCGCGATCTCCTGAAGACCGCGCGTGAGCTCGGCGCGCGTGCGCTCGCCACCGGCCATTACGTCGCTTCGCGCCGTCGCGACGACGGCTCGCGCGCGCTTGTCTGCGCCGCCGACAGCGACCGCGACCAGAGCTACTTCCTGTTCGCGACCACGCAAGAGCAGCTCGACTTCCTGCGCTTTCCGCTCGGCGACATGACCAAGCCCGAGACGCGCGAGCTCGCGCGTCGTTTTGGGCTCGCGGTCGCCGACAAGCACGACAGCCAGGACATCTGCTTCGTGCCGACGGGGCGCTACACCGACATCATCACGCGGCTGCGGCCGAACGCGATGGACCCCGGCGAGATCGTCGATCTCGACGGACGCGTGCTCGGCCGGCACAACGGCATTGCCAATTTCACCGTCGGCCAGCGCCGCGGCCTCGGCATCGCCTCCGGCTCGCCGCTGTTCGTGGTGCGCCTCGATGCCGCCGCGCGCCGCGTCGTGGTCGGCCCGCGCGATGCGCTGAAGATGCACCGCATCAGCTTGCGCGACGTCAACTGGATCGGCGGTGGCGACATCGACAGCGCCATCGGCTCCGGCCTCGAGATGTTCGTGCGCGTGCGCTCGACCCGCAGCCCGCAAGCAGCCTGGCTGCGCGGCGGCAATGGCCGTTACGAGGTCGAGCTCGTTGCCGGCGAGGAGGGCGTCTCGCCCGGGCAAGCCTGCGTGTTCTACGATGCGCCTAGTGGCCAGGCCCGCGTGCTCGGCGGCGGATTCATCCAAAGCGCCGCCGCGAAGGCCGGCGCCGCCACGCCGCGCCCGCTCGCGGAAGCCGTGCGCGGCTGAGCGCGATGAGACTGAGCCCCACTGTAACCACCCGAAAGGTGCGCCCCCTCTCCCGCCTGCGGGAGAGGGTAGGGGAGAGGGCTCTCTCCACACGCGATATATCGCGAGAGGATAAAGCCCTCACCCGGCGCTGCGCGCCGACCTCTCCCGCAGGCGGGAGAGGCGCTAGACCGCCCGCGCAGCCGGTCTCGATTTCACCAACACGCATCAAACTCTAGCAGGGCGCAAGGGCAGGGGGCATGGCAGCAGACATCTCGCGGGCCGGGGTCGAGAAGGCCTATGGCCGCTGGGCGCCGGTCTATGATCTCGTGTTCGGCAAGGTGTTCGACGCCGGCCGGCAGTCGACCATCGCGGAGGCCGACCGCATCGGCGGCCGCGTCCTCGACGTCGGCGTGGGCACCGGACTCTCACTATCGGAGTACGCGCGCACCACGAAGATCTGCGGCGTCGACATCTCCGAGCCGATGCTGCGCAAGGCACAGGCGCGCGTGCGAAGCTTGCGGCTCTCCAACGTCGAAGTGCTCTCGGTGATGGATGCGAAGAACCTCGCCTTCCCCGACAACGCCTTCGACGCGGTGGTCGCGCAATATGTCATCACCGCGGTGCCCGATCCCGAAGGCACGCTCGACGAGTTCGTGCGCGTGCTCAAGCCCGGCGGCGAGCTGATCCTGGTCAACCACATCGGCGCGGAAAAGGGTCTTCGCAAGCTCTCCGAGCTCGCCTTCGCCCCCATCGCCCGCCGCCTCGGCTGGCGGCCGGAATTCCCGTGGGCCCGCCTCGAAGGCTGGGCCGAAAAGCACGGCGGCATCACCCTCACCGAGCGCCGCCCTATGCCGCCGATGGGCCATTTCTCGCTGATCCGCTACCGCAAATCGTGATCGTACCGCGGGAACACGCGCCGAGGCCGGCGCGTTTTCCTCCCATGCGCACGACATCGAACATCATCCTGGTAAGCCTCCTGATCGCCGCCTCCGGCAGCGCGATCGCGCAGGCCCCGCCCGCCCCGGCGACGCCGCCACAAGCGACCGCGCCGCCATCCCCGCAACGCGCCGCCGGCTGTGCCCCATCCGATCGGCTAGCCACGACCCCGGACGGCACCACCACCGGCCAGTCCCGGGAACCGCTCGGCGACAAGCTCGCCAAGACCGACGGCGTGCTCTGCCCACCCGCGGGCGTCGACCCCGACATGCACGCCCCCGCGCCCAACACCGGCGGCAACACTCCGGTCATCCCGCCCCCCGGCAGCCCCGGCGGCGACCCGAACGTGCGGCCGAAATAAGGGCCGTTCCGCTTCCAGAGTTCGTCATGCCCGGGCTCGTCCCGGGCATCCACGTTCTTGGGCCCGCAAATCGAGGCGTGGATGGCCGGGACAAGCCCCGGCCATGACGAACCTCATTGAAAAGGGGGGCGTATTCGCAAGGCGGCTTGTCCCGCCACGGCCTTCGTGACCGCGGAAAAAGGCGGCCACTTTGCTTGACTTCCCGCCGCCCCCTTCCTTATATGCCGCGCGTTCGCGAGATCGGCCTTAACAGCCGTTCGCGACCCTGTGGCGGGGTAGCTCAGCTGGTTAGAGCACGGGAATCATAATCCTGGGGTCGGGGGTTCGAGTCCCTCTCCCGCTACCACCTTTCCCCACACTCCTTTGACGTGGTTCGGATAGGCCTTTTCCCCCAGCAAGGCGTTTAGCCGGCCTGCTATGTCTACGGCTACACCACCTGGGCGTCTCGAATCGCGGAACACAGTGACAGTTTCGACCAAGTCTCTGATGGCTTCCGCGGCCTCCCCGTCCCCCGCGCTGACACCTTTACCCAGTGCTTCTTGAAGTCGACCGAGTTGCTCCTCATACCGTTTGAGAATGGCCGGATGCAGCGCGATTTCTTCCGCCGCTGGCGGTTCATTCTGCAACTCCTGCTTTATCCGCGTTCGTTCGGCATCCAAGGTCGTGGATCGGGGACCAAGAACGGATGGATTGCCGTGTCCCTTTGCAATCGCATCCACCAGTCGTTCTATTTCCCGGTTTAGCTCCCCAAGCTGCTGCCGAAGCCGGTGCCGCTTTGCGTTTGATGAAGCTGCGAGAAGCTTCCTCTCCTCCAGATATGTGCGTACGTATTCCGCAATAACTTTCGGGGCGCGCAACTCGGTCTTGAGTCCACTGAGGACGGCACTCTCGACGGTGTCCAAATAGAACGTCTTGGCGTCAGAACATGTACCGCTCTCCGTCGCCGCCGAGCACCGAATGCGAACGCGCCCCGATTTGTCCCGCCCATTGGTTGCCATGCCCGAGCCGCATGAACCGCAACGGAGTAGGCCAGACAGCATCCGGCGAGGCCGACGTTGGTGACTTGGATGTCCGCGACTTCGCTCCCCTTTGCGTTGCTGAGCAGCTGCGAACAATTCTGGACTGATTATAGCAAGATGCGGCACTGCGGTGGCTTGCCGGTCAGACTTGGGATTTGGGCGCGACAGGCGCTTTCCCGATTCGGGATCTTTCACCATTCTGACCTTGTTCCAGACGAGCCGCCCGGCATAAAGCTCGTTCTGGAGAATTCCGGCACCCCTCTCAATGTTGCCGTTGATAGTTGAGGCATTCCACGAGCGCCCTCGCGGAGGCGATACCCGATCCTTGTTTAGTCCGTACGCGATTTCGCGAGGCGTTCGACCGTCCACATATTCCTGAAAGATACGCCGGATCACTTGTGCCTCGGCTTCCACGATGACTCGTTCGCCGCTCTTTCCGGCGACCGCGGCGTATCCGTATGTTAAGCCACCTCCAGCCAAACCTTGCTTGACCCGGCCTGCTTGACCGCGACGCACCTTGTGCGCGTTGTCCTCACGATAGAGCTGTCCGACCAAGCCCCGAAGACCAACCAGCACGGTGTTAACGACGCCTTCGTGAACCGCTCGAATCTCGATTCCAAGAAAAGATAGCCGCTTATGGATGCCGGCGAGATCTTCCATGTCGCGAGAGAGGCGGTCGAGCGCTTCGACGATCACTACGTCGAAGGATTTTTCTCTCGCTTGGTTCAACATCCGCAGAAGGCCTTCGCGTCCCATGACCGAGCCACCAGAACGAGCTCGATCCTCATGGGTGCTGACAACCATTAAGCCCTCGCGTTCTGCATAGCTTCTACAAAGTGTAAGCTGGTCTTCAATCGAACGCTCGTTCTGTAGATCGGTTGAGAATCGAGCATAAATCGTCGCTCTCTTCCTCATCTCTTTGGTTGGCGAGCTCTCTTTCATGATCTTCCCTAGCGGCCTGACGAGCAAGTACGCGCGCGAGGCGTAAGATCGCCTTGTCTG
Organism: Bradyrhizobium sp. CCGE-LA001; assembly: GCF_000296215.2. Lineage (NCBI taxonomy): Bacteria > Pseudomonadati > Pseudomonadota > Alphaproteobacteria > Hyphomicrobiales > Nitrobacteraceae > Bradyrhizobium > Bradyrhizobium sp. CCGE-LA001. The sequence continues at coordinate 6,918,217 of NZ_CP013949.1, read as the reverse complement.
GCTTCCCCTGCAAGGACAATTTTCGATATGTGTCTGGCACGATCGAAACTCCCACGCAGCTGAAGGATGTGCACGCACCTGCGCTAGTGCCAATCTGCACAATATCGGCCTTTGATGATCCCCGACCATCATGCTCGGGCGGTGCCTAACCGGAACGACCGCTATGAGTTGGTCATGCAATTGGATGCCGTGGCGAAGAAAAGAGAAGAAGCGCGACGCCGTCGATCAACGAAGCACTTCCTGCTATAATGCGGTTTATTTATTCTCTGAGTATGAGGGCTAACTATCGATCAGCTTCGTTTTATTGTATCTCGTTCGTTCGCCTTTCGATTGTGCTCGATGTGTGAAGATTTTTCTGCGGCGGTACTTATTTCTTGCCCTAAGACCTGCTTCTCTAAATCAGCGATCCCATGTTCGAGCCCTGGTGCGCTCCTCGGGAAAGTCCGTGAGTGCGCCCTTGGATCGTGACAAACGCAGCCAGCCATCGAGATCGCAATAGGCCAACACTGCACAAGCCTCGGTGACAGCTCAGGTACTTGTTCCCGGGAAGAAGACGACTTCGGGTCAGATCGCTCGGAGACGGGTCGACGCCGATCAACTTCAACGAGGTGTATTCCGCGTTGCAGACCAAGGTCGTCGACGGTCAGGCGAATCCGCTGCCGATTATTGCGACCGCGCGTCTCTACTAGGTGCAAAGCACATGCAGCCTGAACGGCCACGTCTGGGACGGCTACTGGATTCTCGGCAACAAACGCGCATTCGAGCGCCTGCCAAAGGATGTGCAGGAAATCGTGACCCGCGAACTCGACCGCTCTGCCGTCGACCAGCGCGCCGACATTGCGAAGCTCAGCCAGTCACTGCGCACCGATCTGTCCGCCAAGGGGCTCAAGTTCATCGACGTTGATCGCGCCGCCTTCCGACAGGCGCTGTCGAAGACCAGTTTTTACGCAGACTGGAAAGCCAAGTTCGGCGAGGAGGCATGGTCGCAGCTCGAAAAAGCCGCGGGCCAGCTGTCATGACCAGCATGAGCCATACGCCGCACGCTGATGCCGGTATGGCGGCCGGCGCGTCTCAAGCAGGCTCGCGCAGTTGGATACTGAAAGCAAATACGGTGCTCGGTCACGTCGTCGCAATACCGGCGGCGTTGCTCGTGCTGGCCGAGGTCGCGGTGCTGTCCGCGGGCATCGTAGCCAGATACGTGTTCCGTTAGCCGATCGTCTCGTCAGATGAGCTTGCCGGCATCCTCTTCCTCTGGCTCGCCATGTTTGGATCCGTGATTGCGTTCCAGCGGGGCGAGCATATGCGGATCACCGCCGTCGTCGGGATTCTCAGGGCGGAAGTCCGCGCGTTCCTAGATGTCGTGGCTGCTGCGGCTTCGTTGGCATTTCTCGCCCTCGTCGTCTGGCCGGCCTATGAATTCGCAGCCGACGAGGCATTCGTCACCACGCCGGCGCTTGAGATCGTCAACAGCAGGCGTGCAGCGGCGCTGCCGATCGGGCTCGGCCTGATGCTGATTGCCGCGGTCATCCGGCTCATCCGCATCGCAAGCCTGAGCAGCTTGCGTATCCGTGGCGATCGTCGCAGGCATCATTGCAACGTTCGTTCTGCTCGCTCCCGTCTTGAAGCCATTAGGCAATGTGAACCTTTTGATTTTCTTCGTCGTCGTGGTCGGAGCGATGGTCTTTGCAGCGGTGCCGATCGCCTTCGCATTCGGCCTTGCCACCGTCGGTTGTCTCGCCCTGACAACCAGCACTCCGGACGTGGTGATGATCGGGCGGATGGACGAGGGCATGAGTCACCTGATCCTGCTCGCCGTGCCGCTCTTCGTCTTCCTTGGCCTTCTGATCGAGACGACCGGTATGGCCCGCGCGATGGTCGGCTTTCTGGGGAGCCTCTTGGGGCACGTGCGCGGCGGACTGCACTATGTGCTGGTCGGGGCGATGTATCTGGTGTCGGGCATTTCCGGCTCCAAGGCGGCAGATATGGCTGCAGTGGCACCGGTCTTGTTTCCGGAGATGCGGCAGCGCGGGGCCAAACCGGGCGATCTCGTGGCGCTTCTGGCGGCAACCGGTGCGCAGACGGAAACAATCCCGCCGTCACTCGTTTTGATCACGATCGGCTCGGTCACGGGCGTTTCTATCTCGGCCCTGTTCACCGGCGGCCTGCTTCCGGGCGTAGTTCTTGCCATCATGCTCGCGGCCGTGGTGTGGTGGCGATATCGCCGTGAAGACCTGTCTTACGTCAAACGCGCGACAGGGCGGCAGATTGGCCGCGCCTTGTCATGCCGGTCCCAGCCATCGCGTTGCCATTCGTGATCCGGACCGCCGTCGTTGAGGGCGTTGCGACAGCAACGGAGGTCTCGACGATCGGCATCCTGTACTCAGCCTTCGCCGGTCTCTTCATCTACCGTCAATTCGACTGGCGCCGGATCTATCCGATGCTGGTCGAGACGGCTTCGCTGTCGGGAGCGATCCTGCTCATTATCGGCGCCGCGACTGGTATGGCCTGGGCGCTGACCCAGTCGGCATTTTCCGCAGCCCTGGCCAAGCTCATGACCAGCCTTCCGGGGGGAGTGCCGGTGTTCTTGGCCGTCACCATCGTGACCTTCGTGATTCTGGGCAGCGTACTGGAGGGGATTCCGGCCATCGTTTTGTTCGGTCCGCTCCTGTTCCCGATCGCGCGGCAGGTCGGCGTCCACGATGTCCACTACGCTATGGTGGTCGTTCTCGCGATGGGAATTGGCTTGTTCGCGCCGCCGTTCGGCATCGGCTACTACGCGGCTTGTGCCATCAGCCGCATCAACCCGGATGAGGGCATGAAACCGATCGTCGGCTACATGATCGCGCTACTGATAGGCACGCTCATCGTAGCCGCCGTACCCTGGTTCTCGATCGGTTTCCTGTGAGGACTTCATGAATCGTGCCCGCGGCACAAACCGCGAGGCATCTCGTCAGGCGAATTTTGGCAGATGCAGCGGCAGCCCCTCACAGCGTACATCGATCTCCTCGACTTGTCCCTTGCCGACCTCCGTCACGCGTAGCTTCCTGCCTTCTTGGGTGAAGGCACAATTAGTCGGCTGCGGCCCATCGAGGACCAGACGCTCGGAGACTTCACCCTTCTGATCCAGCACCGTGACGTTCTTCTGGTTGTAGACCGTGCAATAAAGCTGGCCGTCGGTGCCAAAGGAGGCCGACATCATCGCGAATGGATTTGTCGGTCGATCGACCAAGTCCGTAGCAAGCGAAGCAGCCAACTGGTTAGCTTTTGCGGATCTCGCTTGTGCCTCCAAAATCTGAAGACGATGAGCCAATGTGAGTAGGCCTTCTGAAGAGGAGCGTGTGGTCTTCGCGAATAACCAAACAATTTTTCCGATGTCATGTGAGTAGGTCAGAAGGTTCAGTTGGAGAAGACCGGAAAACGTCATCATTCCGCTGCCAACGGGCGCCGCTTCGCTGACGGGCGTCGAAAACAAAGCTTCTTGCGGAGTGCGCATGGAATCTTTATGCGGCCCGCGTCCGCAATTGTGATCATCTGCCATGATCTGTTTATCCTGAGAGGATTGGTCGCGGCTGACAGCTTCATTCGCGTTGATCGCAAGCCGGCGACCAGCATTGTGCGAAGAGGTGTATCTCGTGTTTGAACACTTTAAGAGAACGGCGGACCAGAGAAGCTTCTGTTTGTCGCGATCGGCATCTGCCTGCTGCCTTCCTGAGCTGGACCGACTGCTAGGTTCAGGATGCCCCCCGATCTCAGTTCTCTTGTTTCGAGCAGCGTGGTAGGACCTCGAGAGCTCGTTCAAATTTGTGAACGCAGCCGCCCCCATCGGACTGCCACAAAGTTCGTCAGGACGGGAGATCGGCAAGCCTTCGAGGAGCTCAAATCGAGGAGTTTGGCGCTCATCCTAGGACTAATACACCCACGTCCCGCAGGACGGCACTTCAAACTCGGGCATTAGCGCCGCAGCGCCCAGAGGGCGCGGCGGGAGCGGTCTTGTACGGCAAACTGCGAGCAATTCGGCCGACGAGTTGTCTCAGCCACCGGTGCGCGGCGGAATGATAAGTCCGGTTCGTCCACGTCATACCGATCTGAAACGGCTCGGGGAAGGGGCACGATCTCGCCACGACTGATTCAGCTATGTTCGAAGCGATGCGGCTTGGTACCGTCGAAATCAGATCCGTTGCGGGGAGAATGTGCATAAGATCGGAAATGCTGGGTATTGCGACCACCTGGGTGAGCGATAAACCACGTTCATCGAGTTCCCTGAGGTACCCTGATCGCCAAGTGCCGCCGTAGGTGACGACAGCGTGGCTCGCGTCGACATAGTCGTTCACCCGCAGCCTCCTGTCGGCGAGCCGATGGCCGCGATGCATGACGCACACATAGTGGTCGTCCAGAAGATGGCGATGATAAAGGCTCTCCTCATGGACGTCATAAGGGCCGATGAGAAGATCGGCTTCACCGCTTTTCAGATACGCCGTGCCTTTGGAGCGCGCCGCCTTGATTTCCAACACCAGTCGCGGCGCCAGCCGCCTGACTTCCGCGATGGCGCGCGGGAGAATGATCGAGCGTTCGTAATAATTGCAGGCGATCGTGATCCGCCCGGACGCGCTGGCGGGATCGAATTCCATAGGCTGCACGAGGCCCTCGAAGGCTTCGAGCATGCGGCTGGCACATTCGACGATTTCGGCGCATCGCGGCGTTGGCGCGATGCCGCCGCGCTGGCGCACGAATAGTTTGTCGTTGAACGCCGCGCGCAGTCGGTCGATCGTGTAGCTGATCGTCGATTGGTTCGTGCCAAGCGCGTCGGCGGCTTTCGAAAACGAACCCAGTTCCGAGACTAGGCGCAAGGTACGGATCGCGCCAAAATCAATAGCAAATGGATCCCAGCCCTTTGCCATCTCTTCAGGATCCTCTTGGCGGAAAACTGCAACACTCTATCGAAAGAGTAGATAACCGATATCAGCTCTGTCCGATTGTCCGAGAGCTATTGCCAACGCAATCTGCTCGAAAATGGGAGTTTAGAAGGCAAGCCCGTGACGATCGCCACAACCATGGAGTTAACTGCCGCATGAACGCAGCCAAACCCTTTCCGCTCAACGCCTGGTACGCGGCCGCATGGTCCCACGAGGTCGCACGAGAGCTGTCCGCCCGCACCATCTGCGGAAAGAACATCGTGCTCTACCGCCGTGTCGACGGCCTCATCACAGCGCTAGAGGATGCCTGTTGGCACCGGCTGCTCCCATTGTCTCTCGGACACCTAAAGGGTGACGACGTCATGTGCGGCTATCACGGGCTGGTCTTCAATTCGGCCGGGCGCTGCTCCTATATGCCCGCGCAAAAGACGATCAATCCGTCGGCCTGTGTGCGTGCCTATCCGGTCGCCGAGCGGCATCGCCTGGTATGGCTGTGGCCTGGGGATCCAGCCCTCGCGGACCCCACCAAAATTCCGGATTTTCACTGGAACGACGGAAAGCAATGGATCGGCGAGGGCGGCACGTTCTATCAGCTGAAATGCGACTATCGCCTGGTGATCGACAACCTCATGGATCTGACACACGAGACCTACGTGCACGCCGGTAGTATCGGCGACGAGACGATCACGGCCGCGCCCTTCCATGTGACACACACCGATGACACCGCAACGATGACGCGCTGGATGTTGGACATCGAGCCGCCTCCGTTCTGGGCGCGCCAGCTTGCTCGGCCGGGCCGTGTCGATCGCTGGCAGGTCGTGACCTTCCAGACACCGTCGGTAGTCGTTGGTGACGTCGGGGTGGCACTAACAAATACGGGGGCTCCGCAAGGCGATCGCTCGCAGGGCGTCAGTGGCGCGTTTCTGGCGGCGATCACGCCCGAAACCGAGGAATCCTGCCACTATTTCTGGAACTTCGTCCGTGATTATCGGAAGGATGATGCGCAGCTCACGAAAGAGCTTCAGCTTGCCCACGTAAATGGGGGAGCAGGCGTCTACGATCAGGATCACAGAATATTGGAGGCACAGCAGGCCGCCATCGACAAGAACCCGCGCACGCCCTTCTATGACCTCAACATCGATGCCGGCGCCCTATGGGCACGACGATTAATCGACCAGATGATAACCAACGAACAGGCCAATGTCATCGCAAACGTTGCGGCCGAGTGAGCGAAAAATGATGGTCAAGTCGATCGAATGGACTAGCGCGCGCCTTTGTGCCACGCGCGAACTCACGCCTGACGTCAGGCTCTTCGACATCGCTCCAGACCGCCTATTGATGACGGCAACGCCGGGCAGTCATATCGACGTCCTCGTGCCAATCGACGGTCAGCTGCAGGTTCGCAGCTATTCGTTGGTGGGCACTCCGGCGGACGGATTGTATCGCATCGCGGTCAAGCGACTCGCATCGAGCCGCGGCGGATCCGTGGGCATGTGGCGCCTCAAGACAGGTGAGCGGCTCACGGTCTCCCAGCCAAGGAACAACTTCGAATTGAGCTACGGCCGGCCGGAATATTTGCTGTTGGCCGGGGGCATCGGTATCACGCCGATCTACCCTATGGCATTGGCTCTGAAACAAGCGGACGCGAATTTTCGTCTGCTTTATGCGGCGCGCAGCCGTCGCGACCTAGTCCTCGCGGACGACCTTGCCCGTTATATCGGTTCACGCCTTGAGATCTTCATAAGTGAAGACGGACAACGCATCGACATTGCAGACGAAATCGCCCAACTCGGCGCGCTTGGTGAGCTCTATGTGTGTGGCCCGTTCGAGATGTTGCAGACGGTCAAGCGCCTGTGGCGCGAGGCGGCCCGACCCGAAGCGCAACTTCGCTTTGAGACGTTCGGCCATGCGGGCAACATTGCAGACGCGCCGTTCAGGGTCAGGATTCCTCGATTGGGTCTCGAAATTGACGTTCCTGCCAATCGCTCCATGCTCGAGGCGCTCGAAGATGCTGGCGTCGACATGATCTTTGGTTGCCGGCGCGGAGAATGCGGACTCTGCGTGCTGCCGATCCTAGAGGCGTCGGCCGAGGTCAATCATCGTGACGTGTTCTTCAGCAGCGAAGAGCGGGCGACGAACAGCAAGCTCTGCACCTGCGTGTCGCGTGCGGCGAGCGGTAGCCTAACGCTCGATACGCCCACTCGGGCGCGGGTCCCGCGTCATGGCCGGGACGCAAGCATGGTGTAAGTCCGCAACACTGCCGCTAGGCTTTAAGCCACACGATCGCGCCGCCGATCACGGCACGAGGATTCTCTCGGCAGTGGCCTTCCGATCGTAGGACCTCGCCCGCCTGGCAACTGCCTGAAGCAGTATCACTGCTCTGGAGCAGTCCTCGGCAGGCCAAATTGCGGTTGCCCGCCTCCAAAGCTCAGTATGGATCGACAGCTGATGAGCTGTGAGCGCCCTTTGGCTGTCGATTCGTCATCCATTTGCCACCACGTCGTACGCACCTTCTCTCTCTCTCTCTCTCTCTCTCTCTCTCTCTCTCGCGCGCGCGCGCGCCTCGTCGCGACGGGGCTGGAACCGAGGGTTAATCAGACCCGAAAGCTTTCCGGGAAAATCTCTTTCTGGTTGTCCCATCTCGAGACAATCCGGTCTCTGAAGTACGGCGTGTTCGATGAGGTCAAGTTCATGGGCCTTGCCCGCTATGGGTAATTCCGCTCCTCATCGCAAGTTGCTTGAGCAATTCTACGAAGTCTTTGAGAACGGGGGATATAGGCTATACTTCGATCGCATCGGTAAGGCATTAGTCCGCAGTGTTCAGGTTCGGCGTTCACTCAGAAGCATCGAGATGTCAGTGCTTCATTGCGGGATGCAAGCGACAGAAGTCGACAGCACGGACGAAGAGGGGATTTGTCAGTCTGGTCACAAGACCCAACCTGCAACTCATGCCGACCGAGACGGCCGAGCAACAGAGCGTCTGACGCTTCATCGCGCGCGCCATCTCTTCATCCGCCAGCAAACTGTGCTCAAATTCAATCGCGCTTATCTTTCTGAATTCGCCTTCTCCGGTCAGGCGCCTGATGTCGAGTAGCTGCTGGAAGTAGTCGCTGATCCGGCCAACCACCGGCTCCGAAGGTGGCCCGCTCGTATCTTGTAGCTCTCAGCGGTTAGTTGCGGGCCCTGAAGGTTTAAATCCAGGAGATAGGGCGACGCACCATCGTCTGGCATCGATCCAGCACGATGAGCAAACAGCCGGGCGCCTCCAGCCGACGCTGGCGAGAGCGCTGGCCGCAGGCGTTGCAGATGCGGTGGCCCATCCGATCGAGACAAGGTATTGCCGCCTGGGTTGCAGAAGCAGAAATCAAGCGGAGGCCAAGACAAGCTTGGCAGTTTCAGCAAGTAAGGCGATCGCAATTTTCGTACTCTGTTCAAGGCCGGCGCACTCCTGCCAAGTAAGATGTCACGGCCACAGGCTCTGGCTCACGGCTTGTGGGCAAGCAGTCGCCGCGTTGCACTCTCCAATAAGCTCACCAGCTCAGATGGGCGATATGGTCATAAACGAACGCTCAACGGCTCCTGGAAAGTTGATGGCGGATAGGAGCGCAATTGGGACGCCGAATGCCTCCAAATGGAGACCCGCGCCAAAAAAGAAAATTTGGGTAGGGGATGGCGGGTGCTTCGAGAACAATTCGGGAAGTTAATCCAACATCGTGCACAATCCAGCGAAGGCGCTGCAGTGACGCAGTCGCCGTACGAAGCGCGGCGATTTTGAACGCTGGGTCTTGTCAAAGCTTACCGAGTCCATGAGACGGAAGACGCTTGCTCAAAGGAGGTAGAGGAGCAGTCTGCTCACACCCAGATGCGCCGCGACAAAGCGAGCTATCCGCTTGAGTGGCCCCCTTTCAGCAATTCAGCACCACTTCCTGAAGCAGCTGCTCCGGCCCTTTGAACGAAGCAACACATGTTTGTAGGATAGTCCGTCGTGATCGCAATGGATTGTTGTAGGCGTAAGCTTCACAGTCCAGACCAGGAAGCACGCAAGGTTGGCCAGAGACCAAGCGGAGTAAAAGTGACCTGTGCTGTAAGAGGGCGGCCGACGATGGGTTAGAAGACCTGCTGAGCAAGAACCGAGAACCCGCCATAGAAGCATATGGTATGCCCCGCTATATGTATCTGTGACCCACTTCTGCCGGCGCCGGGATAACCGCGCAAGTCTCGCGTGTGGTCCAAAACTTAGTATAGGTTTAGCGATCTATTCTATATCGCCCGCCTACCCTTGTAGAGTTGAGACACCTGTCGAGTTGATTGTACTTTCAACGTCGGAGCGGGGTCGTTGAAGAAATCGGTGTGCGGCACAAAGCCGAAATCTGACTTGATGCGTTGCTGGAGGTTGTTACCTGCCATTGAATCGCGTTGGAGGTCCATCAACGCTCTTTTTCGTGGCTGGTAGCCAGTTGTCGGTGGGCTTGGATAACGGCTGATGCGAGAGAACTGGTTTCCGGGCCTCTTTCTTCGGGTTTGTCAGGCGCTCTGCTTTAGTGTTTCGAGCTGGACCACCGGGCGATTAAACCCAGTGGAGCGAGACGTGCTGCCCCTGAACACGAGCTCTTAGAGCGAGGAATCCTTCTTCCTCATGCGCGGGAGTAACGGCAATCGCCGCATTTGTCACTGTGGCGACGGCCCGGGTCTACTTGCGAACTGAACCTGTCCTTTGAAACTGAGCGTCGCGATGACATTTACCGATCTTTTCATCAAACGTCCCGTGTTATCTATTGTGGTCAGTCTACTGATCCTGCTGATAGGCCTTCGCGCGGCCACCGTTTTGCCGATCCGGGAATATCCCAAGCTATCTAACACGGTCATCGATATCACGACGTCCTATCCTGGCGCCTCCGCTGACATGATTCAGGGGTTCATCACCACCCCCTTGGAGCAGGCGGTCTCTTCAGCCGAGGGCGTCGACTACATCACGTCCTCCTCCGTGCTCGGTAACTCGTCGATCCAAGTCCACATCAAGCTCAATTTCGATCCAAACGAGGCGCTCACCGAAGTCCTCTCGAAGGTCAACTCCGTCAGATATTTAATCCCTAAGGAATCGAACGATCCGGTAATCACCAAATCTTCCGGTCAGACGACGGCTGTCATGTATGTCGGCTTCTCCAGCGAAGAACTGACGGCCAGCGCGATCTCCGACTATCTCTCGCGCGTGGTGCAACCGGTTCTATTAACCGTAGACGGCGTCGGCGCGGCAGACATCCTGGGCGGCCAGAGTTTTGCGATGCGGCTATGGCTCGATCCTGCCAGAATGGCAGGGTACGGCGTATCAGCAGCTGATGTTTCGGCTGCGATTGCCGCCAATAACTTCCAGGCCGCAGCCGGCCAGGCTAAGGGCTATTTCATCGTCTCTGACGTGACGGCCAATACAGATCTGCGGAGTGTGGATGAATTCAAGAACATGGTCGTCAAAGTCAAAGACGACGGCTTTGTTCGCATAGAGGACATTGCGACAGCTGAGCTTGCTGCACAGAACGCAGACGTGAGCGTGGCCATGAACGGCGAGCACGCAATCTTTATCGGCGTGCAGGCGAGCCCGCAAGGCAATCCGCTGAACATAGTGCGAGGCGTTCGGGGAATGCTTCCAGAAATCGAGCGTAATCTGCCGCCATCGGTCAAAATGAAAGTGGCCTACGACTCCACCAAATTCATTCAAGCGTCTATCAATGAGGTGGAGAAAACGCTTATTGAGTCCGTCGCTATCGTTGTGGTAGTGATCTTTCTATTTCTCGCCTCAGTGCGGTCGGTCATCATTCCTGTCGTCACCATTCCGCTGTCGCTCGTTGGTGTCTGCAGCTTGATGCTGGCACTGGGCTTTTCGTTCAATCTCCTGACGCTCCTCGCTATGGTGCTTGCGATCGGTCTCGTGGTCGACGATGCGATCGTCGTGGTGGAGAACATTCATCGCCATTTGCAAGCAGGAGCGACGCCGACGCAGGCCGCTAGGGAAGGGGCGCGCGAGATCGTCGGTCCGGTCGTTTCGATGACGATTACCCTGGCCGCTGTCTACGCGCCGATCGGTTTTCTCGGCGGCCTCACCGGTGCGCTGTTTCATGAATTCGCGTTTACGCTGGCGGGGTCGGTGATTGTGTCGGGCGTGATCGCGTTGACGCTATCACCGATGATGTGCTCGGTTTTGCTGAAGAGTGCCGCGGAGGGGCGGTTTGCAAGATTTGTAAACCGCGTGTTCGGCGCCGTGACACGCTGGTACGGCCGCAGGCTCGACCGCTCGCTCGACTATCGCCCGATTACCGGTTTGTTTGCGCTGACCATGCTAGGCCTCGTCGGATTTCTTTATATGCACACGTCCAAGGAACTCGCCCCAGAGGAGGATCAAGGCATCGTATTTGTACTAGCTAAGGCGCCGAAATACGCCAATATCGACTATCTCGACTATTACGGCGCTAAGCTCGACAAGGCGTTTCAGAAATTTCCCGAGACCGACTTGCGTTTCGTAGTTAACGGCACCAGCGGTGCGCATGGCGGCATGGCTGGCATGTTGCTTAAGCCTTGGGACGAGCGCACACGATCATCGATCGCGCTGAAGCCGTTACTCCAGGCCGAGCTGTCCAAGAATGAAGGTATCAATGCATTTGCCTTTAGCCTGCCGCCACTTCCGGGCGGTTCAGGCGGCTTGCCAGTGCAAATGGTGATCAACTCGACGCAGGGTTTCCAGTCGGTCTATGAGCAAATGTCGAAGTTGAAGGATGCCGCACAGCGGAGCGGCTTGTTTATGGTCAGCGACTCTGACCTTGAGTTTAATCAGCCGGTGGTGCGAATCCGGGTAGATCGATCCAAGGCCAATGGCCTAGGCATCACCATGCAGAACATCGGAAGTGCGGTCGCGACCCTCCTTGGCGGAAACTTCGTCAACCGCTTCAACCTAGAGGGTCGGTCCTATCAGGTGATCCCGCAGGTGCCGCGCGAGAACCGGCTGACCCCGGAATCACTCGGGAATTTCTATGTAAAGGCCGCGACGGGCGCAATGATGCCGCTCTCAACTGTGGTCTCCATTGAGACTGCGACCGATCCCAACGCGCTCACCCGCTACAATCAACTCAACTCTTCAACCTTCCAGGCCGTACCGATGCCCGGCGTCACGATCGGTCAAGCTGTGGAGTTCCTGGACGAGAAGGCGAAGGAACTGCCCGCAGGCTACAACCACGACTTTCTATCCGATGCCCGCCAGTATGTGCGGGAAGGTAACCAACTTGTCTTCACCTTTGTGTTTGCACTCGTCATTATTTTTTTGGTGCTTGCGGCGCAGTTCGAAAGTCTGCGCGATCCTCTCATCATCATGGTAAGCGTGCCCATGGCAATCGTCGGCGCCTTGATTCCGCTATTTCTTGGCGCGGCGACGATGAACATCTACACCCAGGTCGGACTGCTGACGCTGGTTGGGCTGATTTCTAAGCATGGTATCCTAATGGTGGAGTTTGCCAATGAGCTGCAGCTCAAGAAGAGACTTGATCGTCGCTCCGCCATCGAGGTGGCGGCGCGCGTCCGCCTCCGTCCAATCTTGATGACCACTGCGGCCATGGTCACGGGCCTTTTACCCTTATTGACTGCAACGGGTGCTGGCGCCGCGAGCCGCTTCTCGATTGGGCTCGTGGTCGTAGCGGGCATTTCTATCGGCACACTGTTCACGCTGTTCGTGCTGCCGGCGCTCTATGTCGCGATCGCGTCGGATCACCGCCCTGACGTGAGTGCGCGCCACCCCGAGATGGCCGCCGAGCTCGACCTCATAGACAGCTGACCGACCTCGGCGAGCGATTGCCCTGATGATTAACCCACGCTCTGTGATTGCTGCTCTTGATAAGGGTGCTGCTCGTCGATCGCGGATGGTTGACCTTTTTGAGGTGATTGTAATTCGTGGCGCCGGGGACACGAAGGTGATCTGCGGCCACCGCGGTCGTCTCGATCTATCATTAGCTCGAGGAGAACGACTGAGTATGGCAGGAGCTGCGAGCGCGAGGCGTATCAGCAATAGCTTTGGAAGAGACGGCGCGAGCGAATCGCTCGTGTGCAGGCTAACGATGGCGCCGGTGTTCACCGCTCGCCAGAGCCGTGCCGCTCGCTCGGGCAGATAGACTTCGACGCTGACAGGTGGTTCTCAACTTGATCATCTGCGGCGCCGGCGCGCTGAGCGAGGAACGAGTTACCCGAGAGCTGGTAACAGCACGGCCAGATCTGACCGCAATGGTATACTGGTTCGCTTACGAGACACTGGCCCAGGATTGGGGCCGAGCAGTCTTGAGCGGCTGACCAAAGCCTTTACATCATCAAGCGTGCCGGGCATCGGAATGGCAGTCTGCGGTCCGTCATTGAGGGCCCCCGTGAACGGATGTGGGTGAGCGCGGGAGATCCGAGGCGCGGTCTTTCCGGTCATGTCTCCGACGCTCCGGCCGAATTCATCGCACCCAGTTGCGTAGCGTCATGGCCTGCGAATTCCGGTTGCGCATTCGAATGCAAACGTAAGATGAGCCGGAATCGATCGGATGTCGACTACATTGGAGGTCGCCTCGTTTACTCCGATGGCACCATTCGCGCCTCAGCTGAGCAGCGCCAGGGTTTGGCGGCGCCCGTTCACGTGCCGGGCCTGGTTGCGCTCAGATGAGGGTATGCGCACCGGAAACACAAAAGGCCAACGAGGGCGAAATGATCCACCGTGTAGATGCGGCCCATCAACATAATCGATTTTACCAACTTTCCAGGATGTCGCATGGCAATGGCGTGCGAAGAAAACAGCCGACGATCTTATCAGGACCGTTATCGCTCTTCTGCCCCAGGGGGAAAAAACATCATCGGTGTAAGTCGGGCGTCAAACCAGGGGCTCGTGAGGTCCCGCCGCGTTGTCGGTGATCTCTCGCCTAACACTGCGGGTTCGCAGCAGACGGCGGCGGTCCAAAGGGCTGGGCGTCAGTCGCCGCATTCTCGCACCGACGAGTATCGCCCGAGTTTGTCAGCCTTGGTTCAAGGTCAGATCTCATTTGGAGTGGATTTCGGGCTTCTGTGCCTAAGGCTAGCGGCGAATGCCCCCGCCGCAGTTGGACCGTCGGCAAGAGCCCTCCCTCTGCCGATGGAAGCTGGCGCGATGCGGAACAGCGTCGCTCCTTCCGAGACTGACTTCTGCCCGGCCACCAAAAGTGGTCGGGCTTCTTTTGTCGCCGAGTACGAGCGACAGGGAATGCACCCCCCACGATCCAGCTATGCGCTTCGTTTCAGCAGCGGCGCCGCTTCTGTTATCGTCTGGCAGGGGCAATGAATGCAAGTGAACGACCGTGAAGTTCATATTGGTCAATCAGAGGACGCCTAGCAATTCATCCAATTGCTCCGAGTGTCGTCGATCCCTAGGAATGGGTTACCTGCGGGAAATGTCCTCGCGGCGGCCTTACTGCGACTACGATTGTTATCGGCGTGGTCGAGAGAGACTGTGCGTGCCATGGCTCTCGATAAGATACGACATCGGTCGGCTCTCGCATGACTTATTCACTCAAGTGGAAACTATCGCTCTCTTTGCTGCCGTTATGTGTTGGTATTCGATCGCGCTCACCGAAGTCGCGCTACAGCTTGGCGAGATCACACTGAATCGACCTCGCACGTAAGCATCACAGTCGTGAAATAAAAACTATCAAATCAAATGCCGCAGAAGGTGCAGCGGCTTTGAGAATTCGTTTGGGGTCGGGATGATACGAATGTGCGTGATTGATGGCGTTCTAGGGCGCTTGCCGAGGCTAAGGCGCCCTATGACCATGCCAGCTATTTCCCGCACAGTTTGTTGAACGACCTGGGTTGCGGGGACCGTCGCTCAAGCGGCTCGAATATCGCTACGCCTCCACGGGGTGTTGATGCGCTCGAAGAACAATCCCGCCCTGGGGGCGGGACGTGTTGTTGACCTAGCCTCAGACCTTCTCTTTTCGAGATTCGCAAGGACGCGGGCACGGCCACGCCGAACCGCACCCGTCCTAGCGCCTTAAAGAGATCCTGGGTCGGCTTGCCAGATCGCGAAGTCATCGACCTTTAGCGGCCGTTTGCGAATACGATGCAAGCCCCAAACTGAACCAGCCGCTTGATCTTAGCCTTTGGTGACCGCCGAAGATATTGCAGGCGAATATTCCTTCGCGGCGGCGGTGGGCAATGAAACCGCAATCAGAATTCTGAAGCGGCGCGCTGTACGCTGTGCGATCCGTCTCGAAACTGACCAGCGGTTTTGAATTCCGGCCGCATAAATACGAGGGCGGGCGGCGGATGGTGGAGCGCGCTGCGGGAGCATGTGCTGGAGAGCCAATAGGAACCAGCTGGGAGAAAGATACTTAGGTCAGTAAATGCACTTCGAAGGTTTACCAATGACAATCGATGCTTTTAGAGGAACAATGTCGCTATTTCTTCCTGAACGTTTCTTCGTCGGACGAGTAGAAGGATGGGCAGTGTTAGAAAGTTCAGTTGGCGGACTACTGACGCGCGCAACAATTGCTGGACACGGCGAGATGCGGACACTGATACACTGCTGTTCGTCGAGTCACATACGTCTGACGCCATGCGACACTCTGCATTGGACGATCCGAAAGGGTGAAGAAGGCAAGTACACCGGCTTGGAAAACCAACTGGAAGGCGAGGCCATCGGCGAGCAAGCCGGTTGCGCATTCCATTGGAAATACACGCGCGATACTCCGCAAGGGGGGAATCGTTCAAGCTGAACTTCAACGATTGGTTTTATGGAATCGATGAGCGAGTTGTATAGTCCGCAGCCGAGCTGGCCGTGCTGGCATCCCCTTTGCCACGGCGCACGTTACTTACCGTAAGCTTTAGCTTCGCTAGTCTTCTCCACTACCAACGGGCGAGAGCAGGAGAGGGAATTGCAGGTCCCGGTCGCCGCGTGCTTTATGCGGACGTAGCAACCATCGTCTAATGCCCCCGCCGACTCGGGCATGATGTAGCTGTAAGCGCCACCATGGTCGAACAGATGGGCCAGGTAACACCGTCCACTTTAAGTCCGTTCGAGCGAACGATTGAAGCCACCGTCACGAAATGCCCCGACGGGCGCCTTCTTGAAGACGTTTGTCGGAGCCGTCGGAGAGTGTGACTGAGCACCAATGTTCGCCGGGCCTACAAAGTCGTTTCCTGTCACTTATGAACCACCGACGAGGTCTTCATATTTTGGATCTCCGCCGGCCTACTAGCGCGCGCTCGCTGGGCGGATACGTTCATGCCGCTGGACTGCTCCGGCGGGAGTGCTGGACGGCCGAACTGGAGAAGACTGCCTGACCTTTCGATCGGACTTCTTCGAAGGACCGACTTCCTGGAGTGTGGGCATTGGTTGCGCACGTTACCCGAGGGATCTCTGTTGCGGGATCCCCTCCCGCAAAGGGAGCGACAGTCGTGCTGCTAACCAGAGAATAGGTAGGCATGTGATGCGCCGGTCATTGCGCACCCTGCGTGTAAGGCAGTGGTCACAGGTTGCCTTCCCGTTTCAAGCGTCAATCTCATGATATACGCAAAGAATGTCTGCTCCTTCGGTGAACTTCCTGCCGGTCAGTCCACTCCTAGCGCCGAACTTTCTTGGAGCCTACGGCTGAACAGGTGAACGTTCTAAGGAGATGGCCTAAGTTTGCCGAACTGCGGTACCGCGCAGTGGGCCGGCGGCATGCTTGCTATCAACGATATTGCACAGCGGCCTACACACCCGAACATTCATGCGCTGACGTGCACTCATCCAGGCTTTCGGACAGCCGAATCCGCAATCTCCCAGATCCAAAGCCATTACAGCGCTCGCGTTGACAGGCGGGAGGTCTTGATTAACTGATCATGCACGAGAGCTTCCTCCTTGGTGCTCCCCTCGCTGGCAAAGCAAACATACCCTGCTGCCGGCTGTCGACGTCACTGAGATAGGACAGATATGCCGACCTAATGCCCTCCTCCAGCGAGACGCGGGCTTGCCAGCCGGTTTCGGCCAAGCGGCTGACGTCCAGCAGCTTGCGCGGCGTGCCGTCGGGACGCGACGTGTCGAAGCTGATCTCGCCCCGAAAGCCGACGGTAGCCGCGACCGCAAGCGCTAAATCGGCGATGGTGATGTCCTGACCGGTGCCGATATTCACCAGCTCCGGCGACGAATAGGTCTGCATTAGGTGGATGCAGGCATCTGCAAGATCGTCGACATAGAGGAATTCCCGCCGGGGCATGCCGGTGCCCCATACTACAACGTTCGTGGCGCCCGACAATTTGGCCTCGTGGAAACGGCGGATCAGCGCTGGGACCACGTGGCTGTATTCGGGATGATAATTGTCACCGGGACCGTAAAGGTTAGTCGGCATCACGCTGATGAAGTCGGCGCCGTACTGGCTTCGATAAGCTTCCACCATCTTTAAACCGGCTATCTTTGCAATTGCGTAGGGCTCGTTGGTGGGCTCCAGCGGCCCGGTCAGCAGCGAATCCTCTCGCAGCGGCTGCGCCGCCAGCCGTGGATAAATGCAGGAGGAGCCACAAAACATCAGCTTCTCGCACCCGTTCGCATGCGCGGCTTGTATCACATTGATCGATATTGCAAGGTTGTCGTAGAGGAATTCGGCTCGAAGTGTATCGTTGGCGAGGATGCCGCCGACCTTGGCGGCGGCGAGGAACACCACCTGCGGCCGTTTCGCGGCGAACCACGTGTTCACCGCTGCTTGGTCGCGCAGATCGAGCTCACTTCGCGCCGCCGTCAGGAGATTCGCCTGCTCGCTCGCGAGCCGTCGTACCAACGCTGAGCCAACCATGCCGCGGTGGCCCGCGACGAAGACGGACTTGCGCTTCAGCTCAAACGGCGTACTGGCCATTGGCGGCACTCCTGACCTGCTTCGGCTAGATCGCTTACGACCATCTCCCTGACCAGCTGCGCAAAGCTTGTCTTAGGCTTCCAGTCGAGTTTCTGGCGAGCTTTGCCAGCGTCGCCAATCAGCAGATCTACCTCGGTCGGCCGAAAATAAGCCGGATCGATTTGCACCACGGTCTTGCCCGATGCCCGATCGATGCCGATCTCCTCGATGCCGTGGCCACGCCATTCAATGCTTCGGCCGACCTCGGCAAATGCCCGCTCGACGAACTCCCGCACCGACCGCGTTTCGCCGGTCGCCAGCACATAGTCCTCTGCCACGTTTGCCTGCAGAATGCGGTGCATGCCCTCGACATAGTCACGGGCGTGGCCCCAGTCGCGCTTGGCCTCTAGGTTGCCGAGATAGAGACGTTCCTCGAGGCCGACTTCGATGCGAGCGACGCCGCGCGTGATCTTGCGTGTGACGAAGGTCTCGCCACGAGTTGGACTCTCATGGTTGAACAGTATTCCGTTGCAAGAAAAGATGCCGTAAGCCTCACGATAGTTCACTGTGATCCAGTAGGCGTAGAGCTTGGCTACGGCATAAGGCGAACGGGGGTAGAATGGGGTCGTCTCCTTTTGCGGCACTTCCTGGACAAGACCGTAGAGTTCCGAGGTCGAGGCCTGATAGAACCTCGTCTCCCTTTCCATACCCAGGATGCGGATCGCCTCGAGCAGCCGGAGCACGCCGAGTCCGTCCGCATTGGCCGTGTATTCAGGACTGTCGAAGCTGACCCCGACATGACTTTGCGCCGCTAGATTGTAAATTTCGGTCGGCCGGATTTGTTGCATGAGCCGGATCAGGTTGGTGGAATCGGTCATATCGCCGTAGTGCATCAGGAATGGAACGTCGCCGGCATGTCGGTCCTGGTACAGGTGGTCAACGCGCGCAGTGTTGATAGAAGAGGACCGGCGCTTTATTCCGTGCACCGTGTAGCCTAAGCTGAGCAGATGCTGGGCGAGGTAGGCACCATCCTGGCCGGTGACACCGGTGATCAAGGCAACGCGTCGTTTTGAATCTTCAGCTGCCACTGGCTCACCAGCTGTACTCATTAGATCGGCCTTCAAAAGGGAGTAATACGCGCAAAGAAACTCCGTGTTCACACGCAGATGAATAGAAGGATCATTGCTCTATGATTGTACGACGATGTGGATCAAACGCATCATATACATTGATATGCACTGCCAATGGAACGTCGCGGCGCCCGTTCGGCGAAGACAAGCTCATGAACTCACCATAATCTGACTAGCGACCAAGGATACAATTTGGTCGCAAACCATCGTATAGTTCTTCAAAACATTTTCGAGGCTAATGTCTTACCTCCGTACGATTGAACTAGCGATCTTGAGACCTTAGCCTCGCCTTCCAAGCGAGCAGCGGGTGCCGCTCCGCACGGATGCAGCATTGAACTCGATGAGCAAGGAATCATGAAGTTTTATCGTAGCAGCCTATGTACTCCGCCGCGTTGCAAGGATGATCAATCATCAGAGCCGAAGCCATATGACCGCTGCGACGGTCCAACCAACACGAAAGCTGCGTTCGCGCCCCGAATCTCGATCGAGCTACACAACGAGGACGCGCTTTCGAATTCGACTATCGAGGTCGAGGCTCCCGCAGAGTGCGAGGATGCTCGGCCAAGCTAAGGCATGTGGTTTGGGAACATCGGGAGAGGCGGTTCGAGCTCTTGACGTGAAGTTGAGTCCCAGCGGATCCTGAAGCGAGCATTCAATGCCCGCCGGCACGGCGTCGTTTCATCCGGCGCTGCCAGATGGGGGGGCACGGTTTCAAGACCATGAGATTGGTTGGTCACCATGCCGCCGGGCGTTGTCTGGCGGGCCATGCACGGCTCGGGGAAGCCACTTCTTCTGCGAGAAGCCAAGGCCGAAAACGTTCTCTGTTACTTCAGCCAAGTCGATCATGGGCTCCAGCTAAGCGATCCCCTCTGAGCCGCCGTAGCTCGCCTCACCCCAGAAGCGCAGCGGGCGAGCGTCAGCGGTGGAGAGGGGTGGCCCATCCCATTGGTCGCTGAGCATGGTCAGGCCGCCTGGCTCAGGGCCTTCGTCTTTTGTTCCTTGAGCAAATTCGTGTTCAGATATGGTCCTCGAGCCAAGCTGTGTGACGCTCGACGGTGCGTGCACGGACAAGCCGCAATCCGTTCTCGGCTGGTGAAGTCGCACGACACAGGTGCGCCGCCAGATCTCCTCTTGGCGCGCTCCAGCTCGTTGGTCGAATCCATGTGCTTCCTGTGCACCAGCGGGAGGCGGAAATAGATCAAGGTCTCCTCGATGTTCCGCTCCGCTCAGCCGGTGAGCTTGGGGGTACTCGGCGCCGCATTTCGCACCTCGGCCAGATCGCGCCGGCCTTGCGATCCAGCGCAGCTCATGCCCACCCTTGAGACGAGGCGGGCGGGCCCGGATGCTGGCCGACGTCGAGGAGTGGCACCGTGAGCCGTCGCTCACAAGCCTTCCAAGATCGTCGATTTCGCGTTAGGAAACGTGCTGAATTTTCCTCTCGCCTGGCGTGCGCGGTCCACTCGATCCCGGCACAGCTAGTGTTGAGACACTAACAGTTGGTCCGTACGGGCGAGTTTTTCGAGGATTTGATCCGCAGATTTGGTCTGGATGGAGGGTTTTGGCATTTCTATGATCGCCATCTTGAGCGTGGCAACGTTCTCGAAGACACCGCGATGGATCCGGCTTCGGGGTGTTCTCGGCAACAGACGCTCAATCATGTTGGAGCCGGGAAGCTGAGCAAGGCGAGTACGAACGCTGGGCGATTTATCGGCGCGACGATACGTGTGCGTGTGGGCCGATCGCCCCTTCCTGCGGCCCCGCAGGATAGACCACGGCGAGTATGATCGTTCGGACCAGCGCAGCAGTACGGCGCATCCGGATCGGGTAAGGCCACAAGTCACGCAGACCCTTGACGATCACTTGACCAACCTGTGGCTCAATCCGATTTCCGTGAGTCATCACAAGATGCTTGCAAGCGGCTTGAAGCCGCACCGTAACCAGACATTCAAGCTGTCGAGCGGACCCGCTGCTCGTCGACGGCAACGGAGGAATACGACCGAGACGCCGTTTTTTGAACTGCTGCCAGGCTGGTTCGAGTTCATACCGCGGGAGAGAACCGTTTCTTCCAGGTTTGGGACGATCGAGCGCCTCGGCTGAGCCCGTCTACGCGCACTGGGCGCTCGACATCTATTTCGTGCCGCGCCCACTGCGCGTGCCGGAAGAGGGATTCATCGTGGCGACGGCTCCGTTCATATCCTGATGGAGCGCGTGGAAGGCATTGACCGCGAGATCCGCGTTCCATTTGCTGGTTCTTGTTGCGTCAGTTAAGTGGCAGATAGGTCATGTGATCGGGACCGAATACCCCTTCTCTCCCGAAAAGCGGCTGCGCTTTATGCTCTGGTCCTTGTCGTGCCAGAGCGAACTTCAACCTGGATTGAATCCGTGGGCAAGGTCACACCGTTGAGCGATGGTCTAATCCTCAGCCTTCCGGCGATCCCAGCTGACCTGCCCCGCCCTTGCCAGTGAGCGCGGCGCCTGTCGCCAGTTGCACCACGCCAAAGGGCACGATCAAAAGTGATTGCTTTTAGGTACATCGATGCCCGCCGGTAGACGGAGCAGGCTGGTTGGAAAGTCAACGAGGTCCTTACTACTGGAAACGGTAGGGGTGACTGCCCGCGCATTAGGATACTTTGTGAGGCGACGACCTGTTCGCCGCCAAACCGCAAGAGGACCCGTATCCATGGCGAGCTGTGAACCCGTAAGCTCTCGAGTGAACAAATTTTGCGGAGACGATCTGAAAGCGCCATTGGCACACGATAGAGTCGATGATGCCTCGGGCATTCCGCTGAGCAATCTGGATGTAAGCGAAACCAAGCGCTTTCAAGATGATACCATATGGGCGTGCTTCGAGCGCTTGCGAAGGGAAGATCCGGTTCACTACTGCCAAGATAGCGGCTATGGACCCTATTGGGCCGTCACAAAATACCACGATATTGTCGCAGTAGATACAAACCACAAGACATTCTCGTCGGAGCAAGGTGTCACGATCGTCGACGTACCTGACGAGCACTGGACCCCGAGTTTCATCAAGATGGGCCCGCCCAGACATGCTGATCAGCGCAACACCGTAAGTCCGATCGTTGCACCGGAAAACCTGATGAGACTCGAAAGCCTGATCCGCTCTCGGGCCAGGGCAATTTTGCAGGGGTTACCGCGCAATGATGCCTTCAATTGGGTGGATATGGTTTCCATCGAGTTGACGACACAGATGCTCGCCACACTATTTGACTTTCCTTTTGATGACCGGCGGCTCTTGACCTATTGGTCGGACGTAGCTGTCACACCTCCGAGAGCAGGGCATGCGATCGACAGTTGGGATAAGCGCAGCGCAATCTTGTCGGAGTGCCGGGAGTATTTCGCCCGACTTTGGAGCGAGCGCATTAATCTCGAGCCGCGCCTCGACCTGATTTCCTTGATGGCGCACTCGCCCGCCACACGCCATATGAAGCCGGATGAGTTCCTCGGGAACCTGATTCTGCTGATCGTGGGAGGCAATGACACGACACGTAACTCAATTACCGGCGGCGTTCTGTTCATGAACCAGAACCCCTGCGAGCTGCGGAAACTACACGATAACCCGGGGCTGATGTCGAGCGCCGTGTCCGAGATTATTCGATACCAGACGCCGATCGTACACATGCGCCGCAACGCCTCGGCAGATTGCGTTGTAGGTGGGAAACAAATCAGGAGGGGCGATAAGGTCGTCATGTGGTACATATCTGGCAACCGGGACGAAGAAGTGATCGATAATGCCGACAGCTTCCTCATCGACCGTAAGAACGTACGGCAGCATCTCTCGTTTGGATTCGGCATCCATCGGTGCGTTGGCCGACATCTTGCACAACTGCAGTTGAAAGTACTGTGGGAAGAGATTTTGAATGCGCGTCTGGAGATCAAGGTTGTCGGTGAGCCTGAGCGAATTGCTTCAAACTTCGTGCACGGCTATTCCGCACTCCCTGTGCAGATTGCAGGCTAGGTCCTGATTGCTCGAAGCCTCACAACCAGCACGCATTTGGCTTGGCTTGCTTCATCTTAGTTTCCCACTTCCGACTTAGAGGCAGGCGGGGAGTAGATCGGCCTGGGGCCACCTTGAGGGCCGCAGTCTCTCGGCGGAGATCCTTCACCTCACTAAGCGTCGCCGCGTTCGCGGCGTCGCCCGCCACGCGGCGCTTGCGGGCTCGAGGGCTCCTTAGAAGGGGTAAGTCAAGGCTGGGCATATCTGGCCCGCCTTGCCCGCAATAGCTTGCAGGTCGCCCACCATGCCGACGTAGACTCGATCACCGGCTAACATGAGGCCGGAAAAGCAAAATCTGATCGGCAAGCGACTAAGGGGAGCGGCTTTCTAGCCGTTGTAGAGGACTTGACGTTTGGAATTCCAACCGTTGTTCGTGCTACCCATGCAGAGGGAAAGCAAATTTCTGGAAGCTGGCCGCCTCCATTAGGAATAGCGGGACTTCTTTCATGATGGTCGCTGCAATTCCGTGAACGCTTGGCAATTCCCACTTTAGGCCGGCGCTCTCGGGCCTAGCTCCATACACGCGAACGCGTAGGGCTGATTGCGAAGTCGCTAAGAGGCGCGAGGGGCCAGCTCGAAGGCCGTTGTGTCAGGCGCCAGCGCCGCCGCGGTGTTCTGCCAGGGCCTTATTGAGGCACTTGATCAACGCGCGCCCGGCGAAAGGCTTAGCCAGGAACCCAATCGCTCCCGCAGTCGAAGCTAAGGTGCGAACAGGGTCATCAGGAAAGGCCGTAATGAGAATGCAGGGCGCATAGTAACCTCGGGCTCGCATCTCTGCCAGGAGTTCCAAGCCGTTCATGACTGGCATCTGCACATCCGTGATTACGCAGGACGTCTTGGACAATTCGGGTGACCGCAGGAATTCCTCGGCAGATGCGAATGGGTGAACGATGTAACCTCGAGACTTCAACAGATTCTCTATTGCGGTACGCACTGACGCGTCGTCGTCAATGACGGAAATCAAAGGCAAAAGACGAGCCCTCCTGACCAGGGAAGGCGCTTGCCGAAGCATTAGCCTACCGAGACAAATTGGGCTTCACGGGCGGGATTGTAAAATCATACTTAGGTTTGCTCAGAGCGGTTCGCACGAAATCCCAGCGTCGCAGCCATTGTGATCAACTCGGCGAGCGAACGTGCCCGCATCTTCTTCATTACGTGTCCCCGATAGATCTTGACGGTAATCTCGGCCAGGCCGAGCTCGGCGGCTATTTGTTTGTTCATCAGGCCGGTAGCGACCAATTTCATCACCTCCTGCTCTCGTGGGCTTAGTGCTTCGAATAAGGACCGCAGCTGCGTGACAATCTGCTCGGCGGCGCGCCTCTTTCGATCCTGTTCGGTTGCAGCAACCACAGCATCAAGCAGCTCTTGATCGCGAAAAGGCTTAGTTAGAAAATCGACCGCTCCACCTTTCATGGCCTTGACGCTCATCGGAATGTCGCCATGGCCTGTAATAAAAATGACAGGAATGTTAATGTTCAGCTTAGCGAGTTCGCTTTGAATTTCTAGGCCGCTCAGCCCTGGGAGTCGAACGTCAAGAACCAGGCAGCTAACAACGTCCGGAAGCTTGCTCTGGAGCATTTCACGAGCCGATCCGAACGTGACGGCGTCCAGCCCCACCTGTTTAAAAAGGTTTGTGAGCGACCGGCGCATCGAGACATCGTCCTCAACGATGAAGACCATCGGTCCCGCCCCTCCCTCGGTCTTGCTGTCTTCGCGCGGCGGCTCAAAGCGTGCGGTCACGAGACGACCTCCTTATGCAACGGTAGGGAAAATTGAAACGTCGCGCCAGGCTCCTGCATGCGAACAATCGAAAGCCGCCCCCCGTGAGCTTCCAAGATTGAACGGCAGATTGAAAGACCCATGCCGAGGCCGCTCGATTTGGTAGTGAAGAAGGGGTCCAAGACGCGGTCTATGTCGTCCTCGGCGATCCCGACGCCGCAATCAGTCACGGCAATCTGCACACGTCCCATATCGTCGATGCATGACTGAATCACCAGCTCACGGACGCGGTCCTTGACGGCTTGCATGGCCTCGATCCCATTCATGACCAGATTGATGATCACTTGTTGCAGTTGAACCCGGTCGCCCAGTATAGGAGGAAGAGCGGGCGTCAACCCGGTTCGCAATGTCACTTGGTGATTGGCCAATTCACGTGCCACCAGCGCGACGGCCTCCTTCACGACCTCATTGATGTCGAGCGGTACCATCTCGATTTCGCTCTTTTTCGCAAGGGCCCTGACCCGGCGGATAACCTTACTTGCCCGAATGGCGTCTTCGATGATCCACTCGACCGAGCGGCCAGCTTCAGAGAGGTCTGGAGCTTCGCGGCCCAACCAACCGAGGCACGCGTCGGCATTGCTGATGATGGCGGCAAGCGGTTGATTTACTTCGTGGGCGATAGAGGTCGTTAGTTCACCAAGCGTTGTTACGCGCGTAACATGCGCAAGCTCCGCCTGAGCCTTCCGCAGCTGCTGTTCGGCTTGCTCTGCGCGAATGGACGCAGTGATATCGGTGCTGACGCCACGGTAGCCAAGAAAAGTCCCGCTCGCATCGAAAAATGGCTTGCCACTGGTTCGGATGTAGATCGGGCTTCCGAACCGATCGACGGTGCGATAGACCAAATCGCGAAATGGGAGATGCGCGTCAAGTGCGGCGCGATGCTGGAGCCATTTCTCGGGCTCTGCTTCTACATCGGACGCAATCTTCCAATGGGGCTGGCCCATGAGCTCTCTTGCGAGAATGCCTGCATAGCTCGTGTGCTCCGACAAGTGGGTCACACGATGGTCAGCTCCGGTCTCCCATAGCCAGTCAGAGGCCGTTTCGGCGTAGTCCCGGAAGCGCTGCTCGCTTTCGCGCAGGGCAGCAAGAGTGTTTTCCAACCTTTCCCTGGCTACGTGCTGTCCAGTGACGTCCATATGTGTTCCGATTAGTTCGCTGACCCTGCCGTCCTTGCCGACCACAGCATGCGCAACGGTATGTATGCGCCTTATGGCGCCACCAGGAAGAAGGATTCGGAAGTCGTACTCGTAATTCCCTCCGTTGTCTTTCATCGCTTGCAGCGTAACTTCCCGAAGCCGCGGCACGTCTTCCGGATGGATGCGCGATAGGATAGCATCTATCGATGCACCTTCTTCCGGATCAAAGCCAAAGAGACGATCAACTTCGGCGGAGCGATACACGAACTCGCGTTCGTAGAGATCCCAGGACCAACTACCCGTGTGACTGAGATGCTGTGCTTCGGCCAGATAGGCCTCACTACGGCGGAGCTTCTCTTCAGTCTGCTTTGAGGAGGTGATGTCCGTCGCTGCTCCGACAAACTCTATATCGCCAGACGCAGTTACCGTCGCTCGTGCCCGCGCGCGGATGTACTTTACCGAGCCGTCCGGCATGAGCAGCCGGTACTCGTGCTCAAAATTCTCTTGGGTTCGCATTGCTCGATCGATAACCTCCTGAACGGAAGCCCTATCTTCTGGATGGGTCCGGGCAAGGACGAGTTGCGGTGTCGGTTCAACTTGCAGATCGTACTGGAAAATACGAAAATTCTCTTTTGACCAAAAGACCTCGTCGGTGGCGACATTCCAACCGAAGCTTCCGGTGCGGCTCAATTCCTGCGCCTGAGCCAAATGGGCTTCGCTCCGCTGCAGCACAAGCTCTGTTCGCTTTCGCTCGCTGATATCTTCGCAGGCAATAAGAACGATGGGCTTCTCACCAGCCCATCGCAGGGCTTTGGCGTTTTCACGCACCCACATTGCCGATCCGTCCTTCTTGATTTTCTGGACCTCCCAAGTGTGCGCTTGGCCGACATTTTCGAGGCACATCGCAACGCTTTTGCGAACAAACTCACGATCGTCTTTTGGAAAGATATTGAGTACGGATCGGTGGATCAGATCGTGAGGCGCATAGCCGAGTTGTGTGGCACCGAAAGTGTTGACGTTTAGAACCGTTCCGGCTTCATCAATCATGAAGTACATGACCGGATTATGCTCAAATATCGCGCGCCCCCATTTCTCGCTGTCCTGCAAATCGGCCGTGCTTTGGCGGAGCTTTGCTGCAGTCTTTAGCGCAGCCTCCCTTTCTCGACGGATTGTTTGTATCAGATGCGTCCCGACAACCGAGATCGTGAGGAATGCGGCGAGCACTGAAATATCTTGAGGATCATCGATACGGAGACTGAAAGTTGGCGGCGCAAAGTAGTAAGTTAACGCCGCGATACACTCCATTGAAAGCGCCGCCGAGGCGATGAAGCTGCCCATGAGCGAAAACAGGAGTACCACGCTCAAGTAGGCGAACGCCGCTGTGGCAAGATGTGCATGCAGGTACGCTGAAGTCAGCGTCACCGCTGCTATCATAATGCTACCCAATACGAACTGAGTAGCTGAACGCGGAAAAATGTACTGGTTACTCATGTGGGCGAAACGTCCGGCCTCCTTGTGGCGGAGAGGTTAACATCCTAGGCAAAAAGCGGCAATTACGTGCGGCCCAGCTACGCTCATGAGCGGGTTCCGAGCTCTATATTCCGCGCGGAAGACAGCACGAGCCGAAGGACGGCGCACCCCAAACGTTCGTATAGTTATTTTAAACCTTAAGGTGTCGGGACGCTTCGATCGGTCCTGAACTTGCGCTCTAGTTTCGCATCGGAAACACAGTAGCCAAACCTCCCAAGCTGCCGGAAGCATGTAGTCCAACAGGCCGTCGGTCAAGCACGGTCGCGTTGCAACATTTCTTTGCGGTTACCTCGCCAAGAGAAGCTCTCCCGTGTCAGATGCAGGGTATGAGATCGAGTTCAGTCCTGCTATTTCGTGCGCCTTTGAAGCGAAGATCACCCGCGCGACACGCTCTGCGGAACGCTGATCGTAACTTTACGGCAACAGAGATATCTGAGCGAACCGTCTTTGCCTGGTAGCTTATGTCTACTCGACCGGGCCGATCGGCAGTGTTAGGCCTAATACAGTAGGCCGCTCGACGAGAGGCGGCCGAGCAGAGGGCGGCATTCACGTCCCTGCTGCAGAATTGAACGATCAAGAATCACAGCTCGCTTGCGCATGGGCCCCACGCGCTATGGGAACATAGCATCGCTCTACTGGCTCTTGCTCCCCGGCTCGATATTCGCTGGATCGGTATCGCGGTTGAGACATGCATGCAGCGTCGCGTGCCTAAGTTCTCCCTCCCACCAGGACACGAACACGGCAGCGATGCCATTGCCGACGATGTTGGTAAGCGCTCGCACCTCACTCATGAATTTGTCGATGGAGAACACAATTGCCATGCCCGGCACCAGCACCGGGTTGACAACCGACAGCGTGGCAGCGAGGGTAATGAAGCCGGCGCCGGTGACGCCGCTGGCGCCCTTTGAAGTCAGTATCGCCACGAATAGAATCGTCAGTTGCTGGCTAAAAGTGAGATCGACGCCCAAGGCCTGCGCAATGAACAATGTCGCCAGCGTCATATAAATATTAGTTCCATCCAGGTTGAAGGAGTAGCCGGTCGGCACCACGAGTCCCACTACAGACTTGGAGCAGCCCAGCCGCTCTAGCTTCTCCATCAGTTGCGGTAGCGCACTTTCCGACGACGAGGTGCCGAGCACAATGAGAAGTTCATCTTTTATATATACGATGAACTTGAATATCGAAAAGCCGATGAGGCGCGCAATCAGCCCGAGTACGAGCACGACGAACAGGGCTGCAGTTGCGTAAAATAGAGCGACTAGACCGATCAGATTGCCAAGAGCAGCGGGTCCGAACTTTCCGATCGTAAACGCCATGGCACCGAACGCGCCGACTGGGGCCGCCTTCATAATAATCGCGATCAAGCCGAAAAGCGCGTGCGCTGAGTCGTCGATCAAGCCGCGCAACCTCTCTCCGCGCTTACCCAGCGCCATCAGCGAAAAGCCGAAAAGGATCGCGAACAGGAGCACCTGCAGGACGTCGCCGCGGGCGAGGGCGCCGACCACGCTATCAGGAATAACCTGGAGAATGAAGTCGACCGCTTTGGAGGCTTCCGCCTGCTTCACGTAATTGGCGACCGCGAGGGCGTCGGGCTTGACGGCGAGCCCGCGGCCAATTTGAAACAGATTGCCTACCACTAGGCCGAGCACCAACGCGGAGGTGGAGACGATTTCGAAGTAGACCAGCGCCTTGATGCCGACCCGCCCCACCTTCTTTGCATCCTGAATATGTGCGATCCCGGATACCACGGTGCAAAAGATGATCGGCGCGATAACCATCTTGATCAGCTTGATGAAGCCGTCGCCGAGCGCCTTGATCCAATCGTTCGTCGCGAGTGACGGCCATAACCATCCGACAAAGACGCCAATCAGGATGGCGATCAGCACCTGAACGTAGAGAAGCTTATACCAAGGCCGCGAGGCTCCCGTAGGCGCCGCAGTTGCGATTGTCGTCATCCGTTCCTCCCGACGAACTCGAAGACTGCGCCGTCCCACGCTGAGAGGCGTCGCATCAACGAGTCTGTTGTTGTCGCCCTGTCCGATTGAAGACGTTGCTTGTCGGGAGTCCGACATCCGGCAGCGTGATTCTGAAAGGTAGGCGCTCGATTCTATGTATCTTGCATCGCCAAGCAAAACGCGCGCCGCCCGCAGACGCTGCGGACGTCCCACCGGTCTGATGATGAATCGGCTCATTCAGGATGCTGAAGGGCCGCATTCGACTGGCCGATGGCGAACGCGTCTTAAGCCCCACGGGCGAGATTTATCCAGCAACTGATGGGATCGGTGGTCGCTAATCGAGGGTCCAGAGCTTGCTTTGCGATCGTGACGATCATTTCCTCCGAACTGATCTTTTTGTTGCCCGTCCGATGCCCGCCCGGCGGCGTACTCGCCGAGTAGCGCCGGGCGGCACCCGATGGAGGTGCTGGTGCTCGATGCAACATTCCCAAACTTTGGTAAAATCCATTGTTTGAATGTTAAGCATCCAGGTAATGGAAGCATGCATGCGTGCAAGCGTATTTAGCGCGCGGGGAGCGCGGTGGTGCAATCCCGATATTGGCAGAGGGATCATACTGCCCAACAAGAAGTCAACTTTATGCGCGCCAGGAAGGTCGCGATCATGCGAGAGCACAGTTGAGAATCTTTCGAACGGGGGGCTCGATGCTCGCGGGATTTGAAGAGCACATCCCTTGTTCTCGACTTGTCACTCGCAAAAACGGAGCGGATCTGCTGACCGTTCCACGCAAGCGCAATCTCGTCGGTGTCGAAGCCGAGCGGGTATGCCGGCTGTAATCATCTCCGGTACATTGTGGGGCTGCTTCCCAGATGACTTGAGGCCAGCGCCGTTCAGACAGACCAATCCACGAGCGCGCTCGATATCGAAGCAGGGTGCGATAGCGAAGATCTGTCCGCGCGCGGGAGATGCTTGATCTCAAGAAGCTTTGCTTGAGAGTACTGCGATATATTCTTTCGCGTCCGGGCGGATTGCGCTGCTGGTAGGCTTCTCCACATTCCGGTCTAAATCGGACACAAGTGGCAGGGTTGGACAGGTGACGGGCGCGCTGATCGCTCTCACGGAACCAGAACCCTCTGTAAGGCGTACTGCGAGCGCACGAACCTACGCGTCGTATTGGTGTATCAGCTCTTCAATGTTGCGCTTTGGCTTCAATTCTATCAGCGAACTCGTGCGGATGTCCCAAGTAAAGTTCCCGAGCGTTCTTTCGATTCCCGGTCTTGGGAACTCTAGCCGAAGATCGGGGATCGGCGGCTTTGGATCTGTTAGCTCTTCACATGTGCTTGGCCTGCTTTTTGCTCCCAATTCGGCAGTTCGTCGCGGCGACACCATGGAAGGGATCATGGGGGAAGCTATTGAAACGTTTTACAGCGTGATCAGACGCCAGGGCATTACGCGTCGCAATTTCCATAAGTTCTGCAGCCTAATGGCAACCAGTCTCGGGCTCAGCCCGCTGGCGACGAAAGAAATAGCCAGCGCGCTTGAGACCAAGCCTCGCGTGCCCGTGATCTGGATGCACGGACTCGAATGCACCTGTTGCTCCGAAAGCTTTATCCGCTCGGCCCATCCCTTGGTCAAAGACACGGTGCTGTCGATGATCTCGCTCGACTATGATCATACCATCATGGCGGCGGCAGGACATCAAGCCGAAGCTATCCTCATGGAGACCCGCGCCAAATACAGAGCCCGCTATGTCCTTGCCGTCGAAGGCACTCCACCGCTGAACGAAGACGGCATGTTCTGCATTGATGGCGGCAAGCCGTTCGTCGAAAAGCTGCGAATGATGGCTGAAGATTCTATGGCGATCATCGCTTGGGGCTCTTGTGCGTCCTGGGGCTGCGTGCAGGCGGCCAAGCCCAACCCGACTGGGGCGACGCCGATTGACAAGGTGATCACGAACCGGCCGATCATCAAGGTGCCCGGCTGCCCGCCGATCGCCGAGGTCATGACTGCCATTGTGACCTTTATCACCACGTTTGGAAAACTTCCCGAGCTCGACCGTCAGGGACGGCCAAAGATGTTCTATTCCCAGCGCATCCACGACAAGTGCTATCGTCGATCTCATTTTGACGCAGGTCAGTTTGTCGAGGAGTGGGATGACGAGTCCGCACGCAAGGGCTATTGTCTCTACAAAATGGGTTGCAAGGGGCCGACCACCTACAACGCCTGCTCAGCTGTTCGTTGGAACGCGGGCGTTTCCTTCCCGATCCAATCCGGCCACGGCTGTTTTGGTTGCTCTGAAGACGGCTTCTGGGACAAAGGTTCGTTCTACGACCGGCTCACAACCATAAAGCAATTTGGCGTCGAGATGAACGCCGACCAGGTCGGTATGGCCGCTGCCGGCGCGGTTGGCATAGCCGTTGCCGCGCATGCCGCGGTTACGGCCGCGAAACGGCTGACCCGCAAACGGGACGGCGCAGCTTAGGAAAAATGATCAGAAATGTCAGGCTAGAACAAAGATGCGCGTCCAGACACCCAATGGTTTCACGACCGATGATTCGGGCAAGCGCATTGTCGTCGATCCACTGACGCGCATCGAAGGCCACCTACGCGTCGAAGTTAATGTCAACACGGACAACGTGATCTGCAATGCCGTATCGAGTGGAACGATGTGGCGCGGCATCGAAACCATTCTGCACGGACGCGATCCACGCGATGCCTGGGCGTTCACGGAACGGATTTGCGGTGTTTGCACGGGGACCCATGCGCTCACCTCCGTGCGCGCTGTTGAGAATGCGCTCGGCATTGCGATTCCGGAGAATGCCAATTCAATCCGCAATATCATGCAGCTTTGCTTGCAAGTGCATGATCACCTCGTGCATTTCTACCACCTGCATGCGCTGGATTGGGTCGATGTGCTCTCGGCGTTAAAGGCCGATCCAAAGGCGACATCGAGGCTAGCGCAGTCGTTGTCGCCCTGGCCGCTATCATCGCCGGCCTATTTCAGGGATCTGCAGATCAGACTCACCAAGTTCTTCGACTCAGGGCAGCTCGGCCCTTTCAAGAACGCCTATTGGGGCCATCCGGCGTATAAACTTCCGCCCGAAGCGAATCTGATGGCGGTGACGCACTATCTGGAAGCGCTCGACTTTCAGAAGGAGATCGTGAAGATCCATGCCATCTATGGCGGCAAGAATCCGCACCCGAACTGGCTGGTCGGCGGCGTGCCTTGCGCGATCAATGTTGACGGCAACGGTGCAATGGGTGCCATCAACATGGAGCGGCTCAACTTGATCTCCTCAATCATCGACCGTTCGATTGACTTCGTGGAGCAGGTTTATCTACCGGACATCGCGCTAATCGGCTCGTTCTACAGGGGCTGGTTGTATGGCTGCGGGCTGTCAGGCAGGAGCGTGATGTCCTACGGCGATCTCCCCGAGAATGCCAACGACTACTCCACGAACAGCCTCAGAGTGCCGCGCGGCGTCATCCTTAATGGCAATCTTAAGGAGGTCTTGCCAGTCGACCATGGCGATCCCGACCAGATCCAAGAATTCGTCTCACACTCCTGGTACAAATATGCTGATGAGTACAGAGGGCTGCATCCATGGGACGGCATCACCGAGCCGAATTTCGAGCTTGGCCCCAACTTCAAGGGTACCAGGACCGACATCAAAGAGCTCGATGAAGGTAGCAAATATTCTTGGATCAAGGCGCCACGGTGGCGCGGCAATGCCGTCGAGGTAGGGCCGCTGGCGCGGTACATCATAGGTTATGCGCAGAACAAAGCGGAGTTCAAGGAACCGGCAGAGAAACTGCTCAAGGCACTCGATCTTCCGGTGACCGCGCTGTTCTCTACGCTCGGCCGCACCGCGGCGCGCGCGCTGGAATGCCAGTGGGCAGCACATCAGATGCGCCATTTCCAGGACAAGCTTGTCGCTCACATCAAGGCGGGTGACACCGCAACCGCCAATGTCAGCAAGTGGAACCCGGAAAGCTGGCCGATAGAGGCCAAGGGCTACGGCTTCACCGAAGCGCCGCGCGGCGCGCTCGGACACTGGATTAAGATCAAAGACCGCAAGATCGACAATTATCAATGTGTCGTGCCCACGACGTGGAATGGCTCGCCACGCGATCCCAAGGGCAATGTCGGCGCATTTGAAGCCTCTCTGATTGGCACGCCAATGGCTGATCCAGGAAAGCCGCTGGAGATTTTGCGTACGATCCACTCCTTCGATCCGTGCCTGGCGTGCTCGACCCACGTCATGAGTCCAGACGGCCGAGAACTGGCTTCAGTCACAGTCCGCTAGGAGGTTTCATGTCGGGCAATACCACGCCAGTCCTCACTGTCCTTCGTTCCGTTGGCACGGCAGGGAACAATCATAACGCTGATGGTGATGTCGTCTATGTCTATGAAATGCCGGTGCGGCTGTGGCATTGGATCAATGCGGCAGCCACTGTGGTGCTGGCATTGACTGGCTACTTCATCGGAAGTGCCGTACCGACGATGCCCGGAGAGGCAAGCGACAAATTCCTCTTCGGCTATATTCGCTTTGCTCATTTCTCCGCGGGTTATGTACTCAGCGTCGGCTTCCTACTGCGCATCTACTGGGCCATCATGGGAAATTCCTATGCCAAGGAGATCTTTTGCGTGCCGATCTGGCGCAGGGGCTTCTTGGATGAGCTCTGGCAGGCGATCCGCTGGTACGCATTCCTTTCGGCCAGGTCGAAAAAGACTGTGGGTCACAATCCCGCAGCTCAGCTCATGATGTTCTCCATGTTCACACTGACAACCGCATTCATGATCGCGACCGGCTTCGCACTTTATGCACAGGGCTCTGGTGGCGAAAGCTGGCAATTTTCGCTGTTCGGCTGGGTTTTCGCGATCCTGCCGAACAGTCAGGACGTCCATACATCGCACCATCTCGGCCTGTGGGTAATCGTTACATTTGTGCTCATCCATATCTATGCGGCAATTCGCGAAGACATCATGTCGCGCCGGAGCATCTCCGCCATGATTTCGGGTGAGCGCGACTTGCGCGATTGATCGAGAATGGTAACACCGAGTTCGGAGAAGACGAGATCGATCCTAGTGCTTGGCATCGGCAACATCCTGTGGGCCGATGAGGGGTTCGGTGTGCGAGTAGTGGAGGCATTCCACCGGCGCTACATCGTCCCTCAAAACGTATCCGTACTCGATGGCGGCACCCTAGGGCTCTATCTCATCAGCTTTCTTCAGAAAGCCGACCGCCTGATCGTATTCGACGCCATCGACTACGGACTACCACCCGGAAGGTTGAAGCTCGTGCAAGGCAGCGAGGTGCCGAAATTCACCGCCGCGAAGAAGTTGAGCCTGCATCAGACTGGGTTTCAGGAGGTTTTAAGTGCGGTCGACCTGCTTGGCCATTGTCCACGAGAGCTCGCTCTGATCGGCTGTCAGCCGCTGGATCTGGAAACTTGGGGTGGGCCACTGACCCCTCCAGTGCGAACTCAGATCGCGCCTTCGATCGACTTGGCTTGCGAACTGCTGGCGCAGTGGGGTTCACCAGCAAAAAAGAGGACCGCGCCGCTGCCAGAAACGGAACGTCTGCTCGCAAATGATATCGACCACGAAAGCTACGAGATCAAGACGCGGTCGGTCTAACACACGCGTGTTACAAGAATGTGCCTTGGCTTGCCAATGACGATTGTGGAGACAGACGGCAGGCTTGCGGTGTGCGAGTATGGCGGTCAACAGCGGTGCGTCTCCGTCATGCTGCTGTCCGAGCCTCCAGTTGGCTCCAAGGTGCTTGTGTCTATCGACACGGCGGTGCGGCTCTTGGATGACGATGAAGCGCGGCTGATCGCGCAGGCCCTTGACGCTCTTCATGCGATCCTCAATGGCGAAGACTACGATCGCCTTTTCGCGGACTTGATTGATCACGAGCCTCAGCTGCCGAACCACCTGCGAGAGCCCGTCCGCTTGCGATAGTGCGTGCAAGCGCGCCGCACTGCTGATCCGAGCAGGAAGACACGCCCGAATATTATCATTGGCACGTCCCTTGCTAGCACCCCTGCAGCACAACCAGAGACTATTAGGAGGGCCGTTGATGAAGGACCGACCGGGAGCGCATGATCTGACGCGGGGCGGCCTGTCCGAGACGAGGACCGCAGAAGACAATCCGCGATTGGCCGCGGCTGATCTTGCAGGGATAAACGGGCCGCCGATCTCGAGCCACCAGTACCTGCTGCCCGAGGGGATTTATGCTGCAGCGCTTCAGCCCCGTTTCGTCGGTACTATGACAACGTGTGATGAAGATTACCCGAGCGATCGACTCGTTCATCTGTCATTCATACGCGCGTTAAACCAGATGTCCGGTCTTCGGGATGGGCCGGTCCACACCTCTCGCATCTCAAAGCTGGTCGTTCGGACAGGGGCCAGTGCCGATCCCATCATCAAGAACACCCTTCCTCAGCGGACACAACGAGGACTGGTTTCGTGAACACAGGTATATGGCCCGCCGTCAACGGCGACGGGCAGCCGTTTAGATCGCTCTCCGCCGGAAATCTCGATAAGATCCGTTACGGCCGGACAACTACGGCTGCGCTGCACGTGCTGGCTAGGCTTGACGATGGCAAACTCGCAAGGAAATGTCCAAACGCCACCGCTTTCTTATCAAATGTAGCCGCTGCCGTTTTACGTCAGAAGAGCTTTGACCGAGCTCGGTTGTTTAGGCTCGCGCATCTTAATGAACTTGAGCGCGATCTGGTCGTCGACGTGCTTGGGATCGGGGAGGTCGCCGGCCTTGTAGCGCTGCCGAATGGTTCGATGGCGCAACTCCAGGAGTCAGCATTCGCTGGCATCTGGCACGTGCGCTTCGAAAGCGAGGTGGCACACGAGTACGTTGAGATCGGTGGGATCCCGGAGATCGTGCGGCGCGCCGCAACCGATTTGACAGTAACCAATCTGAGGATTGACGCCGAGCCGGAAGGGGCGATGAACGTGCTGCCGGTGCTCGCGGAGGTCCGTGAACGGGCGCTGGCCTGGCGGCCTGGCATGAGCGCGCAAATCATCAATTTCACGCTGATGCCGATGAACTCTGTCGACCTCGCCTTTCTGCAACAAAGCATTGGCAACGGGCCGGTCCAACTCATCTGTCGCGGTTACGGCACTTGTCAGGTGCAGGCGACCCGCGTCCGGAACCTCTGGTCGGTGCAGTTCTTCAACTCCAATGATAGCATTGTCCTGGATACGCTGCAGGTCGGCGACGTGCCGACGGAGGTCTTAGCAGCCGACGAGGATTACGAGGACTCCGCCGAGCGGTTTAGGGACATAATGGAGGCATACTTCAATTGACGAAACTCGACGATTTTAGTGCTCGAGAGGATCTCGCAGATGGCCCTCGCATGGAGTGCGGAATCTGCTGGATCGTTTACGATCCGGCTGAGGGGGATGAGATGGCGCAGATTGCGGCCGGAACGCCATTTGCCGCACTGTCCGAAGATTGGCGGTGTCCAAATTGCGACGCACCCAAATCCAAGTTCATGTCGATTGCAGATGGCGCCTGATCGCGAACGGCATCCCGGCGGGAGCGAGCGCGCCGATGCATTGGCGTGGGGCGAAAAGCTCGCGGAGGTGTATCGCGATATCTCAGATCGCATGATGCGCGAACTTCCATTCGTCAACGAGGCCTTGAGCGTCGAAGCGATCGGCTTTCGAGCGCATCAAGGTGGGGCAGTCGGAGTGATGGTCACGCCATGGTTCATGAACGTGGTCATATCTGCGTTACATAGAACCGGGCAGTCGTCTACAGGATCACGAATGAGTCTGCGCTTGCGATTTCCATGCGGCGACCTTGAATTCCTCCCTTCTGAAGTTGCGACCGTGGGCCCGATTGCGAGTGCCTCCCTGTTCTCGCCGATGTTTGGGTTCGACGACATGGCATCCGCCCGAGCGATCGCCGAAGCGGCGCTCGCCGAGCTGATGTCTCCGGTCGATCCAGCGTCGCATTGGGGCGGTGCACCACGCTTCGGTGGGATCGATCGCCGCCACCTTTTGCGCGCTGAACTGATCAACGAGCGTACATGAGCTCAGTGGTTTGGAGCCAGATCCACGTTACCGCCTGTATTGTTGGCAAAACAATTGTCGCGGTCGAGATCCTGCCGAGGGTCCGGCCGCCGGTGGGGCGGTTGTTTGCTGGTCAACCCGCCGTTTCATTGCTCAACGTGCTGCCACGGCTTTTCGCGTGGTGTGCGGCGGCGCACCAGGTGGCGTTGCTCTCCGCGATCGACGCGGCGCGTGGCGAGGAAACCCGCTTGGCGACGAGGGCGGATCGTACCACGCACGTCATTGTCGAACGGCTAATAGACTTGTTACGAGGTCTCTTGATCGGACATCACGCGCTGAATACTAGCGGTGCCACGGCCATCCGCGCCCTCATCCAAGACTTGTCGTTGCTGACCGGCGGACCCGGGTATTACCTTGGGCCCAATCGAAGCGAGGTAACAGCACGGGTTGCAGCCGCGCTGACTGAGCTCGGGATATCGAGCGAAGATGGCACATTGATGCCCGAGAGCGCGCTCGCGCTTCGGATCGCAGCGCTCGATGCGCCCCTTTTGGAGCCAAAGTTGGTGCAGCAGTCGTTCCTGTCCGCTGTTGACGACCGTGAAATCATTGAAAGCCTGTTAGGCCGAGATGCGAGAGTTGGCCATTGCCCCGACTTGAAGGGCCGTATTCCTGAGACCGGATCTTGGGCGCGCCAAATGCTGCGTGATCGGCGCTCGCTCGGCCGGGCCGGCCCGGCGGAGCGACTGAAAGCGAGAATTGCCGAAATCTTGCAACTATTTGCTTGGCTCAAGGCGGGTGCGCATGTGGAGGCAGCCGAGGAAGGGATCATCAAAAGCTACGGCCTAGGGCCGCGCTGTGGTGCGGCTGCCGTCGAATGTGCCAGGGGGCGTCTCTATCACGCAGTTGAACTTGATCGGCATGAGCAGATATCACGATTCGAATTTGTTGCGCCAACCGACTGGAATTTTCACGCGCGAGGGCCGCTTGTCAGAGGCCTGCAGGGCGCGGTGCTGAGAGCGGAACGAAATCCGCAAGTTGCGGTCCGGGCGATGATTGCATCGTTCGATCCTTGCGTCCCCTTCACGCAAAATATTGTTGAAGCAGGACATGCATGAAATGGCGCTCTGTGAGGGCATCATGGAGATCATCGAGGAAGAAGCGCGTCGGCACTCCTTCTCGAAGGTGAGAACGGTGTTTCTGGAGATCGGAGCGTTGAGCCATGTCGCTGCGGAAGCGGTGAAGTTCTGCTTTCCGGTCGTTGCTGCTCGCACGATCGCCGATGGCGCGCTTCTCGAAATCGTCGAACTACCTGGCCTCGCCTGGTGCATGGCCTGTTCGAGTAGCGTCGAGATTGCGCAACGATATGCGCCCTGCCCCTGCTGCGGCAGCTATAAGCTGCAGGTGACAGCAGGCGAAGAGATGTGTCTGAAAGAGCTGGAGATCGAATAATGTGTGCCCTATGCGGTTGCGGCGAACGAGTTCCCTCCACTAAACGCGCTGACGTGCAAAATGCGGGAATCAAGGGGCATCGTCGAAATCAGGCGCATGATCATCATGGTCACCACGACGACG
The DNA here is from genome assembly GCF_000296215.2 of Bradyrhizobium sp. CCGE-LA001. NCBI lineage: Bacteria > Pseudomonadati > Pseudomonadota > Alphaproteobacteria > Hyphomicrobiales > Nitrobacteraceae > Bradyrhizobium > Bradyrhizobium sp. CCGE-LA001. The sequence continues at coordinate 6,879,297 of NZ_CP013949.1, read as the reverse complement.
CTGTGTGCGCGGGCCAAGATGTGCGCTGTGTGCCCCCCACTGACCACGGCCATGATCATCATGATGGTTGCAATCAGAAGGCTCATGGCGACCAAGCGCTTGTTGATTGCAGTGCCGACCCGGCCGGTTTGAAGGTCGTTGGCATGAGCAGCAATCGGGTCATTCAGGTCGGCCGCTGTGTTCTCAGCAAGAACAACCAAATTGCCGCCCAAAACCGCGCGCGCTTCCTTGCCGATGACTTGGCCGTGTACAATCTTCTTTCCAGTCCCGGCGCGGGCAAAACCTCTCTCCTCGTTCGCGCCCTCGCCGAGCTGAAGCGGAAGTGTTCGGTTGGGGTCATCGAGGGTGACCAGCAGACCTCGAATGATGCCGAACGCATTCGCGCAACCGGCGTGCCCGCGATTCAAATTAATACGGGGAAGGGTTGCCATCTGGATGCTGCGATGGTTGGACAGGCTTATCGTCTCTTGCCGCCACTCAATGGCGGTATTCTCTTCATAGAGAATGTCGGAAATCTGGTTTGTCCCGCGGCGTTCGATCTTGGAGAGGCTTGCAAGATCGTGGTGTTCTCCACCACGGAGGGTGAAGACAAGCCGCTCAAGTATCCCGACATATTCGCCGCCTCTTCTCTCATGCTGATCAACAAGGTTGATCTAGCACCGATGGTGGACTTCGATTTCAATCGCACGATTGAATTTGTGGCGCGGGTCAACCCAAACATCGAAGTGCTGGCAGTCTCGGCGCGAACCGGCGAGGGTTTTGGAGCCCTCTACGCCTGGCTGCAGAAACAGCCTGCGCATCGGAGACGTCTAGTCGAGGGCGCGAGGGGATGAGGGTGGACGCCATCCCCTGCGATCGAACGCGACTGCGTCTGCGCGTCAGCGGAACCGTGCAGGGGGTCGGTTTTCGTCCCTATGTCTATGGTCTTGCCAAGCGCTATGGTCTGGGAGGCTTCGTCGCTAACGATGCAAGCGGGGTCGTTATTGAGGTCGAGGGCAACCGAACGTCCGAATTTATCGCCGCTTTGACGCTCGAAAAGCCGCCTCTGGCGCGCATCGACCACATCTCCGTTCGAGAGATCGATGCGCGGGCGAGCGAGGACTTTTTGATCCGCACCAGCGAGAGAGGCAAACTGTCGACCCGGATCGCCGCCGATGCCGCAACGTGCCAGGAATGTCTCCGCGAGTTATTCGACTCGAAAAGCCGCCATCACCTCTATGCCTTCGTCAATTGCTCCCATTGCGGACCACGCTACACAATCACCGAACAGCTTCCGTATGATCGTTGTAACACCGCTATGGAGGCTTTTGCGATGTGTCCCGACTGCGCGGCTGAATATGCGGATCCGGCGAGCCGCAGATTTCGGGCAGAATCGATCTCGTGCCCGGCGTGCGGCCCTCGGCTCAGTCATGGAGTCAATGCTATCTGCGCGGCGATCGCCCGCGGCGAAATCGTCGCGATAAAAGGACCTGGAGGGTACCAGCTGCTTTGTGACGCTCGCAACCATGATGCCGTGTATCGTTTGCGTCAAAGAAAGCAGCGCGACCAGAAGCCGTTCGCCGTGATGGTTGGGTCTTTGGAACGCGTTAGCGACATTGCAGAGGCGGATGCCACAGAGCTCGCGCTGCTGGAATCTCTTGCCCGTCCGATCGTTATCCTGCGGTCGCGCAACAAGCTTGCCCCGGCATTAGCTCCTGGCTTGTCGCGCGTCGGCGTCATGCTGCCCGGAGTCCCGCTGCATCAACTCATCTTTCATGCGCTGCGTTCGGAAGGTGCACTGCTTAAGGACGATGGTTGGGTCATGGTCTGCACCAGCGCCAATTTCAGCGGCGAGCCGCTCCCGATCGACAACACGGAGGCTCTGAGGCGGCTCGCGGGCATCGCCGATCTGATTGTGACCCATGATCGAAACATCCTCACGCGGATCGATGATTCCGTTCTATCTGTGATTGCAGGGCGGCGTCAGTTCGTTCGTCGCGCGCGCGGCTATGTTCCCGAACCGGTTCAGCTCGCGCGGTCGCTGCCGCCCGTACTCGCTGTCGGCGGTGCATTGAAATCGACCATCACCCTGACGCGCGGAAACGAAGCGTTCGTCTCGCAACACATCGGTGACCTCGATACGGCCGAAGGCATCCGGTTCTTTGAGGAGACTATCCGGCACCTCACGTCAGCCCTCGACGTTGAGCCTGTTGTCATTGCGCATGATTTGCATCCCGACATGGCATCTACCCGCTTTGCGGAAGCAACCGGTCGCGCACGAATCGCTGTCCAGCATCACCACGCGCATGCTGCCGCCGTCATCGCGGAGCATGGTCTTGAGCGACCCACGCTCGCTCTTGTGCTCGACGGCCATGGCTATGGCTCCGACGGCGGCAACTGGGGCGGCGAGCTTTTGTTATGCGAAGAGATCAGGTTTCAACGCATCGGGCATCTTGCGCCGCTAAAAATGCCTGGCGGAGATCATGCCGTTCGGGAGCCTTGGCGAATGGCGAGCGCAATACTTCACTTACTGGGGCGGAGAAACGACATCCGATATCGCTTTGCAGAGCAGCCAAAGGCCGAACGTCTGGGGGCGCTCCTCGATCAGGCGGGCGGGGCCACTACGACCAGCGCAGGTCGGCTGTTCGACGCAGCGGCGGCGCTGCTGGGAATTGCGACTTTGCAGACCTATGAGGGCGAAGCCGCGATGAAGCTCGAGGCCTGTGTGCGGCGGACTGCTGTACTCGAACACGGCTGGTTGATCGACGACGGCGTGCTATCGTTTGGCCCGCTGTTTGCGGCTCTGATTGCATACAAGGTTGACGTCAACGAGGGAGCGGAGCTGTTTCATGGCACGTTTGCCGCTGGCTGCGTTGATTGGCTCACGCGCGCAGCGCGCGCAACCGGTGTCTCGACTGTCGTTCTGAGCGGCGGCTGTTTCCAGAACGTAGTGCTGGCCCATGAGATCCAGAACGGTTGCACCGCAGCCGGTCTTGCTCCTCTACTGCCTTGCGAGGTGCCGCCCAATGACGGCGGTTTGAGCCTTGGACAAGCCTGGGTCGCCGGTCTGCAGATTGGCGAGAGTTCGCTAGGCCTGAGAGGAGCAGCCTGACATGTGTCTCTCAGTACCGGCTGAGATCGCAGAAATTCTTCCCGATGACTTGGCCGTCGTTTCTGTCGACGGCGTCAGGATCGAGATATCGATCGCGCTCGTTCAGAATCTCACCCCCGGGGACTACGTCCTCGTCCACGTCGGCCACGCTCTGGCCAAAATCGACCCCGCCGAAGCGGAGCGCACGCTGAAGCTCCTGCAGGAGCTAGGCAGAGCGGGGCTGCAGGCAAACAAGTGAAATATGTCGAGGAATTTCGTGATCGGACCATCGCTCAGGGGCTCGCCCGTGCAATCGCTGACCAGTCCGACCCTCGGGAAGCATACCAGTTCATGGAGTTTTGTGGTGGACACACGCATGCGATCTTCCGCTATGGACTAGAAGATTTACTGCCTGCGAATGTCCGCATGATCCACGGGCCAGGTTGTCCTGTTTGCGTTCTGCCAGCCAGCCGCATCGACATGGCGATCGAGCTAGCCAACCGACCGGAAGTTACTTTATGTATTTACGGCGACCTGATGCGCGTGCCCGGCTCACAAGGACAATCCTTGTTGCGGGCCAAGTCCCTCGGGGCTGACATCCGGATGGTCTACTCGACGCTCGACGCAATCCGGATCGCTGAACAGGCGCCTAATCGCGAGGTTGTCTTCTTTGCCATTGGATTTGAGACGACCGCGCCCGCGACCGCGGTGATGATCCGAATAGCCGCAAGAAAGCGGCTGAAAGGTCTCAGCTTGTTCTGCAACCACGTACTGACGCCTCCCGCGATGCACAGCATTCTCGACAGTGTTGATATGCGTGATGTCGGCCCGCATGAAATCGGCGGCTTCATCGGGCCCGCGCATGTCAGCACAATCATAGGTACGCAGCCTTATGAGCTTCTAGTAGAAGAATTCGGCAGGCCGATCGTCATCGCGGGATTCGAGCCGCTCGATATGATGCAGGCGATCCTGATGCTGGTGCGGCAGGTGAACGATGGTCGACATGAGGTGGAGAACCAATACAGCCGCGCGGTGACACGTGCTGGCAATAGACGCGCCAGGGAAGAGGTGTCGGACATTTTCGACGTCCGCGACCAGTTTGAATGGCGCGGGCTCGGGGTCGTACCCAACAGTGGACTCATGTTGAAGAAGGCCTATGCCCATTTCGATGCTGAGGCGCGCTTCGCTATGCATGAGGTGCGCATCGCCGACAATCCCGCTTGCGACTGCGGAGCCATTCTGCGCGGCGCAAAGAAGCCCGTCGAGTGCGAGCTTTTCGGAGATGCCTGCACTCCGAGAACCCCCATAGGATCCTGCATGGTCTCGTCGGAAGGCGCTTGTGCCGCATATTGGAGGTATGGCCGACATCGTGACTATCAGGTGCGAGCGTCATGAGAGTCAATAAACCCACGCTCGACATCGAGAACGGGTGCGTTGACTTGTCCCACGGTTCGGGGGGGCGCGACATGGCGCAGCTGATCTCCGGCTTGTTTCATCGGGCATTCGGCAATGAATGGCTCGCCCGCTGCAATGATCAGGCGGCCTTCGATGTCGGCGCAGGTAGGATGGTGATGACAACGGACGCATACGTGGTCTCCCCGTTATTCTTTCCTGGCGGCAATATCGGCTCGCTCGCGGTGCACGGCACTATCAATGATGTCGCGATGGCCGGCGCACGTCCGCAGTATCTGTCGGCAAGCTTTATCATTGAAGAGGGCTTCCGCCTCTTGGATCTGAAGTCGATAGCGGATTCGATGGGGGAGGCGGCGCGCGGCGCCGGCGTTTACATTATCACGGGTGATACCAAGGTGGTCGAACGCGGGAAAGCGGATGGTCTGTTCATCTCAACCACCGGAATCGGGTTTTTGGCTGATGGGCTCGATCTCTCCGCCGAGAAGGCAAGGGCTGGTGACCGTGTGCTGGTCTCGGGGAGCCTCGGCGACCATGGTGTGGCGATCATGTCAAGACGTCAGAACCTCGCATTCCAGACTCAGATCATGTCAGACTCCGCAGCGCTCCATGATCTCGTGGCTGTAATGGTTCGCGCCGGCGGCAGCGGCATTCGAGTGATGCGCGATCCCACGCGCGGAGGTCTTGCCGCCACCCTCAACGAGATTGCGCATCAATCGAGGCTTGGGTTTCGCCTACAGGAGAACGCCATTCCGGTGAAGCTTGAGGTCGCGGCCGCCTGCGAACTCCTCGGGCTTGATCCACTCCACCTCGCAAACGAGGGGAAGCTCGTTGCGATTGTAGCGCCCGATGTGGCCGAAGCCGTGCTTGTAGCCATGAAGGCTCACCGACTTGGCTATGATGCGGTTGATATCGGCGAGGCCATAGCTGACGACCATCATTTCGTTCAGATTGCGACCAGGGTTGGCGGCGCACGAATTGCCGATTGGCTGTCCGGCGAACAACTACCCAGGATCTGCTGATCAGCTTGCCCAGAGCGACGCTTGAAAGCACTCAGTCACATGTTGCATGATAAACGTTGAGCTTGCTCCTCCATTGCGGGAGGCCGGTCGAGCTGGGACTTAGCGACCTTGCAGGTCGCAACGTTTCTTCCGCGCAGTTCAAATCGTAAGCTCGCATTGCACAACATGCTAGATCTGACTGATCTCTCGGTCAGGTTTTGGCCTGTGTGAGACCTGTCCACTATGGAGTTCGCGAGGAGATTTGCCTCATCGCGGTAGTTGACACTCTGTTCGCTTGATGTCCCGGGGCTGATCCCGTGCCAACTAGCAGTTTGCTAGGCTTTCGGAGCCGTGCTCCCTACGTTTTGGAATCCTGCGCGCTTAGGTCAAAAATCGCTGAATTTCGGCGTGATTTGCGCACTCGCTTCGCAATATCGCAGAGCTCTTCCGATTAGAAAGGGCGCTCCAAGGCAGGGAGAAATGCAGATGAAGGTGGGTGTTCCCAAGGAAATCAAGGCGCACGAATATCGTGTCGGCCTGACCCCTGGGGCTGTGCGCGAATATGTCGCTGCCGGTCATGATGTAGTGGTGGAGACTGATGCCGGCGCAGGCATTGGCGCAACCGACAACGATTATCGCAAGGCTGGCGCAGCGATTCTGGACTCCGCGCGCGAGGTATTTGCATCGAGCGAGATGATCGTGAAGGTGAAGGAGCCCCAGCCGTCCGAATGGACCCAGCTGCGAGAGAATCAGATCCTCTTCACCTATCTGCATTTGGCGCCGGACCCGGAGCAGGCCAACGGCCTACTGAAGTCTGGTTGTACGGCAATTGCCTACGAGACGGTGACTGACGCGCATGGCGGCCTGCCGCTGTTGGCGCCGATGAGCGAGGTCGCAGGCAGGCTTGCGATCGAAGCGGCCGGTAGCGCCCTAAAGCGGTATTCAGGCGGGCGGGGGCTGTTGATAGGTGGCGTGCCGGGTGTGCAACCGGCTCGTATCGTCGTGATTGGGGGCGGCGTTGTTGGCACGCATGCGGCACGGATGGCGGTTGGTTTGGGGGCCGAGGTCACTATCATTGACCGATCGATCCCTCGGTTGCGCGAGCTTGATGAGCTATTCGGCGGGCGGGTTCGAACCAGATTTTCGACGATTGACACGGTGGAAGAAGAAGTCCTAGCGGCGGACGTGGTGATCGGTGCGGTGCTCGTTCCCGGAGCGAGCGCGCCGAAACTGGTCAGCCGCGGTGTGTTGAGCTCGATGCGCGATGGTGCGGTGATCGTCGATGTTGCGATTGATCAGGGTGGATGCTTCGAGACATCGCACCCGACCACCCACGCCGACCCAACTTACAAGGTGGATGGCGTCATTCACTACTGTGTGGCCAATATGCCCGGGGCTGTCCCGCTCACCTCAAGTCAGGCGTTGAATAACGCCACGCTGCCATTTGGTTTGGCTCTGGCCAGTAAGCGCTTTTCGGCCGTGCTCGAAAACCCGCACCTTCGGGCCGGCCTAAACGTCCATCGCGGCCGAGTAACGTACAGGGCCGTCGCCGAGAGTCTCGGTCTGCCCTTCTCACCGATCGATCAGGCTGCGGCCTGATCCCAGAGGCCCAATCGGGCGTTTCCTCCCTGACTTAGGCCACTTCCTTCGGAGTGGCCCTTTTTTTTCAAATCATAAATCTACTGAGTGCGATTGGCGGCGCCAAACCGTAAGCCTCTGTTATTCATTGATTTACCGACCCGGTCCGCGCGTTGTTACATAGCTTTGTTCACGATCGTTCAGCTCACAGATGGCTGCCGCTTCCGCATCCTGACCCTGATCGACGAATGCAGCGCGAGCGCCTGCGTCGGTGGCCGACACCTCGCTGTCGGGGTTTCCCCGTTGGGGAGCTGGATCGACTGATCATCGAGCGCGGCAAGCCTATGGTGGTCAGCGACGACCGGACCAATTGACCAGCAACGCCATCCCGACATGGGCCGATCAGAGCGGCGTTACCGGGCAATACATCGCGCCCGGCTGAGCCGACGCAGAATGCCTTTGTCGAAAAACTTCACGTCCCCGAGACGAATTGCTGAACGAGACGCTGTTCACTTCGCTGGCAGCAGGCCAACGCCGAACTCGAATGGGGCGGGCCAACGCAACACTCTGAAAGGGCTCTTATATCTGGGTTCATGTATGGTGCCAAGGAAAGGATTTCGCACTGATCCGGTATAGCGCCCGTTCATTTTGCGGCGCTACCCCTCTCTGCCCGACAGCCATTGTCCGTTCTTTTGGGCGAAGAATCTTAGACAACTACCAGGCTTGGAGCTGCTTTCCGGTCGGCGGTGATCTTGGCCTGCATCGCGCGCGCCGCCCACGCAATGGACATCGATCAAAACCGATGAAGCGATCCTGGCGAAGCACCCCTTCAGGAGTTAAAACAAAGTCGTGCGCCATTCAACGCTTCAGCATGTGCTTTGACCGCGCTCGCTTCGCTCCGCATCGGCTCATGTGAGAAAGTACGGCATCGACACAGACTGTTGGGCTTGCGACACACTGTCGAAGCGGCGACATTCGACGATAAATAACCGCACAAAACAAGCATCGGTAGTTTGGCACAACACTTGAAAGAAAGAAGCCTCCCGCACTCCTGCTCACGGAGAATCGCAGTAATGACTTACAAGATAATCGCGTCCCAGTGCACCGTCTGCGGCGCATGTGAGTTCGAATGTCCAAACGTCGCAATCAGCCTCAAGAACGACGTGTATGTGATCAATCCGAAGAAGTGCACCCGCTGTAGGGGGCATTTCGAGACGCCACAATGCGCCGTTGTCTGCCCGGTGCCGGGCACCTGCGTGCCAGCATAGAGGTGCAGCGACGGGCGGTGCCGCTGCACGTGCCAGGGAGACGCCATCTGCGGCCACTTTAGTGATCGGTCGCCTGATCGCGAACGTTACCGGTCCCCAAATGGTGACTTGCGGGACCGCCTTTTTAGCGAGCGAAACAGGCTTCAGGCATCGCCTGAACCGGCAAAACTCGTCCTTGCACAGGCGGAAGCTGGCAATGATAGTTGTTCATGCGACCGTTGAGGGTGTCCAGAGCGTCGACGTGGACCAGTCCCGATATGGATTTGAAACGCTGATCCGGGCTGAAAAGGCTCCGAGGGGGCTATCAGAAGATACCGTCCGCTTCATCTCCGCGAAAAGGAACGAGCCCCGCTGGATGCTGGAGTGGCGCTTGGAGGCCTTGCGGCGCTGGCTGATCATGACCGAGCCGACCTGGGCGCGTCTCAATCATCCCAAGATAGACTACCAGGACATTGACTATTTCGCGCTGCCAAAGAAGGCCCCGTCGATCGACGAAATTGATCCGGAAACGCTCAAGACCCCACAGACGCGGGGCATTCCGCTGCGCGTGGTCGCGAACCTGGAGGGCGAAGAGCTGACCCGCGGCGCAGACGGCTCAGCGAGCCGCAACATCGCCGCCAGCACCTTGTTCGACCCGCTTTCCGTTGTCACCGCCTTCGGAGAAGAGCTGAAGAGGGAAGGCGTGATTTTCATGCCGATTTCTGAGGCGATCGCCGAGCATCCCGAACTGGTGCAGAGATATCTCGGCAGCGTGGTGTCGATCTCCGACAATTTCTTCGCGAGATTGAACTCGGCTGTCTTCTCTGACGGTTCGTTCGCCTACGTGCCACCGGGCGTCCGCTGCCCGATGGAACTATCAACTTATTTCCGCGTGAATGGGCGCAACACCGGCCAGTTCGAGCGCACTCTGATCATCGCCGACAAAGGCTCCTACGTCAGCTATCTCGAGAGCTGCACCGCGCGGCAGCATGATGAGAGCCAGCTGCATGCTGCGGTCGTCGAGCTCGTCGCACTTGATGACGCCGAAATCAAATACTCGGCAGTGCAAAATGGGTACCGTGGTAAGTCCGGCGGCAAGGTCGGCATCTACAGTTTCGATACCAAGCGTTGTGACTGCCGCGGCGAGAACTCGAAAATTTCCTGGACCCAGGTGGAGACAGGTACTGCCACCACCTGGAAGAATCCGAGCTGCATTCTTCGCGGCGACAACTCGAACGGCGAGTTCTACTCGATCGCAATGTCGACCGGTTCTCAGCAGATCGATAGCGGCACCAAGATGATCCACCTCGGCAAGAACACGTTGAGCCGGATCGTCTCCAAGCGTATCGCCACCGGAAGATCTCAGAATACCTATCGCGGTCTGATCAGCGCTCACATCAAGGCCACAGGCGCGCGCAGCCATACCGCATGCAACTCGCTTCTAATCGGCGACATGTCTGGTGCGCACATTGTGCCTTACGTCGAGGCGAAGAACTCCTCGGCGGCGATTGAGCACGAGGCCACGATCTCGAAGATATCTGAGGACGTGCTGTTCTACTGCGGCCAGCGTGGGATTTCGCAGGATGAGGCTGTTGGCCTCATCGTCAACGGCTTCGCCAGAGACGTATTGCAGAGATTGCCGCTGGAGCTCGCGGTCGAAGCGCAGAGGTTGATCTCAATCTCATTGGATGCATCGTCCGAATGACTGAATGATCCGCGATACCCTACGAACCCAGCTCACCCTTTTGGATGACGTTTTCTGACAATGACAGAATGGAGCTACTCGAAGTTGGAGTCTCAAGTATGGCAAAACATCTGCGGGCTAAATCTTGCCATCAATGTGGGCCAGGTACGTGGGATTACGACGATCGGCCTATCCGGCAAGGCGAAACTATCGCAGGTCATCGCGGGCGAGCCTGGGCTCTGAGAGCTCACCGCCGGCCTTATCGTTTTGAACCGCGAAAGTCCTGCTCGCCATAGAGACGGACAAGGCGGCCGCGAATGGCGTATTTCTCGCTTTCTAACACTGCATGAAATGACTGGCGCCGCCACCGTAAACATTCTGGGTCCGACACTATGCGCCAAACCCAGCTGCCCGGGCGCGAGCGGTGCGGTCGAGCGAGCGGCACTCGAGAGCCATCAAGCTGGTGGTGGTGATGACATATTGGCGCCGAGCCTGTCTGATGCCGAAAATCTCGGAAGGTCGATCCGCGGACGCATCAACGCCGTCTTAGATTAAGTCAATGATGAAATGAGCACGGTTGTGTTGTCGATTGCGATTGAGATGCGATGGTATCGCTCAAATCGGCAACAGTGACCGACGCCGCGGTGATCACCGTCGCCAATCACTAGGCTGTGAGACATTCGATCCATATCATCGGGATTGCGATCGGATCTTCGGCATCCAGCTTTGCACGCCTCATATCTGCAACTCGGTAGTGGGCGCGAATGGATCGTGCAAGAAAGCTTTATCGACCGACGGGTCAGGTGGCTACGAAGCCAACGATGCGTTGATCGATTCGTCTCGAAGAGGCATCAATCCTTACGCGCCATCTGGACAGCGGCTGAAAACGCTTAGCGAAGATGGAGGGTGACGAGTGAGCTAGAGTGGCTCATGCCAGCATGTTTATATTTCTGGTTCGCTTAAAATGTGCTGCCAACAGGCAGGACCTGCTAGGCACCACAATTTTCTGTCGCTGTGCATGTCATAGCGTGAAGCGCGGTTGTCGTGGTTCTAACATGGCGTATGAGGGCTAATCTTCAAAGCACTCTGTCGCGTTTGCAACAAACGCAACGCACACACGCAAACGAAAACCAGAATCCGCTCGCATAGTGCGTGCTACGGCGCTGGCATGCTGGTTGCAGAAGACGTGGCCGAGTGCCCCATTGCAACAGGAAAGCTTCGAAGGACATCGGCATGAGTCTCGCAACGACCCAGAGCATCCCGGAAATCAGAGCGCGGAATAAGGAGCTGATCGAAGAGGTATTGAAGGTCTATCCGGAGAAGACCTCGAAACGTCGCGCCAAGCATCTCAATGTCCACGAGGCGGGTAAATCGGATTGCGGGGTCAAATCGAACCTCAAATCAATACCCGGGGTCATGACGATCCGAGGCTGCGCCTACGCGGGTTCCAAAGGTGTCGTCTGGGGACCGATCAAGGACATGGTCCATATCAGCCACGGCCCAGTCGGTTGTGGCCAGTATTCGTGGGGCTCGCGGCGCAATTATTACGCCGGCACCACCGGAATAGATTCGTTCGTGACCTTACAGCTTACCTCCGACTTCCAGGAAAAGGATATCGTGTTTGGCGGGGACAAAAAGCTCAACAAGATCATTGATGAAGTTCAGGAGCTGTTCCCCCTGAACAACGGCATCACGATCCAATCGGAATGCCCGATTGGCCTCATCGGCGATGACATTGAGGCGGTGTCGCGAGCAAAGTCTAAGGAACATGGCGGAAAGACGATCGTGCCGGTCCGCTGCGAGGGTTTCCGTGGCGTGTCGCAATCGCTTGGCCACCACATTGCCAACGATGCGGTGCGCGATTGGATATTTGACAAGAATGGGCCCGACAGCAAACCGAGGTTCGAGCCGACCCCGTACGATGTCGCGATCATCGGAGATTACAATATCGGCGGCGATGCCTGGTCATCTCGAATCTTGCTGGAGGAAATGGGTCTACGTGTAATTGCTCAATGGTCCGGCGATGGCACGCTAGCCGAACTTGAGGCTACGCCGAAGGCAAAGCTCAACATCCTGCATTGCTATCGTTCGATGAATTACATCTCCCGCCACATGGAAGAGAAGTTCGGCATTCCCTGGTGCGAATACAACTTCTTCGGGCCCTCTAAGATCGCAGAATCGTTGCGCAAGATCGCCAGCTATTTCGACGACAAGATCCGGGAGGGCACCGAGAGGGTGATCGAGAAGTACCAGCCGCTGGTGAATGACGTGATCGCGAAATATCGGCCCCGCCTCGAAGGGAAGACGGTGATGCTGTTCGTCGGCGGACTGCGCCCCCGTCATGTGATCGGCGCATACGAAGACCTCGGCATGGAAGTCATCGGTACGGGATACGAGTTCGGCCACAACGACGACTATCAACGTACGGCCCAGCATTACGTGAAGGACAGCACGCTCATCTACGACGACGTCAACGGCTATGAGTTCGAGCGTTTCGTCGAGAAGCTCCAGCCCGACCTGGTCGGGTCAGGGATCAAGGAAAAATACGTGTTCCAGAAAATGGGTGTTCCGTTCCGGCAGATGCACTCCTGGGACTATTCCGGCCCATATCACGGCTATGACGGTTTTGCCGTCTTCGCGCGCGATATGGACATGGCCGTCAATTCGCCCATCTGGAAGAAGTTGAAGGCGCCCTGGAAGGATCTCCCCAAGCCCAGCCTCTTGGCTGCAGAATGACGCAACTAGCCGCTCTCAGCCGAGAGCCCTATTCACAGTAATCACTATCCTAAAGGGTGTTGCATGGCGCAGAGTGCAGAACACGTGCTCGATCACATAGAGCTGTTCCGCGGTCCGGAATACCAGCAGATGCTGGCAGACAAGAAGGCATTCGAGAATCCACGTGAGTCCGCTGAGGTTGAACGCGTCAGAGAATGGACAAAGACGCCTGAGTACCGCGAAAAGAATTTTGCGCGGGAAGCGCTGATGATCAACCCAGCCAAGGCCTGCCAGCCGCTCGGCGCGGTGTTCGCTTCTGTTGGTTTTGAGGGCACGCTGCCATTCGTGCACGGCTCTCAAGGCTGCGTCGCGTATTACCGTAGTCATCTGTCTCGGCACTTCAAGGAGCCGAGCTCCTGCGTCTCCTCTTCGATGACAGAGGACGCGGCAGTATTCGGTGGGCTTAACAACATGATTGACGGGCTCGCCAACAGCTACAACATGTACAAGCCGAGGATGATTGCGGTCTCCACCACCTGCATGGCCGAGGTCATCGGGGACGATCTCAACGCCTTCATAAAAACGTCGAAGGAAAAGGGATCTGTTCCGTCGGATTTCGATGTGCCGTTCGCACACACTCCGGCGTTCGTCGGCAGTCACATCACCGGCTATGACAATGCGCTCAAGGGCATCCTGGAGCATTTCTGGGATGGGAAGGCGGGAACCGCCCCCAAGCTGGAGCGCACGCCGAACGACAAGATCAACTTCATCGGCGGCTTCGACGGCTATACGGTCGGCAACCTCCGCGAGATTAAGCGCATCTTCGAACTAATGGGGATCGACTATACCGTCCTGGCCGACAATTCCGAGGTTTTCGATACGCCGACAGACGGCCAGTTTCGGATGTATGACGGCGGCACCACACTCGAAGACGCCGCCAACGCCGTTCATGCGAAGGCGACGATTTCCATGCAGCAGTGGTGCACGGAAAAAACACTGCCGTTCATCGCCGAGCACGGCCAGGAAGTCGAGGCGTTCAATCACCCGGTGGGCGTATCCGCAACGGATGACTTCCTGCTCGCATTGTCGCGCATCAGCGGCAAAGACATTCCGGAAAAACTAGCACGAGAGCGCGGCCGCTTGGTCGATGCGATGAGTGACTCCAGTGCGCATATCCATGGCAAGAAATTCGCCGTCTATGGCGATCCAGATCTCTGCTACGGTTTGGCTGCCTTCCTTCTCGAACTCGGCGCGGAACCTATTCACGTGCTCTCCACCAACGGCAATAAGGCGTGGGAGGAGAAGACAAAGGCATTATTGGCTAACTCGCCATTTGGGCAGAACTGCCACGTTTATCCGGGGCGGGACCTCTGGCATATGCGTTCTCTATTGTTCACCGAACCTGTCAACTTTCTGATTGGCAACACTTACGGAAAGTATCTGGAACGGGACACCGGCACGCCGCTGATTCGGATCGGATTTCCAGTTTTTGATCGCCATCACCATCACCGCTCTGCTGTGTGGGGCTATCAAGGTAGCATGAATGTGCTCGTAAAGATTCTCGACAAGATCTTCGACGAGCTCGACAAGAAGACCAGCCGTCTCGGCGAGACCGACTATAGTTTCGACATCATTCGTTGATGGTGGACGTTACGCGTGTCATCGCCGGTGCGGCCGGCGATGACGCAAGCCCGTGACGGGTTGATTAATCCAAATCGTTCCGGCTCAAGGAGAGAAGAATGAGTTCGCTAGCGGCCACCGTCCGGGACGTTTTCAACGAGCCGGGCTGCGCAAAGAATGGCAGCAAGCCGGAGAATGAACGCAGGACGGGTTGTACCAAGCAACTGTTGCCGGGTAGCGCCGCGGGCGGTTGCGCCTTTGACGGCGCCAAGATCGCACTACAACCGTTTACCGACGTCGCCCACTTGGTGCATGGTCCGATAGCTTGCGAAGGAAATTCCTGGGACAATCGCGGCGCGGCGTCGTCCGGCTCGGACCTGTGGCGAGCGGGATTTACAACCGATATGAACGAAACGGATGTCGTATTTGGTGGTGAAAAGAGACTCTCCAAGGCGATTAAGGAGATAATCCTCAAGTACGACCCGCCGGCCCTTTTCGTCTACCAAACCTGCGTGCCTGCAATGATAGGAGACGACATTAACGCTGTCTGTAAGGCGGCTACGCGAAAGTTCGGAACGCCGGTAGTTCCCGTCAATTCGCCGGGTTTCGTGGGTTCAAAAAACCTCGGCAACAAGCTTGCTGGCGAGGCTTTGCTCGAACATGTCATTGGGACGCAAGAGCCAGATGACATCACGCCTTATGACATCAATCTGATAGGGGAATACAATCTGGCCGGCGAGCTTTGGCAGGTTAAGCCGTTGTTTGACGAACTTGGTATCCGCATTCTCTGCTGCATCTCAGGCGATGGTAAGTATCGCGAAGTCGCTTCGTCGCACCGGGCCCGGGCCGCCATGGTTGTGTGTTCAAAGTCGATGATCAACATCGCGCGCAAGATGAAAGATCGTTACGGGATTCCATTTTTCGAAGGGTCCTTCTACGGCATTCAGGACTCCAGCATCTCACTGCGTGATATTGCACGATTGCTGGTCGAGCGCGGCGCGCCCGGTCATCTCATCGAGCGTACAGAGGCGGTGATAGCACGTGAGGAGGCCCGCGCTTGGGCTGCAATCGAGCCATACAAGCCACGCTTCAAAGGCAAGAAGGCCTTGTTGATTACCGGCGGCGTCAAGTCCTGGTCGGTCGTTGCCGCGCTGCAGGAGGCCGGACTCGAGTTAGTTGGGACCAGTGTAAAAAAATCCACAAAGGAAGACAAAGAGCGCATTAGGGAGTTGACCGGGCAGGCGACACAGATGATTGAGGACATGCCACCACGCGCGATGTACCAGATGCTGAAGGACGCGAAAGCGGACATCATGCTCTCGGGAGGTAAGTCTCAGTTCGTCGCACTGAAAGCGGCGACGCCCTGGTTAGATATTAACCAGGAGCGTTGTCACGCCTACATGGGTTATCTCGGTATGGTTAAGCTGGTCGAGGAGATCGACAGATCGCTATTCAATCCAATGTGGGAGCAGCTGCGCCGGCCGGCACCCTGGCAGGCGCTAGCTAGAACGCTGGCAAAGGTGCACTCGCCGGCAGCCATCAGCATCTCCGGTTCTGAAATCGACGAGACTGCACGGCGCGCCAAGAAGATCTGTGTCTGCAACACAGTTGATCTCGGCACAATAGAGGACGCAGTTTGTTCGCATAATCTGACTAGCGTTGAGGCAGTCAGACAGCACACAAATGCGATCGGTGGCTGCTGCAAGAGACGAATTGAGGACATTCTTCAGTCCTCGCCATCTCATGCGCTTCAGGCCGCAGAATAGGAAGCTGACATGGCTGTCGTCATGACGCCGAAGAAGGCTTGTGCCGTCAACCCGCTAAAGATGAGTCAGCCGATCGGCGGCGCATTTGCTTTCATGGGACTGCGCGGAGCCATGCCACTCCTACACGGCGCTCAAGGGTGCACGTCCTTTGGGCTCACGCTGTTTGTACGGCATTTCAAGGAGGCGGTGCCGTTGCAGACCACCGGGATGACAGAGGTCACGACCGTGCTCGGGGGCTACGACAATCTCGAGCAGGCAATTCTTAACATCTTCAATCGCGCCAAGCCGAAGGTCATTGGTATCTGTTCGACGGGGGTGACCGAAACTAACGGCGACGATGTTGATGCCTACATCAAGCTCATTCGCCAGAAACATCCGCAACTCGCCAGATTGCCTCTGGTCTATGTCTCAACGCCAGATTTCAAAGACGCGTTCCAGGATGGTTGGGGGAAAGCTGTAACGCGGATGGTCGAGGTTCTGGTTGAGACGCCTGCCGTGGATGTCCCGCGTGACCCCGCCAGGGTCAATGTTCTTCCCGGATGCCACCTCACACCGGGCGATCTCGACGAGCTCCGAGCTATCCTTTCAGACTTCGGATTGCAGCCGTCCTTCCTACCTGATCTTGCCGGATCTCTGGATGGGCATGTCCCGGATGAGTTCACGCCGACGACGATCGGTGGCATCGGGGTCGACGAGATCGCGCTCATGGGCCGGGCCGGGTGGACTATAGCCATCGGTTCGCAGATGAGGCGGGCTGGAGAGGCAATGCAGGCTAAGACTGGCGTGCCATTTCGCCTCTTTGAGCGACTGTGCGGCCTCCTTCCCAACGATGAATTCATTGCCTTTCTAAGCGAAATCAGCGGTCGCCCGGTGCCATCGAAATATCGTCGTCAGCGCGGGCAACTCGTCGATGCGATGCTGGACACGCATTTCCATATTGGCGGTCGCAAACTTGCGATAGGAGCCGAGCCAGACCTTTTATTCGATCTTTCGAGCATGCTTCACGATATGGGGGTTCAGGTGATCGCGGCCGTTACAACCACGCACTCGGCCGTGCTCGAGCGGTTGGCGAGCGAGGAGGTGCTGATCGGTGACCTGGAGGACCTGGAAGAGGTTGCGAAGAGCAAGGGGTGCGATCTGCTCATCACGCATTCTCACGGCCGGCAAGCGGCGGCGCGGCTGAAGATTCCGTTTTATCGCGTCGGCTTTCCGATGTTCGACAGGATAGGCGCAGGGCACCACAACTC
This sequence comes from Bradyrhizobium sp. CCGE-LA001, assembly GCF_000296215.2. NCBI lineage: Bacteria > Pseudomonadati > Pseudomonadota > Alphaproteobacteria > Hyphomicrobiales > Nitrobacteraceae > Bradyrhizobium > Bradyrhizobium sp. CCGE-LA001. The sequence goes on along the minus strand of NZ_CP013949.1, from coordinate 6,861,959 downwards.
GGTGGGCTACCGTGGCACGCGCGATCTTGTCTTCGCAATCGCAAATCTGCTGATCGAGGATCGCGAGCAGAATTATAGACCCACGCCAGATACCTGGCGTACATCGGCTCCGGCCCCGAGGCCATGCCTCCGAGGATTCACCGACCGAACAGAGAGGCCCATTCCATGAAGGTCGCGTTCGCTACTCAAGACATGCGGCGTGTTGATGCGCATTTTGGATGGGCCAAAAACATCGCTGTCTATGACGTCGGCCCGGGGGGGCACGTGTTGGTGAATGTGTTTGAATTTCACGGTGATCTCGCGGAGGACGGCGACGAGGACAAGCTGGCGCCAAAGATCGATGCGATCAAGGACTGCGCTATCCTCTATGTCGCGGCGATCGGCGGATCAGCTGCCGCCCGGGTGGTTGCCAAGAAGATTCACCCGATCAAAGTAAACAAGCCGGAGAACATCCTTTTGCTGCTTGAAAAGCTAGAGCGCGTACTGAGGGGGACGCCGCCCCCCTGGCTACGCAAAGCCTTGACTGAGGATCAAAAGCCTACAATCGACTTCGATGGCTGAGGACGACATGACGGAGGCCGCAAACATAGCACAGGGCGATACGGTTCTTGATGCGCCAATCATCAAGGAGCTGATCAAGCTTTGGCGCGCCCAAGATACGCATGGTTCTTGGGAGAACAGGAGCGACATCTATCTGCTTGAACCCTATATTCTAGATAGTGCAAAACGACGCCAACTGCCAATCGTCGGCGATCCCGATCCAGACACGATCCGGCGGCTGGAGCTGTTCTTCGATGCGGTCGCGCTCTCCATCGAGAGGGAGACCGCGGTCATGATCCAGCCGATGCTGAAGATGAATCACGAGGGCTTCGGTCGCATGGTGCTGATCGGGGGGCGACTGATCGTATTGAATAAGCAGCTCCGCGATGTGCATCGCTTTGGCTTCGAAAGTCTTGCAAAGCTCGTAGGTGAGGGTGACAAATATGTAAAGGACGGCGTCAGCATGATACGAAAGTTTCCCAGCGTCGCGAACTATTAGAAGCGTCTCATGAGTGATCGTGAAGGATTGGAAGCAGAACTAAAGAAGCTTTCGGCAAGAGCAACACAGGCAAAAATGGATTTACACGATCTCTCGGAGGAATTGCCCGTGAACTGGCCGTCGATCACGGCGGTGGCGCAGAGGGCGCATGATGCCTTCGCCGAACTCGATCGTAAGCGACGGGAGCTAAAGCAGCTGGGTAAATCGTAAAGGTACTCATGATGTCATCCATCACGCGAGGTGGCCGGGAATGGACGCCGAACTACCTGGACTCAATTGATGCCAAGAAGTGCATCGGCTGCGGCCGCTGTTTTAAAGTCTGTGGTCGCAATGTTATGACATTGAAGGGGATCAGCGAGGAAGGCGAACTTGTGGATCTCGAGGATGACGAAGACGACGAGATTGAGAAGAAGATCATGGTTATGAATGACAAGGGCGAATGCATCGGCTGCGGTGCATGTGCGAGGGTGTGTCCCACTAGTTGCCAGGCGCACGATCCGGCCATAGCGGCGCCTGTGTAAAGGGTGCATCTAGTCAACTTCGAGATCTTTGTCGACCATTGGTATTGGGCGCGGTTGTCGTGCTGTGGTGCGGCGGATCAAGATGTTCGGCGTCCTCCAGCAACAATTGCAGCTAGCACTATGTGCCCACCGCTATCCGAAGCCTGCATCTTGGCGTTAGCTTCAATCTCCCGATGCTTGTTTCTTCAGCAGATGCATTCGCGCGCGGTGTTGGTCGCCCCCTGCTATCGGCGAGGCGGGACAGGGTCGGTGCGCACCACGTGCCCCCCGTTGGGCGTCCGGCGTGTCGAGCCATGGCTTCACGCGGGAACATTAACTTCGCGAAACTGGTTCACGCTAAGACGTAACGCTGCCGGTCAGCCCTGTATTCGTCGAGAGGCTCGGCCGTGCCGAGACGCTGCCGTGCATCGCGGTGTCTGCCGTCGTTTACGATCCATGCAGTTGAGGGAGTCCTGCATTTTGGACGGAAGCGATCAAGCTGATGATCAATGAAAGGTGTTTTCTATGTATGAGCAATGGGACAAAGCCTAATACCGTCTCTGCGCTCGGTCGGCTTGACGGCATTCCAAACCGCCATGCGATTGGCTTCCGCCTAGTGATCGTCGATAAGACGGTCGCCGGAGACCGTGGTCCATCGTGGTGGGTGCGCTGGGGCAAGAAGGTACTTGGCTATGTCCCCACAACGGCGTCAACTTGGACTGGAAGCGTGACGAGTTTCTCGATCCATACGGCGTCCGGCTCATGTGCGGCAAGCACGGGGCGACTTTCGAGCTCGGCACTGGCCGTTGCGTCGAAGGCCCATGTAAGGGCAAAGATCTTACGCCCGTCGCGCTGACAGCCCTCGATGACGAGGTCTGCGTCGTCGGCGTTCGACTCGTCGAGAGTGATCCTCCACCTGACGTTTGAAGCCCGTGCTTAGACCGGCCGGTTCTCGTTTCTGTTTTTCACCGGGCTCATTCTCTCCAGACCAGCTTCGTAAGATATTTGGTCATAGGAGATATGAAGTGACTTAGCCGCGTCGAGGACATAATCGAGCTTGCCGCCGGCGTTGAGATTCTTGATGTCGTTCTTGTCTATTCCGATGAGGTCCAATAGCTCTTTCCAGACCGTGGACTCGTCACACGGCAGAACGTTGAAGATGATATCGCCAAGCTCAATTTGGTATTTGGCCAACAGGTCTATGTTGTTGCAGAAGATGAAGTAGCGCCCTTCCGGGCTTAGCGCATGATCAAGCACGTCTACGACGTCGGAAAGATAGGCGAGTGAGTGCAGATAGCCAGCCAGCACCGGAATTGTGCTTTCACCTTCCTGCGCAATCGTCAACACTTGCTCAATCGAATAGTCTGGCGGCCGTTTCTCGTCCGCAACCTGGGTCTGGAATTTCAGTGCGATGTCGCCGCGAAAGCCAAACCGGCCTGGCTTCGTGGTTCCGGCCTTGAGTACGGCATTGAGCAAGCGCCCGTCCCGCTCAAGTGGGCCGAGCGCGGTGTTCGCGATTGAAGTCATCAGATTTGTCCTCGATCTAAACTCTTCACCGGCGCCTCGGCCGGTGCAAGATCCAGTGCAAATGTCTTGCCGTCGCATAAGGGGCGGTGTTTTGGCTTGTTCTAAAGAAAATTACGCAATCGTGGTGCGAAGTCCCCAAGAATCCTGTCCGTGATTCGACATGCGTTAGAAAGCCAACAGGTGGGCGTCGAAGAAGACAGCGATGCCGAGCATTTTCGAGGTGGCATGCCACTTGCCAGTCCGACGACCAAAAGACAGCTAGACGAGGACGAAAATGATCAATCTGACCGATAACGCAGTGAACGCCGCCAAGAGGGCCATTTCGGCGTCGGCGCCCCCAGCGGGCGGGCTGCGTATCGCCGTCGAAATGGGTGGCTGCGCCGAGTTCAAGTACACGATGGGCCTGGCCGCTAGCGCAGAGCCCGACGACACTGTCATCGAACGTGACGGACTGAAAGTGTTCGTCGACAATAAGAGCCATCAGCATCTGGCTGGCACAACTATCGACTTCGTGGTGGCCCTGGAGAGCGCGGGGTTCACCTTCGACAATCCTAACGCGAAATCGTGTTGCTCTTGTGGAAAGTCGTTCAGCTGATGATGAGGCTCAAAGAATGGGCGAAGGCAAGAAATTGCGGAGCAGCCGTCCGGTACCGCGGCTCACCGGCAGCAGCTCATTCACACCATGAGAGAAGGTCAACCGAACGTGCAGCCCGAGCGTGGCGGCGGTCAGATGACGTAGCTGGAAGACGGAACGATCTTGGTCAGCTTGACCGGCGCCGGCGTGCTCTTTGCGTATCCTGGTGTGACGAAGGGAAGGCATTTAGGGCTGATGGTCGAAAATGTCGTCGAGCCCGTTTGCCTTTCGCCCGCCCAACAAAGGCGCAGGATTGAGAGAAGATTTAATGCCGATTTACCTCGACAACAATGCGACCACGCGGACAGATCCGTCCGTCCTACAGGCCATGTTGCCGTTCTTCACCGAGCAATATGGCAATGCCTCCTCCGCCCATGCTTTTGGTCGAGAGGTCGCCGGCGCCGTGGAGCAGGCGCGTTGCAGCTTGCAAGGATTGTTAGGCGCTGCATATGAGCACGAAATCGTCTTTACATCCGGCGGGTGCGAGGCCAATAACACCGCAATCCTTTCTTCGCTCGCCACTCAGGAAGGGCGGGACGAGATTGTCACCACCTCGGTCGAGCATTCCGCCGTTCTTGCGCCGATCAAGCAATTGGCGACGATGAACTTCAAGACGCACGTGATTCCAGTCGATTCGCGCGGCCGGCTTGACATCGACGCGTTCCGACGCGCGCTTGGGCCGCGCACTGCGCTTGCATCTGTTATGTGGGCCAACAACGAGACTGGAACGATTTTTCCGGTGGAGTTTCTAGCCGGGCTGACGCGTGAGGCGGGCGCGCTGTTTCATACGGATGCGGTGCAGGCCGTGGGCAAACTACCAATCTACTTGAAGGACAGCGCGATCGACATGCTGTCGCTCTCCGCGCACAAACTGCATGGGCCCAAGGGAATCGGCGCGCTCTATTTGCGAAAAGGCACAAAGTTCAGGCCGCTGATCTGGGGCGGATCACAGGAGCGACGACGCCGCGGGGGTACTGAGAATATCCCTGGCATTGTTGGCCTTGGAAAAGCTGCAGAGCTTTCGGCGGAGCGGCTCCAGCTGGAGTGCGTTCGCATCGGCGGATTGCGCGACCGCCTGGAGCAAGGAATTTTGCAAAACGGCGACTGCATGGCGCTGGGCGATATCAGCAACAGGCTATCAAACACGACGAACATCGCGTTTGACGATCTTGAGGGCGAGGCAATTGTCCATCATCTCAGTCTTGCGGGCATTGCCGCTTCGCTCGGATCAGCCTGCGCCTCGTGCTCAATGGTGCCGTCGCATGTCATGCGTGCCATGGGTGTGCCGTCTAAGAGCCTGCGCGGCGGCGTGCGCCTGTCTCTATCGCGTGAGACAACTGTCGAAGAGATCGACCAGGTCGTTTCTGTCGTGTCAGACACTTTGACTCACTTACGCGCCCAATTGCGGCGAGCATGCGAAAGCGCTCCGGATGCATCCCGGTTCAGGAACTAGAGTTCATGAAAATAATGATCCGCCGGTCCCCCGACGCCGGCCTTTCGATTTACGTGCCGAAGAAAGACCTCGAGGAGCCAATCGTGGAATCCGAGCATGAGACACTTTGGGGAGGCTGGATCAGGATTGCCAATGGTTGGGTCCTCGACCTGCCCGAAATGGCGAGCGACACGCGGCTGCCGATCACAATCAATGCAAAAAAGCGTGGGGATGACAGGGACGATCGATGAGGCCACTTCCGCAGATCGAGTTCGCCAATGCAGTCGACGCAAAAGCGATTCTCACGGATCTTGCTGCCAAGATGAGAGGCGGCAGCATTGTTCCGTATCTTGGACCAGGCCTAGCGGAGTTGTTCCAGCCCAAGGCGCCAATGACCCCTGAAGCCTTAGCGGCTTCTTTCGCCAGTAAGGTCGCGGTGCCGCGCCGGGCCAAAGGCAATGCACGGGCCTCGGCGCAGTATGTGGAGAGCAACAAGCATCGTTCCATCGTCACCGCATTGATGGCGCAGGCGTTCTCTCTGTCGACCGATCCAACACCGCTGCATCATCATCTTGCGACTCTGGCCCTGCCGCTGATAGTGGCCTCTTGGTACGACGGTGCGATGCGTGCGGCGCTCGGTAACCGTAGCGAATGGGGTGAGGTGCAAGGTATAACCTGCTCGGGCAGGCTGCGAGGATCGTTGGTACCGCTTTTACGATTCGGAGGGCCATGTGGTTGATCATGCCTCGGCTGTCCATTGACCGACTGTACTGTACAAGCCGCATGGCAGCGTGCTCCGGCGAAGAGCTTCCTGATCACTGACGCTGATTACGTCGAGGTCTTGACTGAAATCGACATCCAGACCCCGATTCCCGACATCATCAAAGACAGGCGAACCGGGCGGAGCTTTCTCTTCATCGGCTGTCGCTTCAACAACCAGCTAATGCATATCTATGCGCGGCAGGTCACGAAGCGCTCGGCCGAGGCTCATTATGCGATCGTTGATCCGCAAGTGCTCTCAAGCAAGGAGCTTCGCTTTCTGGTCGAGCAACGCCTGACACCGATTGCGATGAGGCTTCCGCAAGCGATGGAAACATTGCCCGCCAAGTAGCGGTGCATGTAGGGCCATCCCATCCCGGTGAGAATAGGAGATCGCAAGCAGCGGGGCGGGTAAGGCAGGGACGACTTTGAGAAGACAGACGTCTGAGGACGCAAACGTTCGCGTCTCTCAGCCGACATTGCTGTCGCGTTCCCGACGCGTGCGTCAGCGCGGCGTCTGTACAATGGTGTGGATCACTCTAGGTAACTCAACACATAGAGCGAAACACCGCGCGCATCCGTGATGGCACGCGAGTTGCTCACTCCAATTTGTAGGTCGTAAGCTTACTCAGCAGGAGAGAACTGAATATGAACGCTGTTGCCGGACGCGGAAAGAATGTCAAAGCTGCGGAAGCTGGCGGCAAGATGCGGGTCATTGGCGATCAAAAGGCCTGCCGGAGCCAATCCAGGGACGGCACAGCGAGCTGCGGGTTACAGCCCGTCCAAGGCGGCGTGTCATCCGAGATCTGGAAGAAGATCAAGAACCATCCTTGCTACAGCGAAGAGGCGCATCATCATTACGCTCGCATGCATGTCGCTGTGGCCCCCGCTTGCAATATTCAGTGCAACTACTGCAATCGCAAATACGACTGCGCCAATGAATCGCGTCCAGGCGTAGTCAGCGAGAAGCTCACTCCTGAGCAGGCGGCAAGAAAGTTGGTCGCGGTCGCGGCGAGCATTCCACAGCTGAGCGTGATCGGAATCGCAGGTCCCGGCGACTCGTTAGCCAATCCAAGAAAGACATTCAAGACGTTCGAACTCATTGCCGCGGCAGCTCCTGACATCAAGCTGTGTCTATCGACAAACGGGCTGGATTTGCCTGATCACGTCGACACCATATCCCGGTGCAAAATCGACCACGTCACGATCACCATCAATATGATCGATCCTGAAATCGGGGCTAGGATATATCCGTGGATCTTCTTCAACCATAAGCGCTACACCGGCACCGAAGCCTCCAAAATACTTACCAGTCGCCAGTTGAAAGGCCTCGAGATGCTCTCAGAGCGAGGCGTCCTGTGCAAAATCAACTCGGTGATGATTCCCGGTATAAACGATCAGCACCTCATCGAGGTCAATAGGGCGGTCAAGTCGCGTGGCGCCTTCGTGCATAATATAATGCCACTGATCTCGTCGCCTGAACACGGCACCGCATTCGGCCTCAATGGCCAGCGAGGCCCGACCGCGCACGAGCTGAAGGCGCTGCAAGATGCTTGCGAAGGCCAGATAAACATGATGCGGCACTGCCGCCAGTGCCGCGCTGACGCAATCGGCCTTCTTGGAGACGATCGGAGCCATGAGTTCACAGCAGAAAAGATCATGGCCATGCACGTCGAAAATGAGCTTGAGACGCGGAAGGCTTATCACGCCAAAATCGAAGATGAGCGCGAAGCAAAGATTTCAGCCAGACAGGAGGAGCTGGAAAAAATCGCTGGCGAGACGAGCGAGATCAAGCTTCTCGCCGCAGTCGCCACCAAAGGATCTGGACTGATCAATGAGCATTTCGGGCATGCCAGGGAGTTTCTAGTATACGAACTCTCGACATCCGCGGTCAAATTCGTTGGCCACCGCCGTGTCGACCTTTACTGCCAGGGCGGATATGGCGAGGAAGATCGGCTGGCGAGCATCATCCGTGCCATCAACGACTGCCATGCTGTATTCGTAGCCAAGATCGGTGGCTGTCCAAGGAAGAGTCTGATCAGTGCTGGGATCGAGCCGGTTGAACAATACGCGCATGAGTTCATTGAGACATCCACGATCGCCTGGTTTAGGTCCTATCTCGATAAGGTGAAAAGTGGTGAGATCCAGCACGTCCAGCGCGGCGACGCCGCGATCCGGCAAGGGCCCCTGGTCTCCGCAGTTTAGGAGGTGTACCGATGCCGTTTAAGATCATCTCCTCACAGTGCACGGGCTGCTCGGCTTGTGAGCCGCTATGTCCGAACGCTGCAATCCGTGAGAAGGCTGGAAGCTTCACTATTGAGTCAAAGAAGTGCACCGAGTGCGTCGGCTATTTCGACGAGCCGCAGTGTGTCGCCGTCTGTCCGGTCGAAAACACCTGCGTCATCGACACATCATTGCCGCGCTATCAGGGGGCTGCCTGAAAGGCGTGTAGTCGTGCGCGCAAGGAGCAGGAGATCACCAGCACCCGCGCCGCTACCGTCCTGCGGGGCCCGGAGGAGTAATGCATGAATAAAATCGTTCGGGATGGTGATGTCGTCGAGCTAAGCGGGCCGCCGGCCTTCAGCTTTGGCGAAAAGGTGCGAGCCCGCCGCACCATTCGCAATGACGGCACTTTTCGCGGCAAGGAGATTGGCGACGTCTTGGCGAAGAGGGGAGACGTTGGCTACGTCATTTCAATCGGCACGTTCCTACAGCAGTTCTATATTTATGGCGTCGAATTTATTGAAAGTGGCAACCGTGTTGGCATGAAGCGAAAAGAGCTCGATCGACTCGATGCGTGCGAAGAGATTGATGATCTGCCGTTGCCAGAACGGACTGTATCATGATGGAGCCGCGCGTTCCCAAATATCGATCGGGCCAGCGCGTGAAAACAGCGGTCGATGTCATTAACGACGGCTCAGTTTCCAACGCACCGCGGGATGGAATCTTAGTCGGCGCTGGTGAAATCGGCAAGATTGTCCGGGTGTTGGTGCATACCGAAGCCAGCGTACCCATTTATCTTGTGGATTTCGGTGGGTGCCCGATCATCGGATGTCTTGAAGAGGAAATCACCGTCGTGTGAGGGGGGTCTTGCAATGAAGGGTACGAGAAAGCTTCCAATCGGGGTGATCGCCCAGCCGAATGAGCTAGATCGCAAGAGGATTGAGCGTGCCTTGATCTCGCGCAAGTACTATCGCTACGTGTTGCCCAGCGTGACTGCTGTGAAGGCTGGTTATCTTATCGAGAGTCCCTGCTGCTCGCACAACATCGACAGGGAGGGGGGCCTGATTGATGTCGCTGTATTTCACTACGATACCGTGAGCCGGACCTGGAAACTGTTCTTCAAGAATCATGCACGGGGGATATGGGAATTTTATAGCATGTATCACCGACTGGCTTCGGCTATCGACGAATTGAACATGGACCCTGAGCGGCTGTTCTGGCGGTGATGCTCGTTGGAAACAGTCATATAGGAGTCACAATGGCAAATATCCGAGGAATAGACGAGATCGGACGTCTGCCAGCAACGATTGAGGCTGATACCAACGCGGTTGCCGACCTGAATCGCCGCTTTCCATCACCAGGGTGCGACGTGACGCGTCGGGTATCACGGCGAAACCATTCCGACGTCCTTCGCGGATAGACCCGCATCTGAATCGAGGGATCCGACCAGTGCATGCAGATTACGGCCGACCAGGCGGGAGCGATCGGATTGTTACTGGCTAGAAGGAATGTTGACGGGATCGGCTTAGAGTCTGCAGAGAATGACGTCGATAACGGCGGGTGGCGAATGCGAGCGTTTTCTCCGGTCTGCTGTCAGATCCTGATATTACAATCCCCGAGCTCTCGGCTATCAGAGCGCATTGCGTTCGCAGCGAATTGCGAATGGGCCGACTGCTGAGACATATGAAGGAGCGTTGCCGCTTATCCCAGCCGAAAATATACTGTTGAAGTTCCGAGCTGCAGCATTGGGCTTCTGCTTGCGCTGAGGGTGCGGGGCGCGACATGAGCGCTACCCATCCATTGAGGGTTCTGCCCTTGCGCAAGGCTAGGTCGAGGTCAGTAAGCGCACAGCCCTTGTTGCGATATGGGACCGAGGATGCAACTTCATGCAATCAAAGAACGATCTGGATGGGCTGCAGCAATAGCCCGTCACCGTTTCGAGAATAGTGAGGATCGCGCAAAGAAAAAGATCACCGGAATGCAAGCGTGCGACCATGTCGCTGCGGGAGGTTAGCTCCACGCAGGTCGACAAATGAGCGCGCCACGTTTTTATCTTTAGCTTCCCGTCCCCTTGTCTAAGCTTAGCAAAAGAACGGCGAACGATTTGAGCCCGCAGATCATCATCCATGCCCTCGTCCCAATGGCCGCGTGCTCCAGATCAGCGGGTGCCCGCCGAGGCCCGCGCCCGACAAGTGGTTTCATGTTCTCACTTGCGTGGGAGCCTGCTTTATCAACCACGGCCAGACAACAGATCGTACCCTAAGACAGGAAACGACAGCACCGGCATGAACGATGGATTATCAATGCCGTGGCTAGCCACGAGATCAAGGTGCCCGCAGTCCGTCTGGCGGATGCCGGCCGAGCGGAATGGCGTCACAGCATTCGCGCTTTAGCAGATCGACGACATGGGCGAGGGCCGGCGGTGTCTTCTTGTCAAACCCGGTACGATGTGCGTGATGTCCGCAACAAAGAGGAACGTTTTTGTATGACGATGCTGAAATTGCATCTTGGAAGTCGACGGGAGTCGTGCAAGAGCGAGTATTGCCCCGATGGTGCGGAGCTTGCATGAAGAGCATGGATAGTGGAGCAAACCAAATGGGACTAAAAGGCTGTGGCAGGGTCAAACGTTGAAGCCTTGATGAGCAAAGCCTTTCAGACGCGGAGCTATCTGCAACTGATCTTGCCTGCTAGAGCAGTGATCGTGGCGCAAACCTCTCGGGTAGTAGCGCAATCGATAGCGGGATGGACGGGCAACGTTTCACGTGTGCTCGCCTCAGGAAAGATGGTCGTCAGAGTGAGGAGGCAGGCGCATGAATGCAGAAGATGAACTGGAACTTCCACAACTCTATAGGCATCATGTCTTTGCCTGCCACACCGAGCGTCCCCCCACTCATCCGCATGGTAGCTGCGCCGCCTCCGGCGCGCTTGCCCTATGGGATCGAATGGGCAAAGCCATCGAGGCGCAAGCGCTCTCGGACGTCGCCTTGACGCCGGCGGGTTGCCTCGGCTTTTGCAACACAGGTCCGTTGATGGTGGTCTATCCCGATGGCGTCTGGTATCGCCCGACCACGGCTGAAGACATCGACGAGATCGTAGAATCACACCTGAGAAAGGGCAGACGAGTCGATCGCCTTGTGATCGTATTGAAGCGCAGCTAAGGCCATCGGCTAGTGCTCGTTCGGCCGTGAGCGCATCCGCGCAAGAATAGATGCCTCCGGAATCCTGGATTGCGTCACTATTACAGGTGGTAGCGTCGGACATTCTTTGAGGACTCCGCGCGCAATTCGAGACGAATGATCTTGTTGCGGGAAGTTGATCTCAGTGGTGTTTCGGTCGGATCGAGTTCCCATGGCTGCTGGAAGGCTTTGAGGTTTAGGTCCACTCGCACGTGGCGCTGTCCACGCGCTGGCTGTAGTTCATTGGTTGGCCTTGATGCCACGGGACTTCCGTGACGCAAGAAAAAGCTGATGGCTGATTTTGGCCGCGCGCGTCACCTCATACTGATGCCGACGACGGCTCGCACCAATGCGAACACAATGAGGCTTAAGTTCCGACGATCGAGCGGGACGGCTCTTTCTTGAAGCGTCGTCACGCTCGATGCTTCGGTGAATCAACGATCGCATTAGAACTTATATGCGATGCCGCCGCTGACCAGCCAGGGGTCTATGTTGGCCTGTCCGTAGACCGGAATTGCGTTGTTTACAGTTGCCGAATAATCCGGCCTCAGCCACAGCTTCTTTATATCGAAGTTGACGCCCCAATGACGATCGAGCATGTAGTCGAAGCCAAATTGGATCGCAGGGGCAACCTGGTTGCTGATACGCAGATCGGTCACGGCGAGGCCTGCGAATCGCGTGTTGGCAGCGGATTGGTTGAAGAATACGGTGTAATTGATGCCTGCGCCGACATATGGCTTAAACGCGCCGAAATCCGTGAAGTGATATTGCAGCGTCAGCGTTGGTGGCAACAGCGAGGCTTTGCCGATATCGTGTCCATCGAGAGTTCCGGCGCCGGTGATGTGATGCCTAGTCACGCCGAGAATGAGTTCGGCAGCGATGTTCCTGGTGAAGAAATAGGTGATGTCGAGTTCCGGTATGCTTTGATCGCTGATCGAGAGCGTGGAATTCGGCGAGGACAGAGGCGGGGCCCCAGCGACGTTGACCGAGCTCGCCCCGGCGTCCGGCAGTACGCCGAGTACGCGCAAGCGGATCATCCAGGGATTGAAAGCTTCGATGGGGGGCGCTTTGGCATAGAGCGGCGCCGATGCCAGATCAGCAGCCTGTCCCGACATGATACCTCCACCGAGCGCCGCGGCCAGCACGAGAGGCGATGCGGTCCTCATAATTGTTCTTGTTCTCATCGAAGTTCTCCATTCCCAATCTGGCGCGAGGAGCCGCGCCGCACCCCTATTGACACAGTGCGCTGGCAAGGTGGTTGATGCCAATCAAACCGTGCGGCTCATAGGCGCGTATTGTCGCCACGACGCTTGAAGGTTTCGCTGTGAAACGTGGGGGTTCTTCCCGGAACGTCATTGTCTCTCGTTTTGTCTAAGCAGCGCTTCTTGAGACCGTCATAGACTTCCTGCTCCAGAGTAAGTCTGCAGCCAGGATCTTGGCCTTCGAAATGGAGCCGTCCGTTATGCGCGCACACGCGTAGAAGCGGTCGTGTTGTCGGGAAGCACAACCTGAGTGGACAAGGCTGTCTTGTCTGAAGACCACCATTCACTCACGAAAGCATTTACCAGAGCAGGGGCTCCCCCAGAGGTGGGAGAGGGTAACTTGCCCTACCTCGCTCGGATCGCCAGTGCTTAACAGTCCTCTCACATGAGGGCAGCTCGTTCTGGGTTCTTTGTGAGAACAATTCGAAAGACCATCTTGTGTGTTCTCTCCTAAGCGCGCGCGAGCACTAGCTCATGATCGTATCGCGGCATGTCTTTCGACATCGGCGCTTTACCAGTGGACGCGGGATCAGGACTCACTCTGCCAGCAGCATCGCAAGGCCACCCGGCGGGTCGTTTGCTTAGGAGTTGATATCCCCAGACATGATCCGGAGCGCGGATCGGTTCCAAAAGGGATGGGACCGGCGTACTGCAACGGTGAATCTTCTCTGCATTCTACCGCGCCTTCCAAATATCCTTGGCAATCACGCGGCCGGTAGTCTTCGGGCCTGTTCCTGGTGTGCATATTGGATATCGACAAGGTGCCTACTTCGGCACGCGGAGCGGCACGATCGCCGAGGCGGTAAAATCTCCGCTACGGCATTGACCTTCCTACGGACGACCTCGCAATTCAGCGCCCCCGAGCCTTGCGCTGTGTGAACGAACCGTTAATGCCTTCGTGCGTCATGAGCTTGCCGGAGCGTTCGTTCACGATCATCAAAGAATTCGGAAAGTGGGCTGCCATTTCGCCGGCAAGCGCCGGCGTCCCACACCTACAAGCGGGAGCACGAGCAGCACCACGCTGGGTCTCAATCAACCGACGGCCTCGGCAACAAGCAACGTCAATCTGAAGCGTCTCGGCCCTGTCATGCGGCGTGAACTTCAGAGTCTCGCGGGGAGTTCTTTCTCTATGGTCCATCAAACCTCCAACCGGCCAATTGATGGCGACGTAGGCCAACCTGCATTGCCGTCATCCTCACGCGATTGAAGAGGGAACTTGCGAAATATTAGCAAATGCCGCTCCGGGTCCGGGCGACCTGTATGTCAGGAAGCGGCCCTACCATTTCATGCCAGTCCTTGTTCGAAGTCTGACAGGGAGGACCTGCCGGGTTCAAGATGTCTGGCACAGTTCAAAGGCTCGCCGGGCTTTCAAACGAAAACACGTGCGTGAGAGGGAAGAACAAGCGCTGGCACGGGGATTGCAAACCAGTTTGATGCAACACTGAGCGAGGGCTGAGTGCACGCAGACGCGCAAGACGAGCGATGCTCTCCTTCCCCCCGTGTGCCTCGTTTCTGAAGAGAAACAAGCTCGCGCGCCCAACAGCGCGCAACTTTGGCAAATCGGTTGATGGAGAGCAACATGTCTTCACTGAGACAAATCGCATTCTACGGCAAGGGCGGCATTGGAAAGTCGACCACTTCGCAGAACACGCTGGCAGCGCTGGCCGAGATGGGTCACAAGATTCTGATTGTAGGCTGCGATCCTAAGGCGGACTCGACTCGCCTGATCCTGCACGCGAAGGCGCAGGACACGATCTTAAGCCTCGCAGCGAGCGCGGGCAGTGTGGAAGACCTCGAGCTCGAGGACGTCATGAAGATCGGCTATAAAGATATCCGCTGCGTAGAGTCGGGCGGGCCTGAGCCGGGTGTCGGCTGCGCAGGACGCGGCGTCATCACGTCGATCAATTTCCTTGAAGAAAATGGTGCCTACGAGAACATCGATTACGTCTCCTATGATGTGCTCGGCGACGTCGTCTGCGGCGGTTTTGCAATGCCAATCCGCGAGAACAAGGCGCAAGAGATCTATATCGTCATGTCGGGTGAGATGATGGCAATGTATGCCGCCAACAACATCTCCAAGGGCATTCTAAAATACGCCAACTCTGGCGGCGTGCGGCTCGGTGGTCTGATCTGCAACGAGCGGCAGACCGATAAGGAGCTGGAACTAGCCGAGGCGTTGGCCAAGAAGCTCGGGACCCAGCTGATCTACTTCGTGCCGCGGGACAACGTCGTACAGCATGCCGAGCTACGCCGCATGACTGTTCTAGAATACGCGCCGGACTCCGAGCAAGCCGATCACTATCGCAATCTTGCGAAGAAAATCCATAACAATGGCGGCAAAGGCATCATCCCAACTCCCATTTCCATGGATGAGCTTGAGGATATGCTAATGGAGCACGGGATTATGAAGGCGGTTGACGAGTCTATTGTTGGCAAGACCGCCGCCGAGCTCGCGGCCTCGTAAAGGTCGCGGGTCGCGGCCTCGCAAGGGCTCGCGACGGATGCCGGTCCTCCTATTTCCCCCTTCCCCCAGGGGGACCGGCATTTCGATGACAGAAGCTAAATCGGCGTCTCTTGACAAGGACAAGGCGCGCCGTATCCGATTGCCAACAGACTATGTCCGAAGCGCAATTCTTCCCCTTCATGGCGGACTATGCCACTGATCCGACTAGTCGAGCGCATCGTGGAGCTACGATCTATCGATTGCTCACCGGCGTGTACCCCCTAGAAGCTGATATTTCGAGTGACAGGAACTTCGATCGCCATGTGCTTGCGTCAATTCTCGCAGCTGCCGCGATAGACGGTGGTCCAATCCCCAAAAACGTGGGCCTACCCGGCCGGGAGCTCGCGGCACTGCTAGAGGACTATTTCCCGGCGGTCGCGATCAAAGCCGACAACGGGCTTTTGCATTTCATGTGTGAGCAGGACGATGAGGTCGCAATGATTGGTGATCTTCTCCTTGAGCGAAGGTCAACTGAAGGCAAGCTCAGTGGATGGCTTGCTGCGATGGTTGCACGTCGTGCCATAGAGCCAAATCATCTCTGGGAAGATCTCGGATTGGGGGACCGCGGTGAGCTCTCCCGCTTGCTAAGCCGTCACTTCGCCTCGCTCGCCGCGCGCAACATCAACAACATGCGATGGAAGCGTTTCATCTACCGAACATTGTGCGAGAACGATGGCCTCCTGATGTGCACCACGCCTGTGTGCACGCAATGTAACGACTTCAACGTCTGCTTTGGCGATGAAAGTGGCGAGAGCCGGATGGCGGAGCGCCGGCGCGAGGTTGTACGACAGGCGCCTGGTCCGGACATCGACAACAGGGATGTCTGATGCGCTCGCCGGATTTCCGGTTGGCATGTCTCGTATCTACGATGCCCCCGACCTGCGAGCTTGGGCCAGACAACGGTCCGCCGGGTGGCGTCTTCTCGCGATCGCGACCAATGTCCCGGAACAGTGTCCTAGGAGGTCGCTTAAAGAAAAGGTACTTTGGACGCGCAGCGGGAAGCTAGCAATGTTTGGTGGGCCTAGCAATTTACCTAAGACAGGGATGTAGCAAATCGCGCCATATCTGCTCTCGTAGCCCGCTTCCCATGTACAGCACGTTAGACCAGCCAAGCGGTGAACTTGCGCCGAACCAGGTCTCAGCAAGGCGCATATGGTAGTTTGCGGCCAACGCGACGCTGCTTGCGCATCACTAGCTGGTCGATGAAGGACAGTCGTGAAAATCCGCAAGCCCGTTCTCCAGATTGCGAAGCTGCGTGAGACGCCGACCGGACCACCAGCTGATCAAGCAATGCCTTGCGCATCCGTTCGGCAGGTGTGCCGGCGTGAAGGATAATGTGGAGTCTCTTCTTATTCGATGTCGCATTTACAACAATGTATTCGTAGCGAAAAGAAGTGGCTTTCCAAGGCTTTGAGGTGGCGGCGGGCATGGCATGGGGGTTGCTGAACGGATCTTTGTCAAACAAAAGCAAGGAGCTGCTCATGATCGTCGCCGCCACTGCTGTCCAACGGTCGTTCGAGAGCAAGCCAATCGTGCTCACCGACACGACATTGCGCGACGGCGAGCAGGCCCCAGGGGTTGCGTTCACCGTTAAGGAAAAGCTGGCCATCGCGCAGGCGCTGGCACAAGCCGGCGTTACTGAGCTCGAGGCGGGAACGCCCGCAATAGGGAACGACGAAATCGCTGCCATTCGCACGATTGTCGAAGCGGGTCTACCGCTAACCGCTATCGGCTGGTGCCGAATGCGTGAAGCCGATGTCGATGCGGCAAAGGAGGCGAACGTTTCGATGGTCAACATCTCGGTTCCGGCCTCCGATATTCACATTTCGGCAAAGATTGGCGGCGATCGGGAAATGGCGCTTGAAAGGGTCAAGCGCGTGGTCGGCTATGCCCGTGAGCGCGGGCTAGAGGTCGCGGTCGGCGGTGAGGATTCTTCGCGCGCCGATCTAGAGTTTCTCATCAGTCTGATTGCCACGGCGAAGGCCGCGGGTGCACGTCGCTTTCGCATTGCCGACACGCTTGGTGTGTTAGACCCCGATTCCACCTGCGTACTTGTCGGGAAGTTGCGTGCAGCCACCGATCTCGAGCTCGAATTCCATGGCCACGACGATCTCGGGCTCGCGACAGCCAACACGCTTGCTGCCATCAGTAGCGGCGCGAGCCATGCATCGGTCACCGTAATCGGGCTGGGAGAGCGTGCGGGCAATGCGCCGCTCGAGGAAGTCGCAGTCGCACTCAAGCAGCTATACGGACGCGAAACCGGCATCCTACTGCCGGAGCTCGAGAAGGTCGCTGCGATGGTCGCGGCTGCGGCTTCACGTGCGATTCCTCTGAACAAGGCGATCGTTGGTGAGCATGTGTTCACCCACGAGTCCGGGATTCATGTGGACGGTCTGTTGAAGGACAAACGCACGTATCAGTCGCTTGATCCCGATCTGCTTGGTCGCACCAACCGATTTGTGATGGGAAAGCATTCAGGGCTTTCGGCGGTCGCCTCGTTGCTAGCTGAATTGCAGCTTGTTGCCAGCGCAGATGAAACAGGACAAATCCTTTCGCGGGTGCGGGAGCATGCCATTGAGCACAAGCGGTTAATTCAGCGCGAGACGTTGATTGCGATTTGGCGCGACGTTCGCGAACGCACGATGATCCAGGGCGGATAAGATGAGCATATCTCGCACCGTCTTCTCGGAGCTGAGCCACCTGCGGGCGCGCGGAGGGATCCCATGCATTTCCACCTGACACCGAAGCCGCCTCAAACCGTGATTGCCATGCTGCCTAGCGAGGATAGTGTCTGGAAGCGCAGTGTGGCCGTACATAAAGTGAGTTCAAAGAGGGGGCAACGCGGTCATCGAGCTGACCTCCGTCTCGACCAGACGGCCGCGGCCCCAACCGACAGGAAAGTTTGCGATGAGCGACAAGCAAATGACAGCCCTTGTTCTGGACCGGCTCAACAAGGCCTCTTCCGCGGAAGACTTTTTTGCGCTGCTTGGCGTCACTTACGATCCCGGGATCGTTAATGTCGCGCGTCTGCATATCTTAAGGCGCATGGGCCAATATCTCGGCAAGGAACAGTTCGCCGGCGCTACGGAGGCGGAGATCACAGCTCGATGCAAGGCGATGCTGGAGCGAGCCTATGCAGACTTCGTGGCCTCCTCGCCGATTGACCAGCGCGTGTTCAAAGTTTTGCAGGATGCGGTCGCAGAGCCAAAGAAGCCGGCGACGTTCGTGCCCTTGAGTGAACTGAAGTGAGCTCGCGCATGTCCCATATCGCTTGCGCGGGTTATCTTAGCCCTCTGCACCGATTTTGTCTTCATCCTGATAGCTTCTTCACAAAAAGGCAGGACAGCACTGTCGTAAATCAGACGATATCCGGGGTTGCCGCCTCACCATACCGATGATGGCACTATCAAACTCGCTCAAGTCATTGTCCATCGCTTGATTTTTGATGTCCCTTAGCTGGTACGACATTTGCTGCTGTCCGGCATCAGCGTCGCCGACGCCGAATAAATCCATGCCGTTGCCGGCGATGAGGTTTGAGGAGAGACCAATGACGTTGCCTAGTTTGTACATGGCTCTTGCCGCCATCATGTGGGCCTCCTCGCAGGCATGCTCGATATTGACCTGGATGCTGTTGAGGCCGGCGTTGGCCGAAAGGTGTCGGTCAATGGATAGCTCGCGACTTGCGGTTACATCTCAACAGGGCATGCAGGCGATCCCCAGCGTCGACCAGACCCGCGTCCACGCAATCGCCAGCAGCAATGTGCGTCGGCGTGGCCGCCCAAAAGCATGGTCTCATTCGTTTTGTCCTTGCTGGGGGTCGCGCACGAACTGCGTAGCCTGTTCAGTGCCAACCGCAACGCCAAGTCCACAGTTCATTTGCACCACAAAGAACGCATCCCTGTGGTCGGCAGTGTCGGAAGGGTCGAGCAAGAATCATTGGGGCACTATGGCCGATGCTCTGCCGGCAGCGCTGGAGCCAGTCGCAACGAAATCGCGCAGGAGGCGGCGCGGGGAACATCTTGAACCAGGTTCTGCTCGGCATGTGGACCATGGTCAGGGGCCTCTTTGTACCGTTGGCCCGCATTATGAAGGTAGCGGCTGACGGAGCCTGCCAAGCAACGCGCCAGTTGCTGATCCGAGCCATGTTCGACAGTCAACTCACGCTGTTAAGCGACCTGCGCCTAAAATGTGGAAGTCCTGAGGGAAATTCAAGGGTATGACCAATGTTACTAATGCGGTGGTGCCGGCCGGGTCCAGCCGGGCTGCAGCCAAAAGAGAACTGCCGGAGCACTTCAAGGCCTATAAGCATGTTTGGGTTTTCGTCGAGCAGGAGCGGGGGCAGGTGCATCCCGTTTCCTGGGAGCTCATGGGTGCGGGCCGCAGACTTGCTGACAAGCTGAAGGTTGATCTTGCGGCCGTGGTAATCGGGCCAGAGGGCGAGGCCACGCGCAACGCCGCTCTTGATTCGTTCTGCTACGGGGCCGATCTGGCATATCTCGTGAGCGACAACGTGCTATCGGATTATCGCAACGAATCCTACACCAAAGCGCTAGCCGAACTGGTCAACAAGTATAAGCCTGAGATCTTGCTGTTGGGCGCCACTACTCTTGGCCGCGATCTCGCCGGTTCTGTAGCAACAACGCTGCTGACAGGTCTGACTGCTGACTGCACAGCTCTTGACGTTGACGCGGATGGCTCGCTTGCGGCTACACGTCCTACCTTCGGCGGTTCATTGCTTTGCACGATCTACACCTTGAATTACCGACCGCAAATGGCAACGGTGCGACCGCGCGTGATGCCAATGCCTGATCGTGTCCTTCGCGACGCGGCTCGCATTATTATTCATCCACTTGGTCTCATTGAGGATGATATCGTTACCAAGGTGCTCTCGTTCATTCCGGACCGCGATTCCGAAACATCCAATCTGGCCTATGCTGATGCGGTGGTCGCCGGAGGATTGGGGCTGGGATCGCCGGAGAACTTTCACTTGGTACGCCAACTCGCAGTCGTGCTAGGAGCCGAGTACGGTTGCTCCCGTCCTTTGGTGCAAAGGGGATGGGTTACGTCTGACAGGCAAATCGGGCAGACTGGAAAGACCATCCGGCCAAAGCTTTATGTCGCAGCTGCCATTTCTGGGGCCATCCAACATCGGGTCGGCGTGGAGGGGGCCGATCTGATTGTCGCCATCAATACTGACAAGAACGCGCCCATCTTCGACTTCGCCCATATCGCGATCGTTCAGGATGCTGTGCAGCTATTGCCGGCGCTGACGGCTGCGTTTCGAGCGCGGCTTTTGCCGCAATCGCGCGCACGGATTGCTCAGCTAGAGAGGATATCATGATCGATGAGAGGTTCGATGCAATCGTGGTCGGCGCCGGCATGGCCGGCAACGCGGCAGCACTGACCATGGCACGGAGCGGCATGAAGGTTCTACAGCTTGAACGAGGCGAGTATGCAGGATCGAAGAACGTGCAGGGCGCAATCCTCTATGCAGATATGATGGAAAAGCTCATTCCCGACTTTCGGGAGGAAGCGCCGCTTGAACGCCATTTGGTCGAGCAGCGCTTCTGGATGATGGACGACCGCTCCCACGTCGGCATGCATTACCGCTCCGAGGAGTTCAACGAAGAACGGCCGAACCGCTACACGATCATCCGAGCCCAGTTCGACAAATGGTTCTCATCGAAAGTACGCGAGGCCGGCGCGGTCGTCCTGTACGAGACCACGGTCACCGAACTTGCACGCGACGACCATGAAAAGGTGATCGGAGTGCGGACAGATCGTCAAGGCGGCGAAATACAGGCAGACGTGGTGGTCCTGGCCGAAGGCGTTAATGGCCTCCTGGGGACGCGCGCCGGCCTACGTGAGCGGCCGACGCCGGATAAGGTTGCACTCGCGGTCAAGGAGATGCATTTCTTGCCGCGGGAGACGATTGAGGCTCGTTTCAATCTCAAGGGCGACGAAGGGGTAGTGATCGAGGCAGCGGGTACGATCTCGCGTGGCATGACTGGCATGGGCTTTATATATGCGAACAAGGAATGCATCTCACTCGGAATGGGTTGTCTTGTCGCCGACTTCCAGCGGACTGGCGAAACGCCGTACGGATTGCTGGATCACTTTAAGATGCACCCGTCAGTAGCGCCTTTGATCGCCGGCTCCGAGGTCAAAGAATATTCCGCACACCTCATTCCTGAGGGCGGCTACAAGGCAGTCCCGCAGCTCTACGGCGATGGCTGGCTGGTGGTTGGCGACGCGGCCCAACTCAACAACGCCGTTCATCGAGAGGGCTCCAACCTCGCCATGACGTCAGGCCGCATCGCAGCCGAAGCAATTGTCAAGGTCCATTCGCGGCGTAATCCCATGACGGCGACAAATCTGTCGCTCTACAAGAAGATGTTGGACAAA